>NZ_CP193934.1:1372142-1706428 GCF_050859505.1 Rasiella sp. SM2506 | reverse complement strand
AGTATTGCCCTTATTAATTGTTGCTATTATTTGCTATTTTCAAAATTTGCTTTTGCCTCACCTTCTGAAATCGTATCGAAGAAATGCTATCCCGTTTCAGTAATCATATGTGCTAAAAATGAAGCTGAAAATCTTTCAGAAAATATACCTTTTATCCTTTCCCAAGAGTATCCAGATTTTGAACTTATTTTAATTAATGATGCTTCAAGCGACAACACGTTTGACATTATGGAACAAATTGCCAAAAATGATGCTAGAGTAAAGTTGGTAAATGTGAAAAATAATGAAGCTTTTTGGGGTAATAAAAAATATGCGCTCACATTAGGCATAAAAAAATCTTTGAACAAAAGAATGCTCTTCACGGATGCCGACTGCAAACCTGCATCAAACCAGTGGCTTCGAGAAATGAGTGGTCTGCTTGACACGAACACACAAATAGTACTAGGCTACGGGGCGTATCAAAAACACAAGAGCATGCTTAATAGTCTTATCCGGTTTGAGACATTACTAACTGCCATACAATACTTTGCATATGCAAAAGCTGGAATACCTTATATGGGTGTGGGCAGAAATCTGGCCTATACCAGCAAGTTATATTACGACAATAATGGCTTTATGAGCCACATACAACTTCCTTCTGGAGATGATGATTTGTTTGTAAACGAAACTGCCACCTCTAAAAATACAGCTATCTGCTATTCCGAAGAAAGTTTTACCATCTCAAAACCCAAAACAACCTTTAAAAGTTGGATTACTCAAAAGAGACGCCATATAACAACGGCAAAATTCTATAAGCCAAAACACAAAATTGCGCTTGGACTTTACTATGCAACCAACCTCCTATTTTGGCTACTGCTTCCTGTTTGTTTTGCGCTGACCTCTTGGAAAATAACACTTTTAATTTTGGCATTTAGATTGTTGGTGCAGTATATTATTATGGGTAAAGCAGCACAAAAACTAAAAGAAAACAACCTCATTCCTTTCATCCCTTTTTTAGAATTGTTTTTAATTTGGGTGCAATTAAGTATCTTTATTTTTAATAGTAGCGCAAAACCCACCCGTTGGAAATAACTGAAGAATACATCCAAGAAAAGATAGAAAGTGCTAAAAATGGCAAACAAGGAGCGTTCAATTTTTTACTACATCACTATTGGAATCAAGTGTATGGGTTTCAATTAAAAAGGATCCATAACGAGTACGAAGCCGAAGAAATCACCATAGAAACCTTCAGCAAAGCGTTCGACAAACTGGACACATATAATTCGTCCTATACCTTTGGCACCTGGCTCACTACCATCTCCAAGAATATTCAAATAGACCGGCATAGAAAGAAAAGCACTTCCATTTTTTCTAAAACTGCCGACACAAGCGAGGAGTTATTCAGGAAAATTCCCGATCACGCACCTACTGCCGAAGACAAGCTCATTACAGAGCAGAATTTAGCCGAATTATTACGCTTTATCAAGCAGTTAAAACCCCATTATCAAGACGTTATAAACCTGAGGTATTTTCAGGAAATGTCCTATAACGAAATTTCCGAAAATCTTGAAGAACCTTTAAACAATGTAAAAGTACGATTGTTAAGAGCCAGAAAACTTCTGGCGGAAATCATTAAATCAAATAGTTTACTTTAAAAAGCTTACTAAAAAACTAAGGTAGCGAAGCAGTAGTATCCTCGTCGTCATCAGGTTTCGGAATCTTTTAATATTCCAGACAGAAACCTATCACAATACATAATGTAACCATAGACAATCTTGACGTTAGAACTTTCTACTTAGAATTTATAAAATTGTATCTTTGTCCTATACTATGAGCACAGAAACCTTAACACCTACAAGACCTACCCCAAAGCCCAAATGGCTTCGTGTAAAGTTACCAACTGGCAGAAAATACACGGAACTACGTGGTTTGGTAGATAAGTACGATCTTCATACTATTTGCACCTCTGGAAGCTGCCCTAATATGGGCGAATGCTGGACAGAAGGAACGGCAACGTTTATGATTTTAGGGAATGTGTGTACGCGTTCTTGTGGCTTTTGCGGTGTAAAAACCGGCAGACCCGAAACCATAGATTGGGACGAGCCCGAAAAGGTTGCCCGCTCTATTAAGTTAATGGAAATTAAACATGCCGTAGTTACCTCTGTAGATCGTGACGATTTAAAGGATATGGGTTCCATTATTTGGGCCGAAACCGTGAAGGCAATTCGCCGTATGAATCCAGAAACCACTTTGGAAACTCTTATTCCAGACTTTCAAGGTGTTACAAAACATATAGACCGCATTATTGAAGTAGCCCCAGAGGTAGTATCACACAATATGGAAACTGTTAAGCGTCTCACCCGTGAAGTGCGCATACAAGCAAAATATGAACGTAGCCTTGAAGTACTTCGGTATTTGAAAGCTGAAGGTATTACCCGCACAAAAAGCGGAATTATGCTTGGACTAGGCGAAAAAGAAGAGGAAGTTTTGCAAACGATGGAAGATTTAAGAAGTGTACATCTAGACATTGTAACAATTGGTCAATATCTTCAACCCTCTAAAAAACACCTTCCTGTAAAAGAATTTATCACACCAGAGCAGTTCAAAAAATATGAAACTATTGGTTTAGAAATGGGTTTCCGACACGTGGAAAGTGGCCCTTTGGTTCGGTCTTCCTACAAAGCTCAAAAGCACTTAACGTAATTTAAAACAACAATGGCAGCAAAAATTAAAGTTGGCATTAACGGTTTTGGACGTATAGGCCGCACACTCTTCCGCAGTTTATTGCATCATCCAGATATTGAATTGGTAAAGGTGAACGATATTGCAGACACCAAAACCTTAGCACACCTCTTAAAGTATGATAGCATTCACGGTGTTTTAAAAGAACCTATTGAAATTACTTCAAATGGCATTATAGTCGCTGGAAATGAAATTTACTTTTCAGCAGAGAAAAATATAGCCAATATAGACTGGCTAGATGCTGAAATAGTAATTGAAGCTACTGGAAAATTCAAAGAGAAAATACAGCTACAAAAGCATCTGCAAGGCAACGTCAAAAAAGTAATTTTATCGGTTCCCCCTTTAGAAGACAGTATTAAAACAGTTGTCTTTGGAGTGAACGAGTCTGTAATTACTGCTGAAGATACTATAATTTCCAATGCGTCTTGTACCACAAATAATGCCGCTCCTATGCTTCAGGTGATAGATAAATTATGCGGCATTAAACAAGCATACATTACTACCGTACATAGTTACACCACAGACCAAAGCTTACACGACCAACCCCATCGTGATTTGCGAAGAGCACGTGCGGCGGGACAATCAATTGTACCTACCACAACAGGCGCTGCAAAAGCTTTGACAAAAATTTTCCCACATCTTTCTAATTTTATTGGAGGTTGTGGCATAAGAGTTCCTGTTCCCAATGGTTCTTTATGCGACATTACGTTGAATGTTACAAAAGAAGTTTCTATTGAAACTATTAATCAGGCTTTCAAAGAAGCTTCAGAAAGGGATCTCAAAGGAATTCTTCAATATACCGAAGATCCTATTGTCTCAATAGATATTGTAGGCAATACGCATTCTTGTATTTTCGATGCTGGAATGACTTCAGTAATAGGCACTATGGTGAAAATTATTGGCTGGTATGATAATGAAGTGGGCTATTCATCAAGAATAGTAGATTTAATCCTTCATGTTTCAAGGAAATAAGTATATTTAATGCCAAAGTATTCCTACTTAATGCGAAGTTTGCTATATAAAAATACAAAGCTACTGCTTACTACTTTATGCTTTTTTACGTTTTTTGTTGTGTCTTCACAACAAACCCGTACTGATTCTATTTCGGCAATAAAAAAATTGCATCAAGAAGCCACGGACGAAATTTCGAAACAAGAATTTGAAAGTGCTATCCTAAAACTCATTAAAGCTGATAAGAAAATTAATGAGGGTAATTTTCTAGAATTGAAGTTGGATTCAAAGCTCCGTATGGCAGAGCTTAGTTATTATATTCAGAATTACGGGAAAGCAAAGTCTGAAATGGACACGGCTTTAACCTATGTAAATGAAAAAACCAGTACGCAAGTTAAAGCGTATACCTATAGCCTCTTTGGACTCATATTAACCCGAAATTATGAGTACGCTCTAGCTGAAGATTATCTTGAAAAAGCAGACAAGCTTTATGTTGCTCAAAATAACGAACTGGGACAAGCCAATGTTATTCTTGGATTTGGAATTCTGGAGTTGAAACGTAAAAACTATAAAAAAGCAATCAATTACTTTAATGCGTGTCTTCCCATATTTAGAGTGGAAGATATAAAATACCAAGAAGCCGTTGCAGAAATAAACAAGGCTCAGGCGTTACTTAATGTTTCAGATGAAGAAATTAGAGATGCTTTTGGACAAGCAAAAACATCTATTGCAAATGCAGAGCGTATCATAATAGCGCGAGGCTATTCAAAATTAAGTGCCGAAAGCTATAAAACAGGTTCTCAAATCGCCCTAAGAGACGGAAATACGGAGGAAGCTGAAAATATGCTAGAGCGATATCTTCAGCTCAATGATTCTATAAACCAGATTTATTCGCAAGCCATTTCCAGAGGCGTAGACGCAGAAAGTAGTGTTGGAAACTTCAAACAAATTATAGAAAATAAGCAGTCCGAAATTGATGCACAAGCCAGATCATTGAATCTTAATAAAATGACGACGGGACTTAGTATTGCATTAATTATTATCCTGTCACTACTCACCCTGTCACTCTATAAAAACAACAATCTAAGAGCAAAAGCAAACAACTTACTACAAGATAAAAATGTAGAGATGCAAAGCGCCAAAGAAAAAGCAGAGAAAGCATCTTTGGCAAAAGCACAATTTCTTAGTACCATTACCCACGAGCTACGTACGCCATTATATGCTGTGACCGGACTTACGCATTTGTTGCTCGAAGAAGATCCAAAAGAAGAGCAAAAAGAGCACTTAAACTCCTTAAAATTTTCAGGAGAATACTTACTATCACTCATCAACAACATCTTAGACTTAAACAAATTAGAAGCCAATAAAGTTGAAATTGAAAAAACCAGCTTCTCTTTAAAAAAGCGCATCAATGATGTGCTAATTGCACTTAAAAAATCTGCTGTGGATCGTAAAAACACATTACGATTGGAGTATGACGACAACATTCCAACCAAATTAATGGGAGATCCTTTGAAGCTATCACAGATTTTGATAAATTTAATTGGAAACTCAGTAAAATTTACTCAAAACGGCGAGGTTGTAGTTCGGGTTTTAAAATTGGATAATAACTCCTCTAAGATAAAACTGCTTATTGAAGTTGAGGATAACGGCGTTGGGATTTCAAAGAAAAAACAAAAGAGTATTTTCGAAACTTTTTCTCAGGCATCTTTGCAAATTAACAGGAAGTTTGGAGGCACTGGTCTTGGACTTTCCATTGTAAAAAATCTATTAGAACTCATGGGAAGTAAGATTCATTTGGAAAGTCAGCTAGGAAAAGGATCTAAATTTTGGTTTAATATCAACTTTAATGTTTCCGAAGAATTCCAGGAAGAGAACAATCCACGAAATGCAGCGTATGAGATAGACTATGCTTCACTCGAAAATAAGCAAGTATTAGTGGTCGAGGACAACAAGATAAACCAAATGATTACCAAAAAAATCTTGGAGAAAAATAAAATGGTTTGTGAAGTGGCAGACAATGGTATGGACGCGGTAAAAATGACAAAAGAAAAAAAGTTCGACGTTATTTTAATGGATATTCATATGCCAGGCATTAGTGGTATAGAGGCTACACAAAAGATTAGAGAATTCGACAAAGACCTACCAATAATCGCACTTACAGCAGTAACTATAGATGAAAATCTAGACGATTTCTACAGAGCAGGTTTCAATGAGATTATACCGAAACCATTTAAGACGGAAGAATTTTTTGAAAAAATCCACAAAACGCTAGAGGGCAGAAAGATGCCAATGCCTAAGTAAGAATACAATCCCAGAATTTCTTGGCTTTATATCTTTAACCCAACCGCTTTTTATCGATTGACTTTCTTACAAAATCTTCAAAAAACGTGGCCTGTTCTTTTAAAATTACGGTTTCAATAGGCAGATAATACATTGCAAATTTTTCAATTGTACTCTGTAAACGCATAAAATCTTTTTCGGTAGTAATTATAATTTCTTTTTGTTTCAGTTTTTCTATTTCGGTTAAAGAAAAATTATGATGATCCGGAAATTTCTCGTGGGTAAAACTGAAGTTGCTTTCAGTTAAAAAACCCACCAAAGGAGAAGGATCTGCAATTCCCGTTACTAGGGTGAAAGGCTTGTCCTGCAAATATTTTAGCGGTAAACTTTCCGAAGCATTAAAAAGCTGTGAAGCATAGCCAATAGTAGAAAAATAAAGCTTCTGATGCTGATACATAGGCATTCGCAACTCAATTTCCTGCAATTTTGCATACGGAACTCGTGGCGGACATTTCGTTACCACCAAACAATCTGCTCTTTTGGAACCACTCCTGGGCTCGCGTAAATTACCCGCAGGCAACATATAATCTTCAATAAATAAATCGTGAAATGGTGTCAACAAAATAGTTAGAGCTGCCTTCACTTTTCTATGCTGAAAAGCATCATCCAGCAAAATTACATCCGCCTGCTCTTGCAGTTTTTCAATCCCTGTCCTTCTATCTGCACAAACAGCAACGGTAACTTCCGGATACTTTTTCTTAAACTGAAGTGGCTCATCCCCTACTTGAATAGCGGTATGGTTTTCACTAACTTCTAGAAACCCGTTGGTTTCTCTTTTGTAACCACGGCTTAACACGGCAATGCGGTAGTCGTCTTTTAGAAACGAAATGAGGTATTCAATCATAGGCGATTTGCCCGTTCCACCTACCGAAAGATTACCAACGCACACCAAAGGCGTTTTATACTCCCTGCTTTCCAAGATACCATGGTGGTATAAAAAATTCCGAAAACCTGTAATCCAGCCATACAAAATGGAAAAGGGAAACAATAATTTTCGCAGTAGCTTCATAGAAAAATAAAGTGTAAAGATAAGTTTGTTGGTGTAAATATGCTTAAAATTGAGAAACTGTTATCTTTACTCCACTATTTTCTAAGTTTAGATTCCTTAACATTAGCCCCCTTTTAAAAGATGGGGATAAGATTGATGAAGTTGTTACAATTTAATTGCTTAAAACTATTTTAAAATGACCGTACAAGATGTTATTACTATTTTGAATGACTATGCCCCGCTTCACTATGCCGAGGATTTTGACAATACCGGATTGTTAGTGGGCGACGCAACTAGCAAAGTATCTGGTGTTTTGGTAACTCTGGACACCTTAGAAGCCGTTGTGGATGAGGCCATAGAAAACAATTGTAATTTAATTGTAAGCTTTCATCCCATTATATTTTCAGGATTAAAAAACCTTACAGGCAAAACCTATGTAGAGCGCACGGTACAAAAAGCTATTAAAAACGATATTTCCATTTTTGCTATTCATACCGCTCTGGATAATTCCTGGAACGGGGTAAATGCTAAAATATGTGACGTATTAGGATTACAAAACCGAAAAATATTAGTGCCAAAATCGCAAACAATTCAAAAACTAACCACGTATGTGCCTTCTAGCAATACTGAATTGGTGCGGAATGCACTTTTTGAAACAGGCGCTGGAACTATTGGCAATTATAGTCACTGCAGTTTTACTACAGAAGGGCAAGGAAGTTTTAAAGGAGAAGACGGAAGCACTCCAAAAGTTGGTAAAATAGGAGAACTTCACTTTGAAACCGAAAGCCAATTAAGTGTCACATTTCCGAAGCATTTACAAGCTAATATCTTGAGAACCCTTTTTAACTCTCATCCATACGAAGAAGTTGCTTACGAAATTACAACGCTTGAAAATTCACACCAACAGTTAGGAATGGGGATGATAGGAGAAATTACTGAAGCTGTTTCAGAAAAAGAATTCCTTTCAACCGTAAAATCAAAATTTAAAACTGGATGTGTAAAACATTCCGCCCTAACAAATAAAACAATAAAAAAAGTAGCAGTTTTGGGGGGAAGTGGCAGTTTTGCCATTAAAGCGGCAAAAGCGCAAGGAGCCGATGCTTTTGTATCTGCAGATTTTAAGTACCACGACTTTTTTCAGGCTGAAAACCAGATTTTACTCTGTGATGTGGGGCATTATGAAAGTGAACAATACACAAAAGACCTTTTAGTTGCTATTCTTACAAAAAAAATCACTAATTTTGCAGTCGTTTTATCACAAACAAACACCAATCCTATTAGCTATTTTTAATTTATGGCCACAAAAACAGAAACTACTGTAGAAGAGAAGTTAAGAGCCCTTTACGATTTACAATTAATTGATTCTCGCGTAGATGAAATTAGAAACGTACGCGGGGAATTACCTTTGGAAGTTGAAGATCTTGAAGACGAAGTTGCCGGAATGAACACCCGTCTGGACAAGTTGAAAGCAGAACTTGAAGTTATTGAAGATAACATCAAAGAAAAAAAGAACGGGATTGAAGAATCAAAGTCCTTAATCAAAAAATACACGTCTCAGCAAGATAACGTGCGTAACAATCGTGAGTTTAACTCGTTGAGCAAGGAGGTTGAATTTCAAGAATTGGAAATTCAGTTATCCGATAAGCACATCAAAGAGTTCAAGGCACAGATCGAACAGAAAAATGCCGTAATCGAGGAGACTCAATCTAGATTAGGCGGTCGTCAGGATCACTTGAAACACAAGCAAGGCGAATTAAATGAAATTCTGGCAGAAACCGAGAAAGAGGAAAAAGCATTAATCAAAGAGTCTGAAAAATTCGAAAAGAAGATTGAAGAACGTTTGGTAAAAGCATATAAGCGTATTAGAACCAATGTAAAAAATGGCTTAGCCGTTGTAGCTGTAGAACGCGGTGCTTCTGGAGGTTCTTTCTTTACCATCCCACCACAAGTGCAAATGGAAATTGCCTCTCGTAAAAAAATTATTACAGATGAGCATAGTGGTCGTATTTTGGTAGATCCAGAATTGGCAACTGAAGAACAGGAAAAAATGAACGAATTGTTCAAAAAAATAAAATAAGCCTTCTACTCCCAAGCGAGTCGAGTACAAACTATAACAAAGCCTTCACACTACGTGAAGGCTTTTTTTATTACCTTAAGTGAAAGTATTCGGGATATAACCGACCAACAGAAAAAATAAAAATTATTATGAAAAAAATATTTTCTATTGCATTCGTATTCATAGCACTTATCATGCAAGCCTCTTGCCAATCCAGCAACGAAGGCAACAAGAAAGACGAGACACAAGCTCAAAACACACAAAAACCTGTAGAAATCCCTGCCGAAAATGGTTTAGAAAAAGCGTACTTCGCAAGTGGATGTTTTTGGTGTGTAGAAGCAATTTACGAAAGTGTAAAGGGTGTGGAAGAATCAATTTCTGGATATAGCGGTGGGCATACTGAAAATCCTACATACGAAGCCAGTAACACAGGACGTACAGGTCACGCAGAAGCTGTAGAGATTATCTATAATCCAACTATTGTAAGCTTTAAGCAATTAGTGGATGTATATTTTGGCTCACAAAATATCACACAAGTAAATGGCCAAGGACCAGATAACGGCTCACAGTATCGTTCTATTATTTTTTATCAGAATGATGCGCAGAAAAAGATTATCGAAACCAAAGTTGCAGAACTTGAAAAAGAGTTAGGGGAAGGCAAGGTAGCCGCACAGGTAGTACCTTTCCAAAAGTTTTGGATAGGAGAAGCCTATCACCAGGATTTTGAACGCCTTAACCCAAATCATGGATATATTCAAAATGTGTCTGTTCCTAGACTAAGAAGGTTTCAGAAAAAATTTCCAGAGCTATTGAAAGACGCTGCACACTAAGCGTTAATAATTAATATATTTTATAAACCTGACCGTTTTCAAAACTCGTCAGGTTTTTTTTATTTCTTTATTGCTTTTATCTCAAACAAAAGCGGGTACAATCCACCGGACATTTCAAACAAACCTTCAGCATTCTTTTCCAAATTAGGAAATATAGCATACGGCGAAACAGCGTGTTCTCTTAGAAACTCAATGGTAAGTCCTGCGGTAGCTAGGCATGTAATTACTTCTCCCAAACTATGGTTCCAGCCATATTCTTTGCTAATCATCTTAGAATTTGTATTGGCGTAAGTACCTTGGTATTCTTCGTAAATAGCTTCTTTTTGCTGATAACCGTATGTTAACTTAGGTGGCGAAACGGTATAATCGAACATCCAAGGGATGGGGTGAAATTCTACTATATAAAAAACACCGCCAGGTTTCAAGCGTTCAGCAATCATCTGTGCCCAAGGTTTTAAATCTGGCAACCAGCCAATGGTTCCGTAGCTTGTAAAAACAATATCAAAGGTTTCAGAAATATGTTGAGAAGTCTCCAAAACATTACAGCATACAAAATTGGCATCTAACTGTAATTCTTTATTTAAAGATTGAGCTAACTTTACTCCTTCTTCAGAAATATCGACCCCTGTACATGTAGCTCCCATCCTACTCCAGCTAAGTGTATCTTGTCCAAAATGACATTGTAAGTGCAACATACTTTTTCCAGACACATCGCCCAACGCTTCCAATTCAAATAGGTTTAATGAAGATTTTCCCTTTTTAAATTCTTCTAAAAAATAGAAATCACTCTGTGCGTGTATGGCTACTTTTTGTTCCCACGTTTTTTTATTTGTCTCAAATGCCTTTTTTATATTCATGGTATTCATTTAGAAGCGAAAGATAGTAAGTTAAATTTTGTTTAATCTTTAAAGCCTTTTGATAGACAAAGTTTACTTTTAACCAATGAAACATTTCAGTAATAACGCCATTGATCAATTAGAAAAACTGCACCGAATCAACTTAATTAATAGTTGCACAGGATATAAATCTGCCAACCTCATCGCAACAAGGTCTAAAGACGGCATCGAAAATGTAGCCATTTTTAGTAGTGTACTTCATTTGGGAAGTAATCCGCCGTTATTGGGTTTTATTCTACGTCCCACTACCGTGTCCAGAAATACATATGACAATTTGAAGAAAACAGGGGTCTTCACTGTCAATCACGTCCACAAGGATATTATTAAAGATGCCCATCATACGAGTGCCAAATATGACGGTAGTATTTCAGAATTTGACAAAACACAGCTGGTTTCAGAATATAAGGAAAAATTTTTTGCACCCTTTGTAACAGGCTCTCCAGTCCAAATAGCGTGTGAGTATGTAAATGAGTATTGTATTAAAGAAAACGAATGCCTGCTAATTATTGGGAAGATAAAACACCTATTCTGCAAAGAAGCAATGCTGCAGGACGACGGGTTTATTCAGTTAGACAAAGGCAATACGCTCGCTATAAACGGACTTGACGGATATACGCTACCAAGTTTGCTACAGCGAGAAACCTATGCACGACCAAACGATTAGTCCATGGCACATAAAAAACCCAATCTTCCTACTAAAATTTGCCGTGTGTGTGAACGCCCCTTTGCTTGGCGCAAAAAATGGGAAAATATTTGGGATGAAGTGGTGTATTGTAGCGAACGCTGCCGAAAAAACAAAAGTATATGACACAACTAGTCTGGTTTAGAAACAATTTAAGGGTTGAAGACAACAAACCTTTAGCGGAAGCTATGAAAGCCGAAGGTGACGTAATAGCCGTCTACTGTTTTGACCCAAGACATTATGCCGAAACTGAATTTGAATTTCCAAAAACAGGTGCATTTCGAGCTCAATTTCTAATAGAAAGTATTGCGAACCTCCAGGAAAAACTCTCGACACTAACCATTCCCTTATTCCTATTTCACGACAAGCCAGAAGTTGTTTTCCCGAATTTAATAGCAAATTTTGAAGTGAAAAATATCTTCTCCCAAACCGAATGGACAAGCGAGGAAGTTTCAGTCACTAATGCTGTAAAATCTAAGAGTACGGAACAAGTTGCTTGGCACCAATATTACGATCAGTTTTTATTTCATCCTGAGGATATTCCTTATAATGATTTCAGTAAGATTCCTAAGGTATTTACAGAATTCAGAAAAAAATGTGAGAAATACACTTCAGTAAGGGAGCTAGCTGAAAGTCCAAAAAAGCAAAACTGTTCTATTTCAGCTGAAAAAATAGCGAAGTTTACTACAAAAATCCCTTCGCTTCAAGCACTAGGGCTGGAACCTCCAAAATTAGACCATCGCACCGCTTTTCCATTTCAAGGAGGCGAAACAGCAGGCAGGGAACGAATTCAAAACTATATTTGGGAGACCCAAAACATAGCTACCTACAAACAAACTCGTAACGAACTTATTGGAACAGAGTACAGTTCAAAATTTTCGGCTTGGTTAGCTAACGGAAGTATATCACCACGAATGATTTACTGGGAAGTCAAAAAATTTGAAAAACAAGTAAAGAAAAATCAAGATACTCATTGGATAGTATTTGAGCTTATTTGGAGAGATTTCTTCAAATTTATATCGCTGAAATACGGCGATAAACTTTTTACAATGGGTGGGGTTTTGGAAAAAAAATATAATTGGAAAATTTCCGAAGCAATAAAGGAACAATGGATTGAAGGCAAAACCAAATACAATTTTGTAAATGCCAATATGAAAGAATTAGCCAAAACCGGATGGATGAGCAATCGTGGCAGGCAAAACGTGGCAAGTTTCTGGGCTAAAGAACTACAACAGGATTGGAGAATTGGCGCTAGCTATTTTGAAAGTCTATTTATAGATTATGACGTGCACAGCAATTGGGGAAATTGGCAATATGTTTCAGGTGTTGGTAATGATCCGCGTGACCGAAAATTTAATATTGAAAAACAGGCCGAAAATTACGATCCCAACGGAGCATATGTTAATGTATGGTTGAAATGAAAGGCCCATCGATACAATTGCTAATTTTTTGTTTCACAAAAATTAAAAATCACTCAGGAACCTTACACTGTATAATTTTCACAAAATTGATCTCAGAATTCAGTTTCGATTTCAATCTCAATTTCAATTTCAATGATGAAAACTCTTAGACTTATTCTTGGCGATCAATTAAATCATAAACACTCGTGGTTTGACAGCCCCCATAAAGACTCTGTTTATTTTATAGCAGAAATGCGTCAAGAAACAGATTATACTACGCACCACATCCAAAAAGTAGTTGCTTTTTTTGAAGCGATGGAAAATTTTGCTACATGGTTGAAAGAGAGAGGACACGAAGTGATTTACTACCCATTAGACCATAAAGATAATCAGCAAGATCTCGTAAAAAACTTAGAATATCTCATAGAAAAATATAGCTTCGATCAATTTGAATACCAACTCCCCGACGAATATAGGCTGGATGTCCAACTAAAAGAATTTTGTAAAAATATTGAAATAGGAGCCGAAGTGTTTGACACGGAACATTTCTTTACCACACGTACCGATCTTGAAGACTTTTACGAAGGTAAAAAAGAAATGGTCATGGAGTACTTCTATCGTGACATGCGCAAGAAGCATGACATCATGATGGTAAACAACAAAGATCCCGAAGGTGGTAAATGGAACTTCGACAAAAGTAACCGTAACAAATGGAAAGGTGAGCATGAAATTCCACACGAGCGTGGATTTAGAAAGGACGTTTCAGCAACTGTAAAACGCATAAAAGATGCTGGCGTTACAACCATTGGACAAGTGAAAGAAACTAATTTCAGTTGGCCTACATCACGAGAGGACGGTCTTTCGGTATTACATTATTTCTGTAAAAAGTTGTTGGTCCACTTTGGCGACTACCAGGACGCCATGCACACGCAACACGTGTATGTCTTCCACTCCAGGCTTTCCTTTGCTATGAATAGTAAAATGCTTCACCCTAAAGAAGTGATTGATTCGGTTATTGGGCATTGGCGAGCGCATAAAAATGATATCCATATTTCGCAGGTGGAAGGCTTTGTACGCCAAATAGTAGGTTGGCGTGAATATATGCGTGGTATTTACTGGAAGGAAATGCCTGGCTATCGCCTATACAACAAACTAGACAACCAAAACAAACTTCCAGAATTTTACTGGACCGCCCACACAAAAATGAATTGCCTCCACCATGCGATAAAACAAAGTTTAGAGCACGCCTATGCGCACCACATACAACGCTTAATGATTACAGGTAATTTTGCGCTACTCACCCAATGCCATCCAGACGAAGTTGATCACTGGTATTTAGGGATTTATATAGACGCCATAGAATGGGTTGAGATTACTAACACTCGCGGAATGTCCCAATTTGCAGACGGTGGCATCGTGGCTACAAAACCATATGTATCCAGCGGAAGTTACATTAACAAAATGAGCAATTATTGTAAAGGCTGTCACTATAAAGTATCCAAGAAAACTGAAGAAGACGCCTGTCCTTTCAACAGCTTGTATTGGAATTTCTTAGACGATAAAAAAGCACATTTTAAAAATAACCAGCGTATGAATATGATGATGAGTTTGTTAGAAAAAATGCCGGCTGAGAAACGTTCAGCATTAAAGGAACGGGCTGCCAAAATAATCGAAAACCCAGACTCCTTCTAGTTGGGACCTCTTTAACAGAGAGGGTTAAACACAGGTTAAACAACTTAAATTAAAAATGTTTTATCCATAAATTTATTTTATATAATATAAATGGTTACATAAGTAAAACCATGGGTGAGGTACTATGGCTTGCCATTGTACTATTAATTATAGGATGACTCGTTAGCTATTTTGGATTTGGAGAGGTTACAGGAAGCCTAGTCCATATTTTACTTACACTTGCCGTAATTGAGATATTGTATCGACTGGCAATAGGTCGTAAACCATAATCCCTAAAAATTTAGTACATTTATTAAACATTTAAAAAATCAAACCATGAAAAAAGTATTCACATTTTTACTAGCAGCAGGATTACTAACAGCTACAGCAACTTCTTTTATAAGTTGCAGAGAGAAATCTACTGTTGAGAAAATTGCAGATGATGTAGAAGATGCAGTAGATTAATTATTTGCTGAAATATGAAAAGACCTTTTTAATAGAATTAAAAAGGTCTTTTTTTTGAGCTATTTTAAACAAGGTAGTCTTTAAATTTGGGATGTCGTTCTATATACCCACTTACAAAAGAGCATTGGGAAATTACTTTTTTACCTTCCTTCTTTGCCGCTTCCAGCGCAAATTTTACTAATGAAGAGCCAACTCCTTTTCCACCTAATTCTTCCGGCACCTCGGTATGCGTGAGGTACATCACATCGCTTTTTCGTTTATAATCTATAAATGCGGTTTTCCCATCAAGCTTGGTTTCAAAACGGCTTTTTTCTCTATTTTCTGAAATTGATAGTTCCATTATAAACCTTTATGTCTCCCATCACAAAACGGAAAATTTTCACTACTTCCACAACGACAGTATGAAGCTCTGGTTTCTTTTACCACTTGGCTACCGTCTTCCAGTGTTACCGTATGTTCGCCAAGTACTATAAGCGGTCCTTTTCCTATTAAGTTTATTGCAGTCATTTTGTTTGGGTTTTTATTTACGTAAATATATTCATATCGCCCTGCAAATTCTTATTTTTACGTAAAATATTTTAGATGAAACTACTACTCTTAACACTACTATCTGCCGTATTGTTTAGTTCCTGCCAAGAAACAACCAAAAATAACGATAGCGTAGAATTTATCCCTAATCCTGAAAAAAACCCAGAACTCACGGCAGCTCAGACCATAGCTTACGAAAATGGAATCGCACATTGGAAAGACGTGTCAGAAATAAAGTTTACATTTAATGTAGATAGAGCCGGAAATCATTCCGAACGCTCTTGGACTTGGAAACCCAAAACAAACGATATCACGATGCGTAATGCACAAGACACCGTTTCTTTTAACCGAAATAAACTGGACAGTGTTTCGAAACCATATGATGCTGCCTTTATTAACGACAAATACTGGCTATTGGCACCCTACAATCTGGTTTGGGACGAGGGCACGAAAATTTCGGAAGCGACTAAAGAAGCGGCTCCTATCTCAGGAGACCTGCTCAACAAAATTACCATCACCTACGGAAGTGAAGGCGGTTATACCCCTGGTGATGCATACGATTTTTTCTATGACAATGATTTTAAGGTAAAAGAATGGAATTTTAGACAAGGGAATGCCGAAAAACCATCTATGACGACTACTTGGGATGCGTATGAAGATTTTAACGGCTTACAAATAGCCACAATGCACCAGGATAGTACCGGTGGTTTTAAATTGTATTTCACTAATATTTCAGTAAAAAAATAATGAAAAACACCTTATCATATGCTCAAAAGTGTGATGCCGAAGATCCTTTAGCACATTTTAGGCAACAATTCTTAGTGCCAACAGGTACAGATGGAAAATCCTTGATATATCTCTGCGGAAATTCCCTTGGCCTGCAACCCAGGTTAACACAGGAATACCTTCAGCAAGAGTTAAACGATTGGGCAAAACACGGCGTGGAAGGCCATACCGATGCTGAAAATCCTTGGCTTCCCTACCACGAATTCCTTACCAAAAATATGGCAGCTATCGTTGGTGCCAAACCAAATGAAGTAGTAATAATGAATACGCTTACCACCAATCTGCATCTAATGATGGTAAGTTTCTATCAGCCTACAAAAACAAAATATAAAATTGTAGTAGAGAGCGATGCCTTTCCAAGCGATAAATACGCGATGGAGAGCCAGTTAAAATTTCATGGCTTCGACTCCAAGGATGGATTAATCCTTTGGAAACCCAGAAAAGGCGAAGAATTGTGTCGTTTTGAAGACCTTGAAGAAATAATGAAAGAGCAGGGAGACGAAATTGCACTCCTAATGATTGGCAGCACCAATTATTACACAGGACAACATTTTCCACTGAAAAAAATTACTGAGCTAGGTCATAAACATGGTTGTAAAGTTGGTTTTGACTTGGCGCATGGTGCAGGAAATATTCAGCCAAATTTGCACGAAACAGGTCCTGACTTTGCCGTGTGGTGTAGTTACAAATATTTAAACAGCGGTCCCGGAAGTCTGGGAGGTTGTTTTGTGCACGAACGCCACGCAAAAGATGACACTCTAAACCGATTTGCGGGTTGGTGGGGACATAACAAAGCAACACGTTTTAATATGCGCCACGAGTTTGACGCTCTGGAAGGTGCCGAAGGATGGCAATTGAGCAATCCACCCATTTTAAGCATGGCGGCAATAAGAGCCAGCCTCGATGTGTTTGCCGAAGCGGGTTTTAACAATCTGCGAAATAAATCTGAAAAATTAACTGGGTACCTGGAGTTCCTTTTAGATGAATTGAATGATGACAACATCAACATTATCACCCCAAGAAATAAAGAAGCACGTGGTTGCCAATTGAGTATTCAATTAAGAAATGCTAATAAAGAATTACATACAAAATTAACCGAAGCTGGTGTGATAAGTGACTGGCGTGAACCGGACGTAATACGTGTTGCTCCTGCCCCATTGTACAATAGTTTTGAAGATGTCTGGGAATTTGTGGAGCGGTTAAAAAAAGTATTACTATAGAAACAAGAAACAAGACCGTTCACTTTGTTCACTGCAAGAAACAAGACGAATGTTTAACTAGTCAATAATCTTGCTTCGTGATTCAAAAAAGGAAACAAAGCGACCGAAGTCTTGGTTCTAAAATAAAAAAATGACAAAAAAACAAAACATACTTATTATAGGCGCTGGCCTTTGCGGAAGTCTTCTTGCGCTTAGGATGGCACAACGCGGCTATAACGTTCAACTTGTTGAAAAACGTCCAGACCTTCGCAAACAACACCAAGATGCTGGTAGATCCATTAACTTAGCGTTAAGCGATCGAGGATTAAAAGGGCTGCGATTAGCAGGGGTTGAGGAACTGGCTAAAGAATTATGTATCCCTATGTTGGGCAGAATGATTCACGATACCGAAGGCACTACTTTTTTAAGCAAATACAGCGGCCGTAAAGACGAGTTTATCAACTCTATTTCACGTCCGGGTTTAAATATGCTCTTGTTAGATGAAGCCGAAAAAATGCCCAATGTAGAAATCATTTTTAACAAAGGATGTAAATCGGTTAACCTAGAAAATGCTTCGGCAACTTTTAAAGATTACACCACAGATGAAGAAGTTACCTATCGTGGCGATGTTGTTTTAGGAACCGATGGAGCAGGATCTGTAGTGCGTAAAAACATGTTTAATCATAAAAAATTTCTGTTTAGTTTTTCGCAGGAATGGCTCACGCACGGCTATAAAGAAATTACCATTCCCGCCGCAGAAGGTGGCGGTTACAGAACCGACAAAGGCGCTTTACACATTTGGCCACGTGGCGAAGACATGCTCATCGCACTACCTAACTTGGACGGAAGTTTTACAGTAACACTCTTTCTACCCTATTCCAATAGCGATTATTGTTTCGATACGTTAACTACGCCAGAAATGGTAACCGAATATTTCAGCAAAGAATATCCAGATGCCGTGGCTTTAATGCCAAATCTGGTCGAAGAATTTTTTGACAACCCAACGGGACCTTTGGGGACCATAAAATGTTCTCCCTGGAATAGTTACGGGAAAACATTGTTGTTGGGAGATGCTGCTCATGCCATTGTACCTTTCTACGGACAAGGCATGAACGCAAGTTTTGAAGATGTAGTGGTGTTTGATGAAATTTTAAATGATTTTGAAGGAAAAGAAGATTGGCAAAAAGTATTTTACGAATATGAAAAAGCCAGAAAAAAAGATACGGATGCAATAGCAGATTTGGCCGTGGATAATTTCCACGAAATGAAAGAACACACTGCCAGTCCTCTATTTCAGCAAAAACGAAAACTGGAAACCGCTTTTGAAGCTGAGTTTCCGCAGGAATATTATAGTAAATATTCCTTAGTAACCTTTAAGGAAGCCATCACCTATTCTGAAGCTTTAAAAAAAGGCCGTGCACAGGATAAAGCCATTTTAAACCTAATAGCAGACGGTAAGATCACAGAAGTAATGAGCCTACGAGAGAAGCTGGAATTGGTGCAAAAAGAAACCAACGCAATTATGCACGATGATGAAATTGCCTTTGGTTAACCTGCAAGGTATGAGCAAAGCGATACTTG
Source organism: Rasiella sp. SM2506 (assembly GCF_050859505.1). GTDB lineage: Bacteria > Bacteroidota > Bacteroidia > Flavobacteriales > Flavobacteriaceae > Marinirhabdus. Next base: position 1,687,331 of record NZ_CP193934.1, on the reverse strand, counting down.
TAGGTTTAAGGGGTTAAATTTTGAAACTAAACCTACAAGGAGGTCTCGTGCCTCGACGACACCTTGAAGGTTGATTTGATTTCAGTCGTGGTTCGTGGTTTAAATAAAATAAAAGATGACAAACAAAAACAATGATACCCGCCTTCGCGGGAACACGGTAGAAGGAAAAGCCACCCCAAGAGGTGCGTATCCACATATTAAACGAGCGGGAGATTTTTTATTTGTGAGCGGGACAAGTTCGCGTTTGCCAGATAATACGATTGCTGGCGCCAATAAAATTGATGAGATGGGAACTATTTTTCTGGATATTAAAGAACAGACTAGAGCCGTTTTAAACAACATTAAAGATGTGCTTGCCACCGAAGATGCCACGATGGCAGATGTTGTAGACGTTTCTACTTTTCTGGTAAATATGAACGATTTTGGCGGGTATAACCAAGTGTATGGCGAGTTTTTCAGTAAGGAAACAGGACCTGCCAGGACTACCGTTGCCGTACATCAGTTGCCACACCCTCATTTGGTAATTGAAATTAAAGTGACGGCCTACAAACCAGAAAAATAAGGTTTCGTGGTTGTGATTAACGTATTCCTGGAACTATGAAAATTTTATATACACTCCTCTTTTTATGCTACCTCAACCTAGGTTTTGGACAAACTGTTATTTCAAAAAAGGAAACAAAACCTTTTGTAATTGGCGAAACGGTTTCCATTCCTTCAGAAATATTAAAGGAAGACCGTATACTCAATATTTACCTTCCGCATGGCTATGCTGAAAGCAGTAAAGCATACCCCGTGATTTATTTGCTGGATGGATCTGCCAATGAGGATTTTATTCATATTGCCGGAGTGGTTCAGTTTGGTTCTTTTTCGTGGATACATATGCTACCCGAAAGTATTGTGGTGGGTATTGCCAACGTGGATAGAAAACGAGATTTTACCTATCCGTCAAACAACAAGCTCGATCAGGAAGAATTACCCACTTCGGGCGGGTCTGCAACATTTATTCAGTTTTTGGAGCGTGAATTGCAACCGTTCATTGCTTCCAATTATAAAATTTCAGAAGAAAAAACCATTATTGGTCAGTCGTTAGGCGGCTTACTCGCTGCTGAAATTTTACTAAAAAAACCAAACCTTTTTAACAACTATATTATTGTAAGCCCAAGTATTTGGTGGGATGACCAATCTATATTAAAGCTAGAAGGCGTCAAAACCTGGAGTCCGAAACATATTTATATTGCAGGTGGAACAGAAGGTCCAACCATGCAAACAGGCGCCGTTAACCTGTACTATAAATTTTTGGCGGCATCTAAAGACACTAAAAATAAAGTGTATTACAAATTTTTGGAAGCGCAAGACCATGGAGATGCATTACATCTGGCGGTGTATGATGCTTTTGAGAAGATTTTTTTGGATCATTCTAAGAAATAAGTGACTATGAACAAAATTCTAAACTATATTAACGGTTCGTACCAAGAACCTATTACAGGGGAATGGCTGGATAATTACAATCCTAGTACTGGCGAAGTATATTCAAAAATTTCAAAGAGTACTTCCGAAGATGTTGAGAATGCATACCAAGCCGCTAAAAACGCTTTTCCAGCCTGGAGCAATACTACTATTGAAGAACGCAGCAGAATTCTATTAAAAATTGCAGACCTCATTGAAGCTAATTTAGACCGTTTAGCCCAAGCGGAAGCAAATGATAATGGTAAACCCATGAGCTTAGCCAAAGCGGTTGACATTCCACGAGCCTCTTCAAACTTTCGGTTTTTTGGGAATGCCATTACGCAGTTTGCAAGTGAAGCTCACGAAAGTGTTGGTTTAAACACCATGAATTTCACCTTACGTAGCCCAATTGGCGTGGTAGGTTGTATTTCGCCGTGGAACTTACCCCTCTATTTATTTACGTGGAAAGTCGCTCCAGCCATTGCAGCAGGGAATTGTGTAGTTGCCAAACCCAGTGAAGTTACTCCTATGACGGCCTATCTGTTAGGCGAAATTTTAACCGAAGCAGGCCTCCCAAAAGGAGTTTTAAACATTGTCCACGGAACAGGCCCCGAAGCTGGGCAAGCCATTGTTGCGCATCCTAACATAAAAGCCATTAGTTTTACAGGCGGCACCAAAACGGGTGAACATATTGCCCGAACAGCTGCACCTATGTTTAAAAAACTCTCATTGGAATTAGGTGGAAAAAATCCAAATCTCATCTTCGCAGATTGTGACTATGAAAAAATGCTTGCCGTAACGGTAACATCTTCTTTTGCGAATCAAGGGCAGATTTGCCTCTGTGGAAGTAGGATTTATGTAGAGGAATCTATTTCAGAAAAATTTAAAAAAGACTTTGTGGCGAAAGTTTCCGCATTAAAAATCGGGAATCCGTTTGATGGTGATACGACTATTGGCGCTTTGGTGTCAAAAGAACATTTGGAGAAAGTGGAGAGCTATATTGAAATCGCCAAAAATGAAGGTGGGAAGGTTTTATTCGGTGGTGAAAGAGTTTTGGTAAAAGGGTTTGAAAATGGCTACTATTTGCAACCCACCGTGATTGAAGTAAAAGATAATAATTGTCGCGTTCAGCAAGAAGAAGTATTTGGACCTGTAGTGACTATAATGACTTTTAAAACTGAAGAAGAAGCATTACACCTAGCAAACGATGTGAAATACGGACTTTCTGCAACTGTTTGGACTAATAATTTGAACAGAACTATGCGGCTTTCAAAGCAACTAGAAGCTGGAATTGTTTGGATAAATACGTGGCTTAACCGTGATTTACGCACTCCTTTTGGGGGCATGAAAGATAGTGGCGTAGGGCGTGAAGGCGGATTTGAAGCGTTGCGTTTTTTCACAGAGCCTAAAAATGTGTGTATTTCGTATACCGATTTGCCAAACAATTCTTAACGAGCTTGGTAGTTTCGGTAATTTTAATAGATTATATTTTAAACATATACGAGTCCCCTCGAGTACCATTTAAAAAATTAAGTTTGCTTAATTTTAAAGATACCTTAAATGTAGGTCTCGACTGCGCTCGAACAAACAACAATACTAGAATCCATAAAATTGGGCAAAACTATGAATATAGATTTAACAGATAAAAATGCATTGGTTTGCGGAAGTACCGCAGGCATTGGAAAAGCAGTTGCAAAGCAATTGGCAAAAATGGGTGCCACCGTTACTTTGGTAGCCCGAGATGAGGAAAAACTAAAAGAAACCTTGATCGAATTACATCACGAGCAAGGACAAAAACACAACTATTTTGTGGCAGACTTTACAAAACCGGATGATGTACGCAAAAAAGTTGCTGTTTTTAAGGAACAAAATATTTGGCATATTTTGGTGAACAACACGGGAGGTCCTAAAGGTGGACCTATTTTTGAAGCGGATACTTCGGAATTTATTAAGGCATTTTCTATGCATTTGGAGTGTAATCATATTTTAGTGCAAGCTTTGGTGCCGGGAATGAAAGAAGCAGATTACGGAAGGATTATAAACATTATTTCCACTTCGGTAAAACAACCTATTGATGGCCTTGGCGTGAGCAATACCATTCGAGGGGCTGTGGCTAGTTGGAGTAAAACTCTGGCAAACGAACTAGGACAATATGGAATTACTGTAAACAACGTACTCCCTGGCTTTACAGCAACCGATCGTTTAACAGATATTGTTGCCAACGCTTCCAAACGCTTTGATGGTTCCGAAGAAAAAGCAACCGAATTTATGAAAAACCTTGTGCCCGCCAAACGTTTCGCCCAACCAGGTGAAATAGCAAATGCAGTTGCTTTTCTAGCCACTGAAGCCGCCAGTTACATTAATGGAATTAATCTTCCTGTAGATGGTGGAAGAACAAAAAGTTTGTAACTTTAACTTTCTGCGTGAGGGATAGAGTAGGCTACCATGTAGCCACGAAAGCCCGACTCGCCGCGGCGAGGCACGCCCAAATAATCAAACCAATTATCTGTCTAAGGGATCACTTATAAGACGGATAATAAATAGATACCCGTCTATGCGGGCAGCAGCCATGACAAAAAGAAAACTTAGAATAAACGGCCATTCACATTTGCTCCCTTATCCAGAGGAGATTCCACAATTTATGCAAGACAAAGGTATTTTTTGGGTGGATAAAGACCGAAAATTTATGCTTCAGAAGGATTGGAGCCGCCCCGTAACCGATTCTAGTTTTTTTCTGGATGAAAAGCTAGAATGGATGGAAAAGTACAAGATTGACCATGCGGTTGTCTTGAACCTATCACAACTTTATGGAAATGGGCTGCGACTGGAAGAAATGAAACAGGCACTTCGTTTTCAAAACGATTATAATGCCAAGATCCAAAAGGAGAATCCGTCTAAGTTTACCTGCGGCTTTGTAATTCACCCTGGTTTTATTCGTGGTGCGCTTTGGGAAATTGAGCGTTGTGTGGAAGTATTGGGAATGCAATTATTGTGTTTGCCTACGCACTATATGGACACTATTGGTACGTGGCGTTGTATTTTCGACGAAGAGAACGAACCTATTTTTGAACTTGCCAGTAAATATAATCTCGCGGTTGAAGTACACCCATACGATGGGGAAAAGTTTATTAAACTGGAGAATACCTCTTGGCGATTTCATCTTATTTGGATGCTCGCACAATGTGCTGATGCCTATCATTTTATGACGCTGAATGGCTATGCCGATAAATTCCCCAATATGCGAACGTGTTTTGCCCACGGCGGACAGCTGGCGCAAATGAATCTAGGCCGAAGAATTCAAGGTTTTGATGGTCGTCCAGACTTATTTGAAGGTAAAACACACCCTAGAAAAAGCGTAGGACACAAAAATATCTTTTTTGATACGTTGGTGCATGACACGGGTTCTCTGGAATTAGTGGTGAAAAATCAAGGGGTAAAGCAGGTATTGGTTGGGCTGGACGATCCGTATCCACTTGGTGAAATGGAAAGCGTAGTGCAATCTTCGTACCCTGGAAAAATTCTGGATCTGGCCAAAGACCGAAATATTATCACTGAAGCTGATGCCGATGCGATGTGGGAAGACAACGTAATACAATGGTTATGTGGCGATGATGAAGCTGCAAAGAAAAAGTTGGTGGATAGAATTTTAGGCATATAAACAAATTACCTTTTCTAAGGTATTTAAAAATCTGAAACTTAAAACTCGATGGAATTTCTCCCAGAAAAAATAAATACTTACGTAACAGCGCACTCGCAACCCGAGCCCGAATTACTGCAAAAACTCACTCGCGAAACGTGGCAAAAGGTACTAGCTCCAAGAATGTTAAGCGGTCATTTACAAGGGCGCGTGTTGAGTATGCTTTCTAAATTGATACGTCCATCACAAATTTTGGAAATTGGCACCTACACAGGCTACTCGGCCCTCTGTCTAGCCGAAGGATTACTCCCCAAAGGCCAATTACATACCATAGACATAAATGAAGAATTGCACGACCTGCAACGCACTTATTTTGATGCCTCTGTCTATGGCAAACAAATTATACAACACACTGGCAACGCCTTAGAAATTATCCCTACCCTACCCCAAAATTTTGATTTGATCTTTATAGATGCGGACAAATGTAATTATCCCGGTTACCTAGAGCTCCTACTCCCCAAATTACAATCTGGTGCTGTTATTTTGAGCGACAATGTACTTTGGAGCGGTAAAGTAGTAGAACCTGTTAAAAAGGACGACATAGACACCAAAGCACTTTTGGAATACAACACATTGCTTAACGAGCATCCTAAACTAGAAACGGTGCTATTGCCTATAAGAGATGGGCTTACGATTTCTCGGATGGTTTAGCTCGGAATGGTTTTAATGAGAATTTAACTTCTTTTGTTGTTGCCTCAACAGCAGGCTTAGACGTATTCTGGCAGACGATGCAGTCTGGTAAATCGTCTTTCACTCAGACGGTGTTACTGGAGTAAATCTATTTTACTAATGAACCAGCTCACCCTTTAGTACGTTTTTTAACTTAAGGTTTTTGAGGCTATTATAGCGAACACATGTATATACCCTATAGATCGTTGCTAAAATCCTATGTTTTAATCATTTCAAAAATTAGGACCCATATTTTAAAAAAAAATAAAGTCATCTTGTAACTTTTTGCCTCTTCACTACGTATAACTACATGCTGTACAGTGCAGCGCACCTAAAATCTTATAAACCTAAATGAGACAACTCAAGATTACAAAGCAGGTAACCAACAGGGAAACTGCATCCTTGGATAAATACTTGCAAGAAATTGGTAAAGTAGACCTTATTACCGCAGACGAAGAAGTAGAATTGGCACAAAGGATCAAGGCTGGCGATCAACGCGCACTTGAAAAATTAACGAAAGCCAATTTACGTTTTGTTGTTTCGGTAGCTAAGCAATATCAAAATCAAGGACTTACACTTCCAGATCTTATTAATGAAGGAAACTTAGGACTCATAAAAGCGGCACAACGTTTTGACGAGACACGTGGTTTCAAATTTATTTCGTACGCTGTTTGGTGGATTAGACAATCTATTTTACAAGCATTGGCCGAGCAATCACGTATTGTGAGACTTCCCTTAAATAAAATTGGAAGTATTAATAAAATAAATAAAACATTTGCTTTTCTAGAGCAAGCAAACCAGCGTCCGCCATCCGCAGAAGAAATTGCAAAGGAGCTGGATATGACTATTAATGACGTGAAGGAGAGTATGAAAAACTCTGGGCGTCACGTCTCTATGGATGCTCCTTTAGTAGAAGGGGAAGACAGTAACCTGTACGATGTACTGCGAAGTGGAGAATCTCCCAACCCAGACCGTAGCTTATTACACGAATCCCTACGTACCGAAATTGAGCGCGCATTAGAAACACTAACACCTCGTGAGGCAGATGTAGTGCGTTTGTACTTTGGATTAGGAGACCAACATCCAATGACTCTAGAAGAAATTGGAGAAACTTTTGATCTTACCCGTGAACGTGTACGCCAAATTAAAGAAAAAGCAATACGAAGATTAAAACATACTTCCAGAAGTAAAATATTAAAAACATACTTGGGGTAATTAACCCCTGCTTCCACCCAAACAGCTTACTGCAATCGTAGGCTGAGCAGAGTAGAAGTTAAGAGTACGACAGTATTAGTTCTCTGTTAACGCGGAAAACTTAACTGTTCGTTTTTTGATTGATGAATGACCTCCGGCTGATTACCGGAGGTTTTTTTTAGATTCTATTTACTACCTTTGGTGTTACAACCAACCAATTAAATCATGACCTATACGCTCTGTTATGTTAGTAAGGCTACTGAAGGACTGGAAGACACAGCCATTGAGGATATTTTCTCAACTACACTCCAAAAAAATAACAACATAGGAATACACGGAATTTTGCTTCATGGAATGGGAGATTTCTTCCAAGTATTAGAAGGTGATAAACAAGTAATAGAAGCATTGTTTGAAGATGAAATAAAACATGACTCAAGACATTCCAATATTTTTGAAGTTATTAGAAGAGAGACGCCTAATCCTATCTTTTCAAAATACAGTACCTTATTTACAATTGTAAAAACCACAAGACAATTAGAACAAATTAAAGCGTATTTAAAACAAAATAAAGTAAATACAACATCCAACAAAATAAGCCGCCTTTTAAACCCCTTTTTATTAGATATATGAGCCAGACAATTATTGCCCCATCCATGTTAGCCGCAGATTTTGGCAACCTACAACGTGACGTAGAAATGGTAAATAACAGCCAAGCAGATTGGTTCCATATAGACGTTATGGACGGTCATTTTGTGCCTAATATTTCCTACGGAATGCCAGTAATTAAAGCCATTAAAAAACACGCTACAAAGCCACTGGACGTTCACTTAATGATTGAAAAACCTGAGCGTTATATTGAAGAATTTGCAAAAGTAGGAGCCAATATTATTACCGTTCATTATGAATCTACCGTGCATTTGCACAGAACCCTCTCACAAATTGAACAGGCGGGATGCAAAGCTGGGGTAGTATTAAACTTAACGACGCCCGTTTCGGTTTTAGAAGACATTCTCCCTAAATGTTTTATGGTCCTTATTATGTCTATTAATCCAGGCTTTGGAGGACAAAAATTTGAAGAGATCACGTATGACAAAGTAAGAAAGCTTAGAAAGATGATTGATGACAGAGGACTTCAAACACACATTGAAGTAGATGGCGGTGTGACCGATAAAAACCTTAAAAAATTACAAGACGCTGGCGCAACTGCTTTTGTGGCGGGAAGCTATATTTTTAATGCTGAAAATCCTACAGAAACAATTACAGGAATGAAAAAAATCCTTTCCTAATTGACTCTCCAAAAAACAGAAGTTCTCATTATTGGCGCTGGCCCCATTGGTATTGCCTGTGCCCTTGCGTGTAAAAACCAAGATTTAGATTACGTGGTTTTAGAGAAAGGCGCACTTACCCATTCGCTTTTTAACTATCCTTTGAATATGAACTTTTTCTCTACTTCGGAAAAGCTGGAAATAGAAGAAATACCTTTTATTAGTAAAGATCCCAAACCAGGAAGAGATGAAGCGTTAGAATATTATAGAAGGGTGGTTACTTCAAAAAAATTGAACATTAAGCTGTTCGAAAAAGTACTTTCAGTTAAAAAGGATGGCGACCATTTCATTATCATTTCAGAAAAAAACAGCTATCTGGCTCAAAACGTAATTGTTGCCACAGGCTTCTACGACATTCCAAAACTGCTCCATGTCCCTGGCGAAGAACTTTCAAAAGTAACGCATTACTACAAAGAAGCACACCCATATGTGCTTCAGAAAAACATTGTTGTTGGAGCGAGTAATAGCTCTGTAGATGCTGCCTTAGAAATTTGGCGCAAAGGTGGGGAAGTAACCATGGTTGTTCGCGGAAAATCTATTGGTGAACGCGTAAAATACTGGGTAAAACCCGATATAGAAAATAGAATAAAAGAAGGCAGCATTACAGCTTATTTTGAAGCTACAATTTCAGAAATTAAAGAAACTGAAGTGATCATTAAAACGCCCGAAGGCGAAATAACCCTCCCTAACGATTTTGTAATCGCCCTCACCGGCTACCGTCCCAATTTTGCATTTTTAAAAAGCATAGGCATCACTCTTTCCGAAGATAAACGTATTCCTACCTATAACGACGAGACTATGGAAAGCAATATAAAAGGCTTGTATTTAGCAGGCGTAATTTGTGGTGGTACCGAAACCCACAAATGGTTTATTGAAAACTCCAGAATACACGCTAAGTTAATAGCCAATCATATATTTAAAAAGAAAAGACAACGTTAAGCATTTTAGACCAAAAGCATTAATATCCTGCGAATTTAAAGTTGAGTAACTTTTGAATATGATCGTATAACTGCGGGAAATGATCTTTAAAATCGGTTGGAGACTCTATAAAATATTCGGCCAGCACTGCCATAAATTCATATTGATTGGTAAATGCATACGCCCTGAAATAACGAGTCTCGTCTAGTTTATCTTTTACTTCTTGATGCGTTAGTCGCTTTAAAATATTCTGAAATTGTTTTGTAAAACGTGCTGCATCCAAATCTCTACTCTGTCTTGCTTCCAATTGCATGGCGTGCATAAATTCATGAATGCCAAGGTTTAGATTGTCATCTGTAATACGGTAGCCATTTTCAAAATCTTTCCAAGAAAGCACTAAAGCTTTTTCACGCGGGTTAAACTCACCTTTGTGATGGTGCTCATTTAAGGTACTGTAAAATTCTTCCGGATATATAAGCACATAGTATATGAGCGAGTACTCATAATTTTTTCTACCGAAACTCAACATACAACCTACAGCAGCAATGAGGACTTTCATACGGTCTGTTACTTCCAGGTTTTCTCGGCCAACAAATTCTTTAGTGGTTATAAAAGTAGCCACCCTGTGTCTAAATTGTCGTTTATGCTTCTTGGAAAGTAGTTGATAAAAATGAAACTCAGTTTCTAAAATATGTTTTTGTTCCTTGGATACATTTTTATACACCAAATAATGGCGAAATAGCGGTTTATCAAACGTGTTGCTATACCAATTCTCAAATATTCTAAAAAGAAAAAAAACAAACCCCAACAAGACAATGGTGTAGGCATAAGGTGCCATCCAGGTAATGTCAGTATCGGCTTGAAGTAGGTATTTCATAAGTGTTTGGGTGACGTAAGATAGTACTTTATCTGCAAGACATCAAAAACTATAAAACGCTAACGATATACTACTCGGTATTATTACTTTTTGCTGCTATCTCCTTTAAATTGTTGGGAATTATTTTTAAAGAGTACATTAAAAGTGGTTAAGCTACCATAACAACGGGTAATGTATTGCTGCAACTCTACTTTGTCTTGATCTTCCAACGTTTTACTGCTATTTATTTTTTGTTCCATGACGCGTAAACGATCGCGTAGCATGACAACTTTATGGAAAAATGTATCGATAGGAATTTCTTTCTCTGAAAGGCTTACATCCTTTGGTTTTAAAACTAAAGTTCCACCTTTAAACTTATCTGCTATAGGTACAATTTCTGAAACATCGCTCCATTTTTTTAAGATGCTTCGCAGGCTTTTTTCAACTTCATAGAAACTAACGGTATCCACTTCATCTTCGGCGGCAGCAATAACCTCAAAATCCTCGTCAAAAGGAATTGTCTCCAATCCGTTATCTATAAAAGTAACCCAATACATTCGACTATCAACATTTGTAACTACGCCTTTACCGTGTTCTGAATGGTTGATTCTGGAGCCAATACCTAGTTTTTTTTTCATTCTATCTAATTTAATTGTTCTTCGAAAATTACAAAATTTAGGCAAGTATTAACGCATAACGTATAAAAGTTGCTAAATTCAATTTTGTTAAAATTTTAAGGTATTTAATTGTTGTATCTTCGTCTCAACAAAATTATCATGATCAAAATTGAAGTACAGTCACTCCCTCTTTTTGAAGTAATACGAGATATTGCAGCTGCATTTGAAGTAGATTACCAAGAAAACTGTGGAGAATACCATGTAGATATTCCTTCTAATTTAGGGGAGGGTTTTATAAAGGGGATTAACTTTGACGGAGGTTTCGGCATTTTAATCTACCAATGTAAATTTAATGATGACCTAGAATTTCACTTTGTGGTGGATCATATACACCCTTTAAAATTTTTATATTGTTTAAATGGCGTTTTACACCACAGATTTCAGGATAGCGAAAACAACAATACCATAGAGCAATATCAAAGTTCAATTGTAGCCAGTAAAAGCACCAATGGGCATATTCTTCATTTTACTGCAGATACGTATATACAAGTAGGAAGTCTTGAGGTAGATCGGGAAAAGTTTAAGAACAAAGTAAATTGTGAGCTAAGGAGTCTTTCTCCTGAACTTAAAAAATTGTTTTTGGATAGCATGGCGTTAAATGAATTTTACCATAACGGGTACTACAGCTTACAAATTGCAGATTTATTTACGAAAATTCAGAGTTTTGAAAACAACGACTTTATAAGAAGAATCTTCTTGGAAGGCCAGGCATACAGTGTATTAACCCATCAAATTGTTCAATATCATGACGACATTAGTGAAGAAGACAAAAGTTCTGTACTACGTAGTTACGAAATTTTACAAATTAAAAAAGCGGCTAAACTCATAGACTACGATCTTGCAGACTTAGATTCTGTAGAGAAAATTGCTGAAGAAGTTGGACTTAACATCAACAAGTTGCAATTAGGCTTCAAACATTTGTACCAGACCACAGTAAACGGTTACGTACAGCAAAAACGTATGGTTTTGGCTCGGAATCTCCTGAACAATACAGATTATAATATTTCTGAAATTGTTGGTAAAATTGGTCTCTCCAGTAAGAGTTATTTTTCAAAGATTTTTAAAGAAACCTATGATATTTCACCTTCAGAATATAGAAAAAACAACAAAATACTTCGAGACAAGTAAAATGTTATGTATTCACTCTGTTTTTAAAACCAGATAAAATGGGGTGTAAAATAAATTATTTCTTAGCATAGCATAGCAATTCTCACACAATTCTTAACTGTTTCAAAACAATTTCAACAAACAGAATTGCAAGTAGTTAAATGCTGTTAAAATATTTTATCAAATAAAATTTCTAATTACTTTTAATCTATAACAACTAAAAACTTAGAAACATGAGAGATTTAATTTGGTTAATCGTAGTAATTTTAATAGTAGGATGGCTAATTGGTTTTATAGGATTTGGAGCTGCCGTTGGTAACTTAATCCACATTCTATTAGTCATAGCAGTAATTATGATTATTTTTAAATTACTTACAGGTAAAAGACTATAATTCACTAATAAATAACTGTAAAAAGGCCTTCATAATTTTTTGTGAAGGCTATTTTTTTTCATCCGTTTCTTATACCTTTAGTACCTTAAACAACAGTGGCTTTATGCAGGTAATTACACAATCCAAGATTAAATATACCCTCTTAGTTTTTCTAAGCTTTCTATATTCTTTTAGTACTTTGCTTGCGCAAGAGCTACCTATAGAAGCTATTAAAGAACAAATTTCTTTCTATAAAGAAAATACGCGCGGCCCCTATAAAAGCATTCATTGGTTTTGCACAGACGGAGAAGTAAGAGAAGCACGGGATCCTTGTCCTAATGATAAAGATAAAGCAGTACAACACGCAGACTATCGTGACGATATAAAAAACCTAGCCAAAAAGCATCATTTATTTTTTTCTGAAATTTTAGCAAGTACCAACCGTACCGATTTCTGGGATGAAGCCAACGACCAAAGCAGGTTAAAACAATACCAATTAAACCGTTATTTAGAAAGTGTAGATGATGGTTGGATACAAAGAAAATCACAATACTACCGTGGCGCCATACAAATTGAAGATGAACAAGCATGGGGTGTCGAGTTTTATGAAAAATTCTTGCCTCGTGATAGCCGTGTTACCAGCAAGTATTATTTATTGAGACAATCGCTACGTGACCTTCCGCATGATGGAGATACGAATCTTGCGCAACTCATGCGAAGCCAGTCCAAGGTTATTGCAGATAACTTTTCAAAATTTATGGACGTTCGCATTAAAATTCATGGCAATCCAACAAAAGAAGATATTATACTGGTGCAAAAGTTTCAGAAGGACTATGACAACAAGCTTTCTGAAAATTTAAAAACAGAACTCAACGCGTTAGAAAAAACTATGATTGAGTTTTATACGCCCATTAACACGACTTCTCTCACCACCCAAGTAGAGCGAATTTCGAAAAACAATGCCACACGAGCAAGATTGCTTCAATTTTTAGAAAATTATAATTCTGAAGATGCACCCCCGCAAAACATCGTAAAATTAGCCGATGTTTTATGCGTTATTAGAACTGAAATAACTGATAATACTTCAGGAAACGATCGTTTGTTATTACTCGATCTCTCCAACAGCTTGGAAGATATTTTGCTGAAACAATCACAAGAATGGCAACCCGACGACTTGTTGGGATTACTAGAAAAAATAAGACACCTCAGCCTCGCAGCAGCAGGTACAGGATTAATTGAATTGTGGGAATGGGAAAAAATTAAACCCGAGCTAGAAGTACATTTAGGACAAACTGAATTAAGTATTGAAGCCCTCAACCATTTTTTGCAAACAAGTCGTGGTGTAGTAGAATGGAGTGCGGCTATGGTAAAGGCAAACTATCAGGATATTGTAGACACTTACACGCAGTTTGAACCATTAAGTTATGGTTTTATAGACGACCGTGTGCGTTCCAGTGTGGCATTGGATCTGGGCGAAAGTGTAAGTAAATTAGGTAGTATTATTGCAGAATTTTCTAACCTGAGTAACAAGGTGATGAACCTAAAATCGCAAAGTACTATTCGTGGATTAAATCCAGGATATGCTTTTGGCGACCTGGTTATTGTGGAGGAGTCTTCAGAAAATATAACCACGAATCCTAATACTATTTACATCTTCCAAAAGCCCCCTAGCGATTTAAAACCAGTGGCGGGAATAATGACGGTTTCTGAAGGCAACCTGGTATCGCACGTACAATTATTGGCAAGAAATCTAGGTATTCCTAACGCCGCACTTTCCAGTGACAACCTAAAAGATCTTTTAAAATTTAATGGTAAGAAAGTTTTTTACGCCGTTTCAGCAAAAGGAAATGTGATTTTAAAGTCTGAAAAAGATATGACGTCTGAAGAAAAAGAACTCTTCAGTAAACAAGAACGAAATTCAGAAAAAATTGCAGTACCTGTGGAGCAAATTCGGTTAGATGTTTGCGAAGTGTTGGACATGAAAAATGTAGACGCTAGCGATTCGGGAAAGTTGTGTGGCCCAAAAGCAGCTAACCTCGGGCAATTAAAAAAACTTTTCCCAGAGAATGTGGTAGAAGGTGTTATAATTCCGTTTGGGATTTTCAGAAAACATATGGACCAGCAAATGCCTGGTGAAGAGGTAAGTTATTGGACCTATTTAATCGATACGTTTGGAGAAGCCAATATAAAACGAATGAATAAGGTTCCTGAAAACGAGGTGGAAACTTACCAGCTACAACGTTTATCAACTTTAAAAAACGCTATTGAACAAATGCCTCTGGAACCTAGTTTTCAAAAGGATTTGGAAACTTCTTTTGCGAAAGCTTTCGGAAGTACTATTGGGAATGTCCCGGTATTCTTGAGAAGTGATACCAATATGGAAGACTTAAAAGAATTTACAGGAGCCGGTCTTAATTTGACACTTTTCAACATTCTTACCAAAGAAAATATCTTAAACGGAATTAAAAAAGTGTGGGCGTCACCCTATACCGAGCGTAGTTTTAAATGGCGTCAAAAATATCTGAACAATCCAGAAAATGTGTACCCTTCTATTTTAATCATTCCTAGTATAGATGTGGAATATAGTGGTGTTATGATTACCAAAGGTATCAACAGAGGTTCTGAAGAAGATCTCACGGTTGCCTTTAGCCGTGGTGCTGGTGGCGCCGTAGATGGACAAATAGCCGAAACCCGATTGGTGACAGCTACGGATAATTTTATGCTGGCACCAGCGCGGGAATCGGGATATTTACGATTGCCAAAAACCGGAGGTACCACAAAAAATACCACCACGTTTGAAAACCCTATTATAAATGACAAAAACATTGAAGACCTTCGCGCTATTGCAAATCAAGTAAGAACCAAAATGCCACAGGAAACTGGCAACGAATATAAAGGTGCCTGGGATGTGGAGCTAGGGTTTGAAAATGATAAATTATGGTTATTTCAAATACGACCTTTTGTAGAAAATAAAAATGCGAAAAGTTCGGAATATTTGGCTTCCATTACACCAAAAACAGATATAACAAAACAAGTTTCACTTTCAGAAAAAATTGAAACCGATAAAAACGAATAACCCCATGACACGTAAAAAATATAGTATCTTCTTGCTACTACTTAGTTGTATAGTGCTCTCTTTTGGATTTTACCCTATAGATGGCTATGAGCGCTCGCAGATAAAGCGTTTGTTGGATATTCAGAATACACTTGATAAAGGTGAGAAATACACTCGAATTCCCGCAGGTGCCTTTGCCAGTATTGAAGACATACAATTAAATTTACTCCCCGTAGGCGATAAAAATATAGATAGTATTTTAAAGGAAGATCCAGAATTTTCTAAAGCTATTAAGCGCATTACTCCAGGTGGTAGTTATTCGTTAGCAGTTCTGGATATGACAGATCCCAACAACCTGAAATATGCATCGCATCGTGAGAATGTAGGCTATCAGCCAGGGAGTGTTGGCAAAATTGCTGTTTTAAATGCGGTTTTTTATCAGCTACAAAAAATATATCCTGACGATTTTGAGGCACGAATCGCTCTGCTTTGTAACAAAATTGTAGATTCCAGATATTGGGGAACTGGAGATCATCATACGGTACCCATTTTTGACCCAAAAACTGAAAAATTAACCAAAAGACAAGTAGTAGCGAGTGATACATTCACCTTGTTTGAATGGCTGGATCACATGGTTTCGGTAAGTAATAACGGTGCAGCCAGTGTCATGTACCGCGAAGCAATGTTGATGGCTGCCTTTGGAAAAGACTATCCTAGATTATCTTTGGAAGATTCAGAAAAATATTTTGTAGATACGCCAAGAGATTCATTGACCAGCTTAGCGAGCAGTGTTGTAAATGATCCCTTACGAGAATTGGGTATTACAGAAGACGATTGGCGCCTAGGTGGTATGTTTACCGATGCAGCGGGAAAGTATGTAGGCCGCACAGGAGGAAGTATAGGCTCGCCAAAAGGGTTGATGAAATATCTGGTACAATTGGAACAGGGAAAAGTGGTTGACACGGCTTCTAGTTTAGAAATAAAACGTTTACTATACATTACAGACCGAAGGATACGTTATGCAAGAGCAAGACAATTGGACAGTGCCCGGGTGTATTTTAAATCTGGAAGTTTTTACAGCTGCAATAAGTCTTTACCAGGTTCTTGTGGCGAATACGCTGGAAATAAGTTTAATTACATGAACTCTGTAATTACTGTAGAACATCCTAACGGCAAAAAGTATATAGTATGCTTAATGACCAATGTATTGAGTAAAAATTCCGCGGGAGCGCATATGTATCTAGCGAGTTCTATTGATAAGGTTGTTACTGCTCAATAGAGGCCATTTTTAGCTCTTTTACAGTGCGAATGGCAAAACGTTGCACGACAAGGTTTGGGTGCTTTATAAGAGGTTTTACCACCGAAAGATACGCGTCATTTCCAGAAAATTTAATAACGTTAAGCACAGCCAGTTTCATTCTTGTACCACGATTACGTAATAGCATGGTCAAGATTTCTTTTTCTGGCTTAACCTTGGCTTCAAAAGATGAAACAGCATAGCCATTGTTCTCCAGTACGTGGTATTCGATTAACGGCAGGATATTGCTTTTCAGTCTTGATTTAAGGAGGTTGTCTAAAAATTCTATAGCATTTATACGCACATCCTGCTTTTCACTTTTAAGTCCGAAATAAGCGGTATCTATATCTGCCTGATCATATTTTAAACTGAATAATTTAAAAATACAATCTAAACTCTGATTTAATTGTTCCAATAGCAAATCGACAAGATTTTCTCTGGCGATACTAGATTCTATTTCAGCATCAGTATCTAAGGAATCTGTCTGGGATGTATCGATAAATCCTTTTAATGTAATAATTGCGTGCAGAGTATTTCTGTAAAAGACACTTTCTCTAAGCAAAATTCTGGTTAACATACGTTGGTCTACAGCTAAGGAAACGTTTTCCAGCTTAAGTGTATTTAGCGATTTGGCAGCTTCTGTTCTAATGACAAAATCTTTACTTTGCAAAAAACGCATTAATACTTTTACAGAATCTCTTGTTTTAAAGGACTGTATTAATTCTGGGATGTACGGCTTTATAGTGTCTGGTAAACTTTCGGATAACTCTAATTGTAATACTTTTTTAGTAATACCCACGCCATAGGCTTGTAACGCTTCTGTTGCAGCTTCACGAAAAGGCTTTTCAGCTAAAAAATCGAGCAATTGATTAATAAAAGGTTCGTGTGCTGTGAGTCCTGCTGCGGTAATGGCAAACTTAATTAAATAGGGGTCTCGATTATTAAAATTTGCCGAAATAAACGAATAGAAACGAGGATCTTTAGCGTAGCCCACAGCAAGCATAAGCTCTGCCACCTCCTGTTTACGCAAGTCATTCTCTACTGAAAATAACTCCTTAATCTTAGCGTCCAATCGATCGCTCAAATGATAACGCAATGCCAATTTTTTATTTGAAGAAGCATCTTTCGCCAAACAAAGCAGAGCGGCATTCGAGATATAATCGGTTGGGCTGTCCAGATACGATTTGAAAATATTTTCTTCTTTAATGTCGGTATGGTTTAGAAGATAGTCCATCGCTGCATACACCACCTCGTCATTCTTGAAATGTATAAGCTCTTTGATATACTCTGTAGCGGTTCCTTTATTGTAATAATGCAATTGCGAAATAGCAGCCGCCTTCACCTTTGGAGATTCGTGTTTCAGCAAATTTACAATATGAGGCCTAAATGTGTACAATTTGAAATCGGCCAGATGGTCCAACATGGTAATGATTTCAGTTTCATCCCCTTGAGTAAGTATGTTAATGGTAGATTTTGAAGTTCGGTTAAATTTCAGATTTTTATTTTCTACCGAAGCCCCTACTAATGAGTTTTGAATATTACTTCGGAAAGACTGAAAATAGGCCTCCCGTAATTTGTAAATAAGCACCATCCAAATAAATAGAAATAACAAAATAATAACTGTAATATAGGAGGTGCTTAATTCTAATTTTCTTATAATAAAGATTAACATTAACCCCGCTAAACCTGTTGCAATACTATCTACCACGACATCTATATACGATTTTGCCTCATTTTTTATATGGGAAGGAATGGGTAAAATAGAAAGCTCTATCCCCGCCTTATTAATAGATTGTTTAAAGCTACCGTCCATCCCTTTAATAATGATGAGTACCCAAAGTTCTGGAAATGTTAAAAACAACAAACAGCCAATAGCAATCCCCAGGGGCAAGATGAGTAAGTTTGTAGTTACCCCTAGCCAAGCCAGCAAACGATTGGTTAAAAATAGCTGAATGAGTAACGCAATTACATTAAAGGAAGAAAACCAAAAACCAAAAAAAGATGCCAACTCATCACTATCCGGAATTGCTTTATTTGCAAAATCACTAAACTGAAAATCTACGAGTTTTGCCATAACAACCCCTACTCCAACTATAGCTGCAAGGTACGTAAGGTGCTTAGAGTTAATAATAAGTTTAAAAGGCGAGGAATAAGAACCTTGTATGGCTCCTTTACGCTGTTTCCGTATGTACATATTAAGTTTCTCTACCCTAAGTTTCCATACAGTTTGAAGAATAGGCACACAACAAACAATTAAACATGCAGCCACCAAAATCACCACTCTATTTCCAAAACTTGAGGCAATAATGGTGGTTAAGTATCCTCCAAAAATCCCACCTGCAATGGCTCCAGCTCCAATAAAACCAAACAATCGCTTTGCTTCCCTCGCATTGTATACCATATTGGCAATGATCCAGAATTGAGAGGTAACTAAAACCGCAAAGATGGAAACGCTTAAATAATATCCATACAACACCCAGTTATTTATGCTGTTTGTGTACATCAAAAAACTTAACAAGGCAAAAATTAAACTGAAAAAAATAAGGGTACCAGTCGTAATCTTACGAAGTGAAAATTGCTTTACACCTTTGTTATAAAAATACGAAACAATTACAGCAATAACAGCAACTAACATATATGCATACGGCAAATGCGCTGCTCCCAGTTTTGAAAGGAATAGCGCATTTACAGTTGGTTTTACCATTAAAAGAACGGTAATAAGCAGAAAGATATACAACTGCATAAAAAAAGAGATGCGGATTTCCCCATCTCTTATATCAAATGTTCTTTTAAAAAGTGCTGTGAGCATTATAGTGGTTTCTACCCTATAAAGTTCGTGATTTTTTCATTACATTCTCCAAAGGAACTACTAAATCTCTAATGATTTGTTCTCCTAAGTCATTATCGATTAAAGCAACCAAGATATACTTGCGATCTGGACCCCATACTAACACAGAGTCTGAATGATAATTTTTCCAAGAGCCCGATTTTCTAAATAATCTTGCATCAGGAGCTACTTTGTCTAAAGTGTTCACAAATTTATGGTGTAACTCTGGCTTCTCCATAATATTCAACATTTGTCTGGAACGTGTTTCGTTTACCAGATTACCCATAGCCAATTGGTAGTAAAAATTACAAACTTGACGTGTAGTAGCCGCATGACTTAAGCCCTTCATAGGTTCTGGATATCTTCTTCCTCCAGCAGCGTACCGTTTACCAACCCAAAGACCTCCGCCAACTGCTTCGTCATAAAGCTTGTTCTCTGGTGCCCGTAATACAGATTCAATTTTTTCATATCCTACACGATCAATCATACGTGTAGTTGCCTGATTGTTAGACTTACTAATCATCAAGCGCATGTCTTTTTGAATTGCTTTTGAATTGGCTAATTCACCTTTATCAATAGCGTCCATAGAAGCTAATAAAACAGCAATTTTTGGAAGACTTGCTGCGTACATCATATGGTTGTCATTAAGACCCGCATATTGAATGTCGTTAATATCGCTTAAATCTACGATACCAATGGACATCATCTTATTGTCGATTAAGCGTTGCCAATCTTTATGTTTAAAAATTTCTGTTTCTAATTCTGTTTGTAATTCTGCGCAGTAGAGGTCCTTAATGGGATCTATACTTCCTTCTATTTTCATAGGAAGATCTTGAGCAAAAGAAGAAAAAGATATGCATAAAATAAGTAGGAGGATGGGGAATTTGTTTGTGTAATTCATATAAATAATATAGGGCTTTAAAACGTTGACTACTAGTTCACTATCGTAAATTTCGTGCAAATGTATAGTAAAAGAAGGCACGCCATTCATTGGTAACGTTAAATTGTTCAAAATATTGCCTTAAAATTATCTATTCCTTTCGAAATACCCTCTTACTCACAATACATGAGATGGATAATTCATTTTTAACTATATACCTATAGATTAAAATCAATATAAACAACACAACCAATAGATATTATTAAAGCTTAAAGAATACTGGAATAGAGCTGTTTAACAGATATTTCTATTAATCTCTTTACAAATAAGAAACTATGCCTAGAGAGCACCTACTGTAATTCAGCTTTTATGAATCCTACAATGATACCGGTTCCCTGTTCAAAAAAGCCTGGGTGTCCTGAAATGTAAAAATCCAATCAAATTATTCGTGATGTATATCCATCACGAATTGGGATTACCTACGGTGATCCCTAAATTACTCAATCCTGAAAATGCAACTACCTCAGGCTAGAAAAAAAGCTAGGTGTTTAAAAAAAAACAATTAAACTTCTAAGTGATAAACATACATCACGAATTGGGATTACCTACGGTGATCCCTCAAAGCTCCGCTTTGAAAATAAAAAGCCCAAACTTTCAAATTCAAGCGAGCTTGATTTGACGTTTGGACTTTTTATGTATTCGTGACCGCGAAGGGATTCAAACCCCCAACCCTCAGAGCCGAAATCTGATGCGCTATTCAGTTGCGCCACGCGGCCATGTCATTCCCGGGTAGGCGGGAATCTTACTAATTACTCAACTTTTGTTTTACAATGGTACTAATAGTTTTTCCATCTGCTCTTCCTGCAGCTTTTCCGCTTACAATTCCCATTACTTTCCCCATATCGCCCATAGAACTGGCTCCAGTTTGTGCAATGGCTTCTTCTACCAGTTTCTCAACTTCCTGTTCACTTAATTGAGCTGGTAAAAATTTTTCTATCACAGCAGCTTCTGCCAATTCTGGTTCTGAAAGGTCTTTACGCCCCTGTTCACTATATAATACAGCACTATCTTTACGTTGTTTCACCAATTTCTGAAGGAGTTTAATCTCCTCATCATCGGTAAGCTCTTGCTTTGCTCCACTTTCAGTCTGAGCTATTAAAATAGCAGATTTCACAGAACGCAATGCTTGTAAAGCTTGCTGATCTTTTGCTTTCATGGCTATTTTCATAGCATCCATAATTTGTGTAGACAAGCTCATGATTTCGTTTTATTGGATGCCAAAGATACTCATTTTCATTTATAAAATAGTGCTATCGCTACCTGGGCTTCTTTTAATACCATTCGTATTTATTCGAATAGAAGTACATACTTTCAAAAGTTTTTGTAATTTTATAGAAACAACCTCCACCTATGAAATCCTTACACACCATTTGCTATATAAGCAATGCAGCTCCTCAACTCTCCGAATTAGATGTTGAGAACATTTTTTCGGAAGCTTCTGAACAAAATAATAATGCTAACGTAAGTGGTATTCTACTTTATAATTTAGGACACTTCTTCCAAGTAATTGAAGGAGAGGTTAAACACATTTTAAACCTTTACGAGAATAAAATAAAAAATGATGTTAGACACCAAGATATTTTTGAGGTGTATAATAAAGCAACAGCTAAGCCTCTCTTCTTCAATTATGACTCAAAATTTAATGTTTTAAAAACCGAAGAAGATTTTCGAAAAATAAGAGAATACTTGAGTAATGTACACACAACTACTTCAAATAAACTCACTAGACTCCTACTACCCTTTGTTATGTATCAGAAAATAGACAGATCGTAAAGCCCGTAGCAAAAATTACAACGGACTTTTTATATACTGTGCTAACAAAATTAATCTACGTTATCGTGTAAAAACGAATTGTTGCTACGCAAGTCAATATCGTCGTCATCTGTATGTATAGATGTTCTCGAAAAATTAGTATCGGTATCTGTATCTTCTAATTCAATTCCCATCCTTTTATAGGCCGGTTGTTTTTCAATATCTTCAATTTTTGAAGCACTGTTTCTGAACTTATAATTAAACTCCTTCATGGTCTTTTTACGCTCCTCGGTACGCGACGCCAATAATTTTGAGATGGGCGTGTTCATAGGATCTATATCTTCTGGCGCCACATCGTCTTCTGGAGTAGACTCTACTGTCTTGGTTTCAAAGACAATTTCATCTTCCGCAGCTTTATTTTTTGCAATAGGCTTGGCATTTAATAATTCTGCCTCTTTTTCCTCATAATCGTCCAAACTGTACCGCTTTATGCCCTGATCCGAAACTTCAGTAATGGGAACAATTTCTAACGCATCTTTCACCTCAATATCTTCAATACGCGAGGTAATTACCTCTTCTTCAACCTCTTGTTTTTTTGGAGTTTCTTTCTTGCTTTCTGAAATATTTAAAGGAAGGTCAAACATTAATATTTGCTCCTCTACTTCGGTTTCCTTAACGGGTGGCTTTTCTTTCTTTTCGACAATTATGAAATCTTCCTGAGTTGCTTTTGCTGAATTTTTCTGCTCAGCTTTTGCTTTTGGAATTACAATTTCAAAGCTATTTACATCTATCTCATTAATGAAAAGTTGTTCAAATTCAGCAATGCGATGAATATCTACTACGGTACATTCCACATCTATATTTTTGATAAGTTCTGAAGTCTCAATATACCCTTCAAAAGGGAGTGCCTTTTGATCTTTTGGCACTTCTACCACAGCTGCCTTAATCGAAGGTTTTACGACAGGCGCCTCCTCTTCATCCAACACCAAAGTATGGCGAATTACGGGATTAGGTTTTGGCTCGGGCTTTTCTTCAGCTTTAGGAATTTCAACCGGAGTTGCGCCTTGCTTGGCCGATAAATCCTGCTCTGCTTTTTGCTCTTCTTCTAAGGTGTGAATTATTTTCTTAGTTTCAGTATTGCTAATATCATCTTGCTGCTCTGCATTAAATCCCGTAGCAATCACGGTAATAGCAACGGCACCTTCCAAAGATTCGTCTTCACCAATACCCATAATAATGTTGGCACTGTGACCTGCCTCATTTTGAATGTGGTCACTAATTTCACCTATTTCGTCGATGGTAATTTCTTCATTTCCTGAAACTATTAATAACAATACATTTTTAGCTCCTTTAATCTTATTATCATTCAACAAGGGTGAGTCTAAGGCTTTATTAATTGCTTCTTGGGCACGGTTTGCACCACTGGCACTTGCGCTACCCATAATAGCTGTTCCGCTATTGGCCAGCACAGTTTTTGCATCGCGCAAGTCAATATTTTGAGTGTAGTGATGGGTAATAACTTCTGCAATACCTCGCGCTGCAGTGGCTAATACTTCATCGGCTTTAGAGAAACCTGCTTTAAACCCTAAGTTACCGTATACCTCACGCAACTTGTTATTGTTGATGACTACAAGCGAATCACAATTTTGACGTAGCTTTTCTACCCCAATCTGGGCTTGCTCGCCACGCATCTTTCCTTCAAACTGAAAAGGAATTGTAACAATCCCCACTGTTAAAATATCCAGCTCCTTTGCCATTTTAGCAATAATAGGTGCTGCTCCTGTACCGGTACCACCCCCCATACCTGCGGTGATAAAAATCATTTTGGTATTGGTAGAAAGCATATTTTTTATTTCCTCCAGACTTTCCATGGCAGATTGCTCTCCAATGGCTGGGTTAGCGCCTGCTCCTAAACCTTCAGTAAGAGAAACCCCTAACTGGATTTTAATAGGCACAGCGCTATTTTCTAGGGCTTGAGCATCTGTATTGCAGATTACGAAATCTACACCTTTAATGCCCTGACTAAACATGTGGTTGATCGCGTTGCTACCGCCACCCCCAACGCCTATCACTTTTATGACGTTGCTTTGGTTCTTTGGCATATCGAACGCAATGGTTGTTTCATCAAAGTTACTACTCATATTATTTATGTTTTGCGAGGTTTATTATCTATTCTTTCCGCTGCGCGGACGTATTCTTTATTAATTATTTTTACTGCAAACTGCTACTGCTTACTTATTATTCTGCGTTGTCCAAAAACTCCTTGAACTTCTCCGCCCATTTATCAAAAAAGCGTTTGCGCTCTACGTGTGTTTCTTCTTTTATTTCTGGTTCTTGAATTTCCGAATCTTTTTGATTAAATTCTTCTTTTTCAGCATCCTGTGTATCTTTCAATACTTTTGGAGTATTGCGGTGCTTATTTTCTAAACTATTTAGCACCAACCCTACCGCCGTGGCATATAACGGGCTTGTAGTTTCACTATCGCTATCACCGGCCAAATGCTCGTTTGGATACCCAATACGTGTATCCATTCCTGTGATATACTCTACCAACTGTTTCAAATGTTGCAATTGGGCACCACCACCTGTTAACACAATTCCTGCAATTAATTTCTTCTTTTGCTCTTCGTGTCCATAATTTTTTATTTCCAGGTATACTTGTTCTATAATCTCCACGACTCTTGCGTGAATAATTTTAGACAAATTTTTCAGCGTAATTTCTTTCGGTTCTCTTCCTCGTAGTCCGGGAATTGAAACTATTTCGTTGTCTTTATTTTCACCTGGCCATGCACTTCCAAATTTCACTTTCAGCAATTCTGCCTGCTTTTCAATAATGCTACACCCTTCTTTTATATCTTCGGTTATCACATTTCCACCAAAAGGAATTACAGCTGTGTGCCGAATGATACCATCCTTAAAAATGGCCAGATCTGTCGTTCCGCCTCCTATATCAATCAGCGCTACACCTGCTTCTTTTTCTTCTCTGCTCAACACCGCATTTGCCGAAGCTAACGGCTCCAAAGTAATACCAGAGAGTTCTAAGCCTGTGCTCTTTACACAGCGACCAATATTTCTAATACTGGAAACTTGGCCCACCACTACGTGAAAGTTGGCTTCTAACCTACCTCCATACATCCCGATGGGCTCTTTAATTTCTGCCTGCCCGTCTACTTTAAAATCTTGTGGCAAAACATGTATGATTTCTTCTCCTGGCAACATCACCAATTTGTGAACTTGATTGCACAATCGGTCTATATCTTCGGCGTCTATCACCTCGTCACTATTGCTACGGGTAATGTAATCGCTATGCTGAAGGCTACGTATATGCTGCCCAGCAATGCCCACCACAACATCTTGTATCTTTAATCCTGAAGACGTCTCTGCATCTTGTACCGCTTGCTGAATAGATTGAATCGTCTGCGTAATATTATTTACCACACCACGGTGCACGCCCAAACTTTTGGATTTTCCAATACCCAAAATCTCCATCTTCCCATACTCATTGTTCCTACCAATCATAGCAACAATCTTGGTGGTCCCAATGTCTAATCCAACCGCTATGTCTTTATTTTCCATCCTATTCGGTTTTTGTGGCTACTACCTGATTTCCAAATTGCAAATCGATTGTTTTATAGCTCTGTAATGTTTTGTCCTCTTTCGTTTTTTGATAAAATGCCTTAAAATTCTGAAACTTTAATTCCATATTTTCAACTTTTCCGAAACGTACATCAAAATCGTATTTTCGAAGTTTAAGTGTAACGCTCCCTCCTTCAGAAAGTTGGATCCCCACTACACTCTGTCTCATGAATTCATCTTCATTTATCTTTAATAATAACGGCGTAATCTCAGTAAAATTGGTCTTAGACCTGCCAGTTATTATGGGCACCCTTGCAGCGTACACAGAAGACAACGGCATCTTCTTCCCATCTTCATCCAGGTAATAATTAGGCGAAGCGGCTATCCTACCAATAGGATTCCGCTGTTGTATCTTTGCACCCAAAACGCCGTCAACCGTTACATACACTTGCGCATCGCGAATCATCGCATTTGCCAACAAGCGGGACTCCATCTCTTTCAAAACTAAAGTTTCTTTACCCACTTTAGTAATACTGTCCTGATTTACTACTAACAATTTATTAACAGTGCTCAGCGTGATGAATGGGTCGTTTTCGTCCAGAAATTCTATACTAATTTTACTCAATTTTCTGGCTGAATTTCGCTTTTGCGTAAAGCTGAAAAGGAATACCACCAAAACAATAAGTAACACAAATTTTATGACAGGAATAAACTTTTTCATCGATCTAAAATTTTAGTGATTGATGAAACTTCGACTCCTATATCTCCTGCTCCTACTAGTAATTTTATACGGCAGTTCGAATTTTTTAATGCGGAAGGGATTTCGGATTTCGTTATTAATTTTGCTGCTCCATTGAGGTTTCGACCGCGCTCAACCAGACATTCGTCAATCATTTCTAGTAACCAACTGGAAGTCACCCCTTCCATAGGTTCTTCTCTCGCAGGATAGATATCCAATAACAGCACTTCATCAAATTGGGCTAAACTCTCAGCAAACCCTTGTGCAAAATCTTTTGTTCTACTGAAAAGATGTGGCTGAAAAACAATCACTTTTCTATCATTTGGATACATTTCGGCAACTGCTTGGTGTAAGGCATTTAATTCGGTTGGATGATGGGCATAATCGTCTATCAACACCAAATCGTCTCTTCTAATTTTATATGAAAACCGACGCTCCACACCTTTAAAAGTAACTAAAGCTTTGGGTAGGCAATCGGTTGGGGAACCTGCTAAAATTGCCATTCCCAAAGCTGTTACAGCATTGTGTAGGTTATGGTGTCCGGGTAGTTGAAATTGTAAATCTTTTAATGTAAGCGTCGGAGTTTTTAAGTCGAAAACGTAGATTCCATTTTCAATCCGTACGTTTTGTGCCTCAAAAGCTGCTGCTTCCTCAATGGCAACCGATTGTCCTTCTAACGGCAAGCCTTTTTTGAAGAGTAAATTTTCTTTCTTCGGAAGTAAAGCCGCAAATTCTTTAAACGCATCCTGGATAGAATTTTCGTCTCCGTAAATATCCAAATGGTCTGCATCCATAGAGGTAACGCAGGCAATATCCGGACTGAGTGTTAGAAACGAACGGTCAAACTCGTCTGCTTCTACCACGGTGATTTCGGTGCCTTTGCTAATGAAATTCGATTTGTAATTCTCTGCAATTCCGCCTAAAAAAGCAGTGACCGGCATTTCACAGGAAGCCAACAAATGACCTAAAATAGCCGAAGTTGTTGTCTTGCCGTGAGTGCCAGCAACCGCCAAACATAATGTGTGCTTTGTAACCTCACCCAACAGTTTGGAGCGTTTGATGACGTTGTACTTGTTATCTTGAAACCAGTTGAGCAACTCACTTTTCTTAGGAACTGCCGGCGTATACACTACTAAAGTCTCAGAAGTGTTTTGAATTGCTGCAGGTATTTCCGAAACTGAATCTATGTAAGTAATAGCAATCCCTTCAGAAACCAATGTTTTAGTAAGCGATGTCTCCGTCTTGTCATACCCAAGCACATGAATCCCTTTCAACTTAGCGAAACGGGCGAGAGCGCTCATCCCAATCCCACCAATGCCGATGAAGTATATGTTTTGTATGTTCTGGAGTATGTCCACTTTTAACTTTTAACCTTTAACTTTAATAATTTTTCTATTTCGTCCACGATATCTTTTGCCGCATGTGGTTTTGCTAGTTTTTTAATGTTTTCTGAAAGCTGTTGCTGAAGGGTTTCATCCTTCAATAAATCATCAATCGTTTGCTGAAATTTCTCGTCCGCTTCACTTTCCCGCAACAAAATAGCTGCATTTTTTTCTGAAATAGATAGCGCATTTTTGGTTTGGTGGTCTTCCGAAACATTGGGTGACGGAATAAAAATAACCGGTTTCCCCACCAAACACAACTCAGAAACCGATAACGCTCCCGCTCTTGAAATAATAACATCTGCAGCTGCGTAAGCCAAATCCATTCTATTTAAAAAAGGATGCACTTGAACCTTGTCATTTTGGTTGCCGAGCGGAGCCGAGGCATATTCAGTTTCGTATAATTTCCCACATTGCCAGATCACTTGCACATGTTCAGCTTTAAAATAATCCAGAGCTTCATTCACCAACTGATTTATTTTTCTAGCGCCCAGACTTCCGCCTAGCACTAAAATGGTTTTTAACTCAGGGTTCAGTTTAAAGAACTGTTGTCCTTCAACTCTTTTGCTTCTTATTTCCAATAAATCCTGACGTACGGGATTGCCCGTTAGCACTATTTTTTCAGCTGGAAAAAACTGGTTCATGCCATCGTAGGCTGTACAAACTGTATCTACTGTTTTGCTCAACCACTTATTGGTAATTCCTGCATGACTATTCTGCTCTTGAATCAAACATGGAATATTTTTACCCGAAGCAACTTTCAACAAAGGCGCACTGGCATACCCACCTGTTCCAATCGCTACATTGGGCTTAAACCTTTTTATGATACGTCTAGACTTCATCAAACTTGAAATCAGTTTAAAAGGAAACATCAAATTCTTCATACTCAAACTACGCTGCAATCCTGAAATCCAAAGCCCTTCAATCTTGTAGCCTGCTTGCGGCACCTTCTCCATTTCCATACGGTCGCTAGCACCCACAAACAGAAATTCTGCAGTTGGGTAGCGCGATTTTAACTCATTCGCGATAGCAATAGCAGGATAAATATGCCCGCCGGTGCCGCCACCACTAATGATGAATTTGTATGGATTATTTTTATTCATAGTTCAATTTAATGGGTTGTCCCCTCTCCGCCGCTGCGGATCTCCCCTCCGGTAAGAATTTTTTTTTACCATCGCTCCTCCCCTCAGGGGAGGCTGGGTGGGGACTATATTGTTTCTGAAAGTATATCCAACGGATTCTCAATGTATCCATCTTCGGTTTCTTTCTTTTGTATTTCTCTTTTTGCGGCTACACTTAATACCATTCCCAATGCCAGGCACGTCATCCAAATACTGGTTCCTCCACTACTTACTAAAGGTAAAGTTTGTCCAGTTACGGGAAATAATTCTACAGCTACAGCCATATTTATTAATGCCTGAAACACTATGGGCAGGCCTACACCTATCACCAGTAATTTCCCAAACATAGAAGTTGCTTTGTGTGCTACAATGACTAATCTAAAAAGCAGCGCCAAGTATAAAAACATCAAAAACAAACCACCCACTATTCCGAATTCCTCCACGATAATAGCATAGATAAAATCTGACGACGATTGTGGTAAAAAGTTTTTCTGAATGCTCTTCCCAGGACCTAAACCCGTAACACCACCTGATGCAATGGCAATTTTGGCTTTCTCTATTTGGTAGTCACCTTCAGTATCTTCTTTATCTGTAAAATTTTCAATTCGGCTCATCCACGTATCTACACGATTGTTGAAGGCTCCCGGAAACGCCATAGCTGTTAAAACAAATAGTGCCAGTACAACAAACCCTGTCCCTAGAACAATTAATAAATACCGCAGCGGATACCCACCTATAAAAACCAGTACTACCACCATGGCAAAAATGATTGCTGTGGTTGAGAGGTTGGCTGGTAGTATCAACGCTAGTACTACAAATACGGGCAACCATAACGGCAAAAGCGTTTCTTTAAATGTTACTTCTTTGTCTTTTATTCGGCTTAAATAGCGGGCTACATAGGTCATTAATACCACTGCTGCCAACGTAGAGGTCTGGAATGTCACCCCAACAAAGGGAACACGTATCCATCGACTTGCATTAGCCCCGTCTATAGTAGTTCCTTGTGCCATTGTAAAGATTAACAACAATATGGCTATTGGTAATGCAATGATAGAAAGTCCCTTAAAATAGTGATATGGGATTTTATGAACCCCATATAAAATGGCAAATCCCAATAACAAATGTGCCAAATGTTTCAGTAAAAATTTGAAAGTATTTCCATCGCCATACAGGTATGCCAGGTTGCTACTCGCACTGTACACGGGCAGAAACGAGAACAATGCCAACAGACCTACTACGGCCCAAATGGCTTTATCACCTTGAATGTTTTTGAAAATATCTTTCATTAGTACTTGAACTCTATTAATACATTAGGTTTCGACCGCGCTCAACCAGACATCTAAATTTCTATTTTAAAGATGTCTTACCGCCTCTTTAAACTGTCTGCCACGGTCTTCATAATTTTCGAATAAATCGAAGCTTGCGCAACACGGGCTCAATAACACGGTATCGTTTCTTTCAGCGACTTTGTAGGCTACTTTTACAGCTTCTTGCATGCCTGCTGTTTCTACTATAAGGTCTACAATGTTGCCAAATGCTCTTTTTATTTTTTCATTATCTACACCCAAACAGATAATGGCTTTTACTTTTTCATTAACCAAAGGCAACAATTCGGTATAATCATTTCCTTTATCTACTCCACCCACAATCCAAACCGTTGGTGTTTTTACACTGTCTAACGCATAAAATGTAGCATTCACATTTGTGGCTTTACTATCATTTATATACATCACGTTATTAATTTTCAGGACTTTTTCCAAGCGATGTTCTACGCCTTGGAAACCTTCTAAACTTTCGCGAATGGTCGCCTTCCTAATTTTAAGCAAGGTGGCTATGGTAGTAGCCGCCATTGCGTTTTTGGTATTGTGCTGTCCTTGTAAACCTAATTGTGCGATTGGCATAGTGTGTTGGGTGTTATCTATTGTTAGTATTATTTCTTTATTTTTTATGTATGCACCTTGTTTTACTTCATTTTGAAGTGAAAAAGGCAGTTTTTTTGCTTTTATCTCGTGGTTTTGAAGCCACTTATTTATTTCTGAATCATCAGCGTCATATATAAAATAATCATCTTCGGTTTGATTCTCTGTTATTCTGAATTTAGACGCGATATACTTTTCATATTTGTAATCATACCTGTCTAGATGGTCTGGGCTCAGGTTCGTCAACACGGCAATGTGCGGTGCAAAGGTTTCAATCCCGTCTAGTTGAAAACTGCTTAATTCCAAAACAAAATTTTCATATTTCTCTTCTGAAACTTGCTCGGCGAAACTCTTTCCTATATTTCCTCCCAATGCTACGTTTAACTCATCTTTCAGCAAGGCATATGTCAAGCTCGCTGTGGTGGTTTTTCCATTACTCCCAGTAATTCCTATGAGGGTCGCTTTAGTAAACTGTGCCGCAAATTCAATTTCTGAAATCACTTTCACTCCATTATCGGTAAGCTTTTGCACAATAGGTGCGTTATCTGGAATGCCCGGACTTTTCATTACCACATCGGCATCTAAGATCTTAGCTTCGGTATGACCGCCTTCTTCCCAGTCTAATTCATTATGTATAAGAACTTTTTTATATTTCTCTTTTATACTTCCGAAGTCTGAAACAAAGACTTCGAATCCTTTTTGCTTGCCAAGAATTGCCGTTCCTACGCCGCTTTCTCCGCCTCCTAATATGACAAGTCTTTGTTTTTTCATTATAAATTTTCACCCCTTTGTCCCACTCCGAAACCTAGTGCGCTACGCTTCTACGTTTCGACGCTCCCTGAGGGAGAGTTATTCTTTCTAATCAATTAAAATTTGCCTTACCACCATTTTTTTCTCCTCCCCTCTGGGAGGCTGGGTGGGGACTACCTTATTTTTAATGTCACAATCGTTAAAATCGCCAGGAAAATCCCGACAATCCAAAATCTGGTTACTATTTTACTTTCGTGAAATCCTTTTACCTGGTAATGGTGGTGTAATGGCGACATTCTGAAAATTCTTCGGCCTTCTCCATATTTCTTTCGGGTGTATTTAAACCAGCCCACTTGCATGATTACGGAGATATTTTCCATTAAGAAAATTCCGCAGAGCAATGGAATGAGTAATTCTTTTCTAATAATAATGGCGATTACGGCGATAATTCCGCCTATGGTTAAGCTTCCCGTATCGCCCATAAATACTTGTGCGGGGTAAGCGTTGTACCATAAAAAACCAATGAGCGCTCCCACAAATGCCATAATAAAAATGGTCACCTCGCCGGTATTAGGGATAAACATTACATTTAAGTAATCACTAAAGACTGCGTTCCCCGAAACCCATGCAAACAGCGCCAGCGTGACCGCAACAATAGCTGAGCTACCTGCTGCAAGGCCATCTATTCCATCGGTAAGATTGGCGCCATTGGAAACTGCGGTGATGATAATAATTACGATAGGAATAAATACAAGCCACACATAATCCTTTGCATTTTCGCCCATCCAGCCTACTAACGTTTCGTAATTAAATTCGTTTTCCTTTACAAATGGGATCGTGGTTTGTAAGGAATTTTCGGCGTTGTAAAATTCCTTTGGTGAGTTTTGTGTGATTTCTTCTTGCGAATTAACCGGGTTTACTTTTTCTCTTTTTATGGTCACATCTGGGTGAAAAAACATCACCGCGCCCACAAAAATTCCTAAACCGACTTGCCCAATAATCTTGAATTTCCCTGGAAGCCCAGCCTTGTCTTTTTTAAACTTTTTTAAATAATCATCCAAAAAGCCAATTGCCCCCATCCAAAGTGTGGTGACTATGAGCATGATCACATAAATATTCTCCAGTTTTGCGAACAACAATACAGGTACAAGCGTTGCTAAAATAATAATCAACCCTCCCATGGTTGGCGTACCAGCTTTTTCATTTTGACCTTCCAATCCCAGATCGCGAATCTGCTCCCCCATTTGCATGCGTTGTAAAATGCGAATGATCTTTTTTCCGAACAATGTTGCGATTATCAACGAGAAAATAATTGCCAAAGCCGCGCGAAACGTGATAAATCCAAAGAGGCTCGCCCCAGGCATCTGGTAGTTCTTTTCTAAAAATTCGAATAAGTAGTACAGCATCTTATTTATTTAGGGCGGTTAATAGCTCATTCACTAGTTTGAAATCATCGAAATCGGTTCGTTTTCCATTTACTTCTTGATAGGTTTCGTGACCTTTCCCAGCAATTAGGATAATATCATTGGCTTCGGCTAACTGGCAGGCAGTTTTTATGGCTTGTTTTCTATCGGTAATGGATAAGGTTTTTTTATAATTTTCTGGCGAAACGCCTTTTTCCATGGCTTGGATAATGGCATCCGGATCTTCAGTACGCGGATTATCACTCGTAAAAATGGCCTTAGTGCTCAATTGGCTTGCGATGTGCGCCATTTTTGGGCGCTTGGTGGTATCCCTGTCACCTCCGCAGCCTACCACAGTAATTAATTGTTCGTTACCCGTGCGGATTGCGTTTATGGTTTCCAATACATTTTTTAAAGCGTCTGGCGTGTGAGCATAATCTACAATGGCAGTTACTTTTTTTGTTGATGAAATGGTAAACTGAAATCTCCCATCAACACTTTCCAAGGTGCTCAATAACCGAAGTGTTTCCATTTGCTCTAACCCTAACAATTCGGCTGTTGCGTAAATGGCTAATAGGTTATAGGCGTTAAAATTTCCTATGAGTTTAGCCCACAATTCGTTGTTATTAATTTTCAGCAACAAGCCTGAAAACTGATTTTCGAGAATCTGTGCTTTATAATCTGCGTAGCTTTTTAAAGCATAAGTATATTTTTTTGCTGAAGTGTTTTGCAGCATTACCGCTCCGTTTTTATCATCTCCATTTACCAAAGCAAAAGCAGTCTTCGGAAGCTGATCGAAAAACATCTTTTTTACATCTCTATATTCTTTGAAATCTTTATGATAATCCAGATGATCATGGCTTAAATTGGTGAAAATTCCACCTGTAAAATGCAAGCCTTCGGTACGCTTTTGATGTATCCCGTGGCTACTCACTTCCATAAAACAGAACTCCACTCCGGCATCTACCATTTCAGCTAAATATTTATTAATGGTAATGCTATCTGGCGTGGTGTGGGTAGCTTTGTATTCGGTTTTTCCCACTTTAATTTTTACGGTAGAAAGTAAGCCACAATCAAAACCAGCATCTGTAAAAAGAGTATATAAAAGCGTTGAAATGGTAGTTTTTCCGTTGGTTCCGGTAATACCAATCAATTTCAAACTTTCTGAAGGATTGCTATAAAAATTAGCCGCCATTACAGCCATTGCCTGTTTGCTATCTGCTACCTGAACATAGGTAACCCCATGGATTAACTGGTCTGGCATTGCCTCGCAAATCACAGCAAGAGCACCTTGGTCTACCGCTTTTTTTATATAGTCATGACCATCGCTTAATGTACCTCTTATCGCTATAAAAACATCATCCAGCCCAATAGAACGGCTATCAAAATAAAGGTCGCGAATAGCCACACCCGTATTGCCCACCACCTTTTCGAGGGTTACTTTATAGAGTATGTCGCGTAGTATAATCACGATAGCGTTAGTATGATGGTTTGTCCTTTTTTTATTGGTTCTCCAGAGGCAATAGATTGTGCCGTTACAGATCCATTCCCTTCAATCGTTACTTTTAGACCCATATTTTCCAGCAATGAAACGGCATCCATTCCTGCCATTCCTTTTAGGTTGGGTACTTTTTTGTAATGTTTTTGTGCGTTTCCGTAATAATTTTCAAAATCTTTTTGAAAAATTATATCTACCGCATCTACATTAGTCACCTGTGCTTTTAAAGGGGAATCTGTAAAAATCTTCTGAGCAATTCTTTTAAAAACAGGACCTGTTACATCGGCTCCGTAATAGCCTTTTTTGGTGCTCGGTTTGTGAATTACTACGATGCAAGAATATTTTGGATTTTCTGCCGGAAAATAACCTGCAAAAGACGAAACATACTTCCGGTCTTTATTCCACTCTACGGCATTGGCATAGTCGGTTCTTGCAGTTCCTGTTTTACCCGCCATAGAGAAATTTTCGGAATAGAGACTCTTTCCTGTTCCACGTTTTACGATGTTCTTTAAAATTTCCTGAATCTTGTTTATAGTTGTTTTGGAAGCAATTTGCTCGTTTAACACAACCGTACCAAAGGTTTCCACTTTCTGGTTCCATGAGCGTATTTCTCTTATAAAATGTGGCTTTACCATCTTACCATCGTTAGCAATGGCATTATAAAATGTCAAGATTTGAAGCGGGGTCATTTTTAAATTGTATCCGTAAGACATAGACGGCAACGCATTGCGGCTCCAAAGCGCGTCTCCCTCTTCTGGAATTACAGGCATTCCTTCCCCTTTAATAGTTACGCCCACTTTTTTATCCAGCCCCCACGCTTTTACTTGATTGGTGAATTTTTTAGGATTGTCTTTGTAGGCATCGTTAATTAAAGTGGCAAAACCAATATTTGAAGAAACCTCCAATGCTTTGGCTGCTGAAATTTTCCCATACCCACCACGACGGCTGTCTGTAATACTTCTACCATACAACCTAACCTTACCTTCTTTGGTGTCCACTATGGTTGAAGTATCAATAACTTTATGCTCCAAAGCAACTGTCATAGCGACTGTTTTAAAAGTAGAACCAGGTTCGGCAGATTCCCAAATAGCATAATTATAACGCTCGTAGTAACCACCATCCTGACTTCTTCCCAGATTGGAAACCGCTTTTATTTCACCCGTTTTTACGTCCATTACGATAACACAACCGTGGTCTGCTTCATATTCTTCCAACTGTTTCAATAAGGCGTGGTGTGCAATATCTTGAATATTCACATTAATGGTAGAAACTACATCGTACCCATCTTGTGGCTCTACTTCATTCTCATCATACACAGGTTTCCACTGCCCTTTCGCAATTTTTTGCTTAAGACGCTTTCCATCTTTTCCACTCAACTTTTCGTTGAAAGCCCCCTCTAACCCTACAGCGTAATACCCAGGATTTTCACGGTCTTCATTCCCCACCAAACGTGCACCTATCTTTCCCATAGGATGCTCACGAACCGTTTTTTGAATTACAATAACACCTCCTTTGTAAGGTCCTTTTCGGAAAAGAGGCATCTTTTTTATTTTTATATAATCGGTATACCCTAAATTTTTAGCGATGAGCAAGTAGCGATTTTTATTGGCACGGGCTTTCCGAAGGAGATTTTGATAATAAGACGGAGACTTCCCAAACATGGCACCCAATTCTTTCGAAAGCGGCACTAAATTCTCTTTAAAATCTTCAGAAGAAACTGTCACAGCATCAAACCGAATATTATACTTAGGAACCGAACTGGCTAACAAACTACCATCGTCTGAATAGACATTCCCCCTGTTTGCGGGTATGGTAAAGTTTTGAGTGTTATTCTTTTTGGCGAGCTCGCGGTATTTATCACCTTCTACAAATTGAATATCGGCTAATTTAATAGCGATTAACAGCGCGAAGAGGAACATACCTCCAGCGATAAAATATAAGCGGTTCAATATGTTTTTTTCTGCTATGGCCACCGCGCTATTGTTGTTTTGTAATAATTATTTTTTGAGGAGGCGTTTCGCTGGGCTCTAGTCCGCGTGACGCCATCGCCTTTGTTATTTTGCTCTCCATCTTAATTTGTGTGACATGCTTACGCACGTCTAAGTATTCGCTCTTCAATTCTTTTACATCGTTATTAAGCTTGGCAATACGATGTACTTTTTTATCTGCCGTGTGGCTACTCCCAATCATAACCAAGGCAAGTACACTCAAAAAAATGATAAAGCGCCAGTTCTTGAACGCGTCGTCACTTACTAAGAATCTTCCTTTTAATAAATTGTAGAAGTTTTTTTTCATTTTAAATCCCTCACCAAGATTTTGTACTACGCCGTGGCGGTTTCAAAATCTCGACTCTCCCAGAGGGAGCGTAATTAATTCTTTATTTTCATTTTGGCCCCAGAGCATCAGATCTAAAGCTTTGTTTGATTCAAACAATACTTTACTCCTCCCCTTCGGGGAGGCTGGGTGGGGACTACAGTTTCTCCGCAATCCTCAACTTGGCACTTCTTGCTCTGTTATTTTGTTTTATTTCTTCGTCTGTTGGAATAATGAATTTGCCTATTGGTTTTAATGGCACTTCTACCCTTCCAAAAACATCTTTTACAGGCTCGCCTTCAAACAAACCGTTTTTCATGTAGCGTTTCACCAATCGATCTTCTAAGCTATGATAACTTATGAGACTTAATCTTCCGCCAGGTTTCAACACTTCAACGGTTTGCTCTAAAAATTCTTTTAGCGCATCCAATTCCTGATTCACTTCAATACGTATCGCCTGATAAATCTGAGCTAAAATCTTATTTTCTCTGTGCTTAGGAAGAAACCTCCCCAGCGCTTTCTTTAATTGATCGCTGGTTTTAATAGGTCCGTTTTTTCTGGCTTCTACAATTATGCGCGACATTCCTGCGGCGGCTCTTAGTTCGCCATACTGAAATAGAACACTTCGCAATTGAGCTTCGTCATAATTATTGACAACCTGATAGGCAGAAAACGAACTTTTCTGATTCATCCGCATGTCTAAATCTGCTTCAAAACGAGTTGAAAAACCTCGGTCCGCAACATCAAACTGATGTGAGGAAACACCAAAATCTCCTAAAATCCCATCCACTTGTTTGTAGCCGTGAAAACGTAAAAAGCGCTTGAGAAATCTGAAATTTTCATTCACCAATAAAAACCTCGGGTCGTCGATAGCATTCTCAAGCGCATCTATATCCTGGTCAAATGCAATAAGTGTCCCAGAACTATTAAGTCTACTTAGGATTTCTCGCGAGTGACCACCGCCGCCAAAAGTAACATCCACATAAACCCCATTGGGCCGGATGTTAAGTCCATCTACAGTTTCGGTCAAGAGGACCGGGTTATGATAATCCATCACTAGCATCTGCATCTCCCATCACTTCTTCCGCCAAGTCTGCAAAGTCGTTGGCAGCGTCGTCAATGGCTTGTTCGTATTTCGCTTTATCCCAAATTTCCACAATATTAATTGCAGAACTAATGGTTATTTCTTTTGTTATACCCGCAAAATCTGCAAGGTCTTTAGGAATGTTCAATCGCCCCGTCGCATCTAATTCCACCTGTTTCACCCCTGCCGTAAACCTCCTAATAAAGTCTACATTTTTTCGGTTAAATCTATTAAGAGCGTTCATTTTTACCATCAAGGCATTCCACTCTTCCATGGGATACAATTCCAGGCATGGCTGAAAAACAGCACGCTTTATAATGAAGCCTGAAGACGCGACAGATGCCAGCTGCTTTTTTAAAGCAGCCGGTACCATGACACGCCCCTTTACGTCAGCTTTACATTCATAAGTTCCTATCAAATTGACCATCAGGGTTTCCCAAATCTTAATTAACTGTTTCAAATATAAAAAGTATTTACCACTTTCTACCACTAAATACCACTTTGTTGATAAGTTTTACCACCTCAATAGCGCTATCCCTCTTTTCTGCTTGATACTGAATGGTTTTCAGCGCTGAAAGAAAAGTTTCCTTTCTGCCGAAAAGCGCTAGTATACCTGAATTGAACCAAAAAATATTTGTTCAGTTTAAGTTGAATAAAAAGTGTATTTTTGTTCTTAACAATTGCACCCCTGCATGACCGACCAACTAAAACAAGAAGGAAAATTCAGTTACTTAGAAATTGGCGAAGGCACCCCAATCATTATTCTACACGGGTTGATGGGAGGCTTAAGTAATTTTGACGGTGTAGCAAATTTCTTTCCGCCCAAAGGCTATAAAATCCTTATTCCCGAGCTTCCTATTTATAAAATGCCGGTACTCAAAACCAATGTGAAAAACTTCGCGAAGTATGTGAAGCAATTTATAGATCACAAACAGTTGAAGGACGTCATATTGCTTGGAAATTCCTTAGGGGGTCACATAGGCTTGTTATGCACTAAACTGTACCCGGAGTACATAAAGGCACTTGTAATTACAGGCAGTTCTGGCTTATACGAAAGCGCCATGGGCGAAAGCTATCCAAAGCGTGGCGACAGGGATTATATTCAGAAAAAAGCAGAAAATGTTTTTCATGATCCAAAAGTAGCCACTAAAGAAATTGTGGACGAAGTATACGCTACAGTAAACGACCGTCAAAAACTAATTCGTACCCTGGCGATTGCCAAAAGTGCGATACGTCATAACATGGGGAAAGACCTTCCCAAAATGAATACGCCCACTTGTATTATCTGGGGTAGAAACGATAATGTAACACCACCACAAGTAGCAGACGAATTTCACCAAAAACTGCCAGATAGCGACCTCTATTGGATAGAAAAATGTGGTCACGCGGCTATGATGGAACATCCTAACGAGTTTAACGAACTGTTGTTTGCCTGGCTGGAGAAAAGAGGTTTTTGATTGTAGATTTCAGATTGACGATTTTAGATTTTTGAATTAAACAGTATAAAAACAAAATTAGAAATAAAATGCAACTCCCATCAGCCTTCAGCATAACTTCAACTTTAGGCACTTTTAATTTTAGTAAACTTTAGGCATTTCAAAAGACACTTCCAAATGAAAATAAAATCGGCTGAATTTCTGATGAGTAATAGCGAGGTGGCAAAATGCCCAAAAGATCGCTTGCCCGAATACGCCTTTATTGGCCGCAGTAATGTGGGGAAATCTTCACTTATTAATATGTTGATGGAGCGTAAGAGTCTGGCAAAAACTTCAGGACGTCCTGGAAAGACACAGCTTATAAATCACTTTATTGTAAATAAAAACTGGTACTTAGTAGATTTACCCGGTTATGGGTATGCTAGAGTTTCAAAAAAAGCAAAGAAGACGTTCCAAAAATTTATTACCAACTATTTCGAAAAGCGCGAACAGCTTGTGCTTGCTTTTGTCTTAGTAGATTGCCGTCACGAGCCGCAACCTATCGACTTAGATTTTATGAATTATCTGGGCGAAAAACAAATTCCTTTTTCCATTGCTTTTACCAAAGCAGACAAACTAAAACCCAACGCTCTCCAACGCAATATTGAAGCCTACGAACAACGTATGCTACAAGATTGGGAAGAAATGCCACACTACTTTGTAACCTCAGCTAGCAACTATGATGGTAGGGATGATTTACTGGATTATATTGACAGGGTTAACGAGGAGCTAGGTGGGCAATTGCCAAAGACGTAATATTATGTATCCAATCTGGATTTAATTTCTTTTATCAATTCTGAAGTTGTTTCTTGTTTTTTCAACACTTCGGAGGTTATAAAAATTTCTAAACCATGTTTTTCTTCGGAAAGAATGATGGGGAAATTATATTTTGGGAGCCATTTACTTCGGTATTGCTTCAGGAATTCATCTTTGTGCAGAAAGACCATTTCAATTGCAGCCATTTCTCTAAAACGTTTCCATTCCTCTTTTTCAGAAAACACACCAAACGTGACATCGCAGAGATTACAATCATACGTTTTCGGACTTAGCACTTTGTGGGCGCTGTCCAAAAGCGAATTGATAGTTCCGCTATTCGCGTTATAGATGAAGATGAGTTTCACTACTTCTTCAACTCTAACTTTTCAGCAAAATAATCGGTGAAGTCTTTCATAGTTTCTGCCATCTTTTCGTCACCTGTGGCGCGTTTAAAAGTATCCGTCATCGCGACCAATGTTTGGTGAAAAAACACTTGCATTTGATCGAGCGGCATATCCTTTGTCCATAAATCAATACGCAAGGCTTCTTTTGCTTTATGATCCCAAACGGAAAGCAACACAGCTTTAGTTTCTTCGTTATTGATACCTCCATCGGGAGCAGTCCAATTGAGTTTTTCTGGCACTTTATTTTCATCCAGCGCTACCTTTATTTTTATTTCTGAAGTGTGATTTGCCATTAGTTCTTTGTGGGTTTATATTTTGAATTCTTAAAAATTTCGTCTGCACTTTTAATAAGCAATTGTGGAACTGTGACATCGTTGTTTTCCATAAACGCACGTACCATTTGCCATCCTAAGTATTGCCCTATCCTTCCAGGAGATTCATTATCTATCTCCAGGTAAAATTTTGAAAACGGCGCGTCTAATATAAAACGGGGAGCCAGTTTGGGATCTGTATTGTAAAGCAGTTCCTTTTCAATAAAATAACGCCACATATCTTCTTCATTATCATTGGCCCATTGCATTTCTGCGTCGGTATAGCCCATTTTTTCAGCATCTGAAATAGCTGGAAGTAATACATCTTTTAAGTACAATTGTTTTCCAAAATACACCATCTGCGCTAACAATGTGCGCTGTTTAGGTCCCGAAACTAATTGCTGCGCGTACGCCTTTACTACATCTGGCCCTATTTGCGAGGATTTTAAATTTATTGAAATATACTTCTTGATGTTTTCATAGAACTCGTGTTCTGAACCTAAATAGGTATCTAACGCTAACACTAATAAGGTGTCTGCTACAATAACTTTATGTTGATAATCAACATCGCTAGTAACTCCAACAACAGTAGGCTCTTTAAATTCTGGAAAATAATATTTTAAATGCCGAAACAAAGGCACCAATTGCGCTTCAATTTTTTCATTGTCTGGAAATACTTTATTAATTTCCTGAACCAATTGCTGCTGGATGGTATCTTGCATATTGCCAATCCAAATACTGTCATGAAATTGCTGCGGAAAAAAAACTGTATATTTCTTTTTTAAGGCGGAGAGTGTTTCAGGAGTTGCGCTTCCAAATTCTTGGTCCAGGCGCATGACCTTTACCTCCACCGGAATGGCTTCAATCTCTTTTTCAATCTTACTTGTTTCGTTACAAGAGACAAAAATTACTATCGATACAATTAGCAGTATATATTTCATATTGAAGATAATTAGCAACTGTTTAACGTTGCTCATTTCCATAAATTTTACTTTTGAGTTACATTTGTTTTGCAAAATTACCATTAATAACGCGTAAACCCTATCAAATGCAAACCGAAAAAGTAATAGACCACATTGTAAATTGGCTTAAAGAATATGCTACC
Organism: Rasiella sp. SM2506; assembly: GCF_050859505.1. GTDB lineage: Bacteria > Bacteroidota > Bacteroidia > Flavobacteriales > Flavobacteriaceae > Marinirhabdus. The sequence continues at coordinate 1,645,364 of NZ_CP193934.1, read as the reverse complement.
AACGCTAAAATGGATGGATTTGTATTAGGGATTAGCGGTGGCATCGATAGCGCCCTCACTTCATCACTTTGCGCTAAAACTGGCTTGCGAGTATTATGTGTAGAAATGCCTATTCATCAAGATTCCAATCAAGTGACAAGAGGTCAGGAACATATTGCGCAACTTAAAAATAGGTTTGCAAATGTTTCAGATGTAAAAGTAGATCTCACTCCGGTTTTTGAGGGATTTAAAGCCGAAATACCTACTACCACAGACGATAGCTTTTTAGACTTAAGTCTTGCCAATACACGCGCCAGATTACGGATGACCACATTGTATTTTTTCGCAGGACTGCATCGATATCTCGTGGCAGGAACTGGCAATAAGGTGGAAGATTTTGGCGTAGGTTTTTTTACAAAATATGGTGACGGTGGCGTAGACTTAAGCCCTATTGCAGATCTTTTAAAAAGCGAAGTATATGAACTTGCACACGCCCTGGAGGTTCCTACCTCTATATTAAACGCAGCTCCAACCGATGGATTATTTGGTGATAGCCGCACAGACGAGGATCAAATAGGCGCCAGTTATGACGAATTGGAATGGGCAATGAAAATGATAGAAGACGGCAAACAAATAAACGATTTTGAAGGCCGAAAACGCACTGTTTTTGAAATCTACACACGCCTAAATCGCGCTAACCAGCATAAAATGAAGCCAATTCCTGTTTGCAACATTCCCATAACTCTTAAAAAATAGTAATTTCAACGAGTTTTCAGGGAGTTGAACGAAATTTATAATGTGCTTACTTTTTTATATATAGATTTGTTTTGTAGTATTTGTATTACAAAAACCTCACACTACCTCACAAATTAAAATTCCCCTTGTTAGGAGTGTCTTTATTTAAGACTCTATAATGAAGAAAATAATTATCGCAGACCATCACCCAATAACCAGAAAAGGAATTGCGTGTATGCTCAAAAAAAATGAAAACTTTACTATTGTTGGTAAAGCAAGTACAGGGGACGAACTTTACGAAAGTTTACAAAACAATACTCCAGATATTTTAATCATGGAGATAGATATACCCAACATTAGTGGTATTAATGCGCTCCGTAGTATTAAAACCGAATTTCCACAGGTACGCGTACTTATATATTCTTGTCATCCTGAAGAAATATACGCCTTACGTTCCATTAAATCTGGCGCTGCTGGATATGTTCCAAAAACAGCAAGCACCAAGACATTTATGGGTGCACTTAAAAAAATTGCTAAGGGCGGAATCTTTTTAAATGAAGAACTTACCTCAACCTTTACAAACCGAAATGTAGGTGAAAGTAGCGCGATAAGTCGCTACAAAAAACTTTCATCTCGTGAAATTGAAGTGCTAAACTTACTTTCTAGCGGAAAACGCAACAAAGACATCGCAAATGCACTGGATATTAACGAGAAGACCGTGAGTACCTACAAAACAAGATTATTGAAAAAACTGAAGGTAGATAATCTGGCAGATTTGATTCACCAATCAAGAATGTTTCAGTTTGGATAGGCTATAAAACACGCCTTAATTTTTCTGAAAGTATTTTCTTTAACGTAATATAGTCTACAATATCTTGTAGGCTATTTTCTTTTTCCGAAGCTTCTGTCTGCGTTTGTATTTCTGCAGAAAGCTCTGCTATTTTTTTTGAAACCAATTCTCTGCGAAGATTTAGGATGGTCTCAGTTACAATTTGAGAAATGGTAAATTTCTTTTCCTTTACGTAAATTTCATTACGTTCCCAATCGTGTAACTGATATTTTTCTTCCTGCATTAAAATATCTGTAATTGCTGCTGCTTTTTCGGGCTCTAACTGGTTTACGAGCGTCTCTATCTTAAAATCCTGTTGCTGATTTAAACGTTCAATGATTTCAAAATAAAGTTCTTTAAATTCGGTATTTGTGAATTCTACCTCATCGTCTTGAAGGTCCAGGTAAATTTTTTCAAAAACCTTGGCATTAGATTTTTCAGGAGAAAAAGTGATTTCTCCGGCTTCATTAGTTTCTAAAATTAAATCTTCAAATTCTTCCTCTACCATTCCGTAGAGCAAAAGCAGTTCAATTATTTTCCGTTCCAGTTCATATTGAACATCAACCTTTTTAATTTGTTCAGGAACCGCTGGAACCACCTGCATCTGTTCTTGTTGCTGAGCAGGTTTTTTGGAAGCGTCCCTTCTTTCTTTCTGCAGTAATTGCGCCAGGGTGTTAAAAAGAACTTCTTCCGAAATATCCATAATGCGCGAACACTCCTTAATATACACCTCCTGCTTGATCACATCTGGAATCTTGGAAATACTCACCACCATATCACGAATGGTATCGGCTTTCTTAATAGGATCATTTTTAGCATCTTTTGCCAGCAGTGAAGCTTTAAAAGCAATAAAATCTTGGGATTGCTCTTCCAAATACAGCGTGAGATCCTCCAAGGAATGTTCTCGCGCAAAACTATCTGGGTCTTCACCTTCGGGGAACGTACATATTTTTACGTTCATCCCTTGTTCCAGAATTAAATCTATACCCCGTAAGGAGGCTCTTAATCCTGCCGCATCACCGTCAAAAAGAACGGTAATGTTTTTACTCAATCTATTAATGAGCCGTATCTGTTCTGGTGTTAAGGCCGTTCCTGAAGAAGAAACCACATTCTCAATCCCTGTTTGATGAAACTGAATCACATCGGTGTAGCCTTCTACCAAATAACAATTATCCTCTTTGGCAATAGCTTGTTTTGCGTGGTAAATTCCGTAAAGCACTTTGCTTTTATGGTAAATATCACTCTCTGGAGAGTTTAAATATTTGGCGGCTTTTTTATCGGTTGTAAGAATTCTTCCACCAAATCCTAGTGTACGACCGCTCATACTCTCGATAGGGAACATCACTCTGCCTTTAAAACGGTCAAATTGTTTCTCGCCCTTAACGATGGTTACTCCGGTTTTTTCGAGAAAACTAAGCTGGTATCCGTTCTTTAAAGCCTCCTCTGTAAAGGCACTCCATTGGTCTGGAGAATATCCTAAACTGAACTTTTTTATAGTTTCCTCTGTAAAGCCACGTTCTTTAAAGTAAGATTTCCCAATTGCCTTGCCTTCTTCAGTTTCTAAAAGCGTTTTATGGAAATATTCTTTTGCAAATTCACTGACCAAATACAGACTTTCCCGCTCGTTGGCTTGTTCTTTTTGCTCGTCGGACTGTTCGGTTTCTTCTATTTCAAGGCCGTACTTTTTGGCGAGGTATTTAATAGCTTCGGGGTAGGTAAAATGTTCGTGTTCCATTAAAAAGGAAACTACATTCCCTCCTTTTCCGCTACTAAAATCTTTCCAGATCTGTTTCACCGGACTCACCATAAAACTTGGGGTACGTTCATCACTAAAAGGACTTAATCCCTTAAAATTACTCCCGGATTTCTTTAATTGCACATAATCCCCGATCACCTCCTCTACGCGGGCGGTTTCAAATACATTGTCTATGGTGGTTCGAGAAATCATTTACAATTACGAATTACGAATTACGAATTACGAATTACGAATTACGAATTACGAATTACGAATTACGAATTACGAATTACGAATTACGAATTACGAATTGTAAAGATGTGAAAATCCTATCGTTTTAAGTTTTACTTGGGTACATTATTATAAACAATAGTGAAAAATAAAACCAATGTCTCCATGAATCTCCTTTTACTCTGTGAAAGCTTGCCCGCCGAAGGCACGACAGGCGGGTCTGCGTAAAAGCTATACCATAGAGATTCGCGGAGGCGCGAAAAGGTTCACGGAGAAATTGTACTTGTCAGAAAACCAGGAAACAAAAAAAGGTTTCCGAGAGCGGAAACCTTTTTGAAATTGAATGATGAATGAGTGGCTAATCCCAATCCCATCGAATACCAAGCGAAACATTACGCTGCTCGGTAGGATTATCTTTAAAAATAGTATTTAAGTCGTATTTAGCATAGAGTGAAATATCTCCATAGCCAATGTAACCTGAAAGACCGTAGATAAGAGAATTAGTGTTATATCCAGCTTTCAATTTTTGTTTTACCTCTTCGCCATCGTCTTCAAACTTTAACTTTTGGCGTGTACCTAAGTTAATTCCTGCATACCCACCAAAACCAACTTTAACGCTATTTGAAGTATTATATCTAAAGTAATCTTCCTTGTCAATTCTCTTTGAAGGTCCAATTTCAAAATGAATTGGCACTACCAAGTTGTCCATTCTAAATTTAGATTTATCGAGGTCTAACCCAAAATCCTGCAATTCAGTTTGTGCTCCTGTATCCACAAAATAACGGTTGTCCGTAGGCTTCAAACCATTAAACTGCAATGACAACCCATATCTAAAACGCAACCAATTGCTTTCTTTAAATACACGTGTACTCCAGACCAATCCTAATTCTGCATAACGGCTACCTGCAATTTTATAGGGAGAATCGTCCAAACTTTGTCCCTCGATAATTGCATTGTTAAGTCCAAATGAAAACACGAATTGAGACGATGTCCTACGGTCGTATTTTATTGTTACACTATCTCTATGCTTAAATTGTACCCCAAACCAGTTTTTACCGGTAGCATCATCTTCTCCAATCCCGAGTGAAAAAACATTCTTCCCCTCACCATTTACTGTTCCATTTCTTTCAAGTAAAGCAATTTTATTTTCGATAATCGCTACCCTATTCTCAATATTCAACGCTCTTTTTTCTGCAGCTTCTTGTTTTAGATTGTCTGCTTCGGCTTGGGTGATAGTTCCGTTTTCAACTTGTTTGTTGATGGTCTCCACCTCTTTTTTTAAGGCATCTTTTTCTTGGTTAACTATTTCTGTTTTTGCTTTTTGGAGGGTTTCCAAAGCAGTTACTTCTTCTTGAGCAATGCTCAAACAAGTTGCTAGTATCCATAATACCAGCGCAATACTTAAGTTAATTATTTTCATAACTGTTCGTGTTTTTAGTGTTCCTGATTAGGGAACGGATTGATGACTACCCCTTCCGCTCCGCCAAGGCGGGACACCTTCCCCTCCAAAAGGGGAAGGAGCAAAAAAGGGCTTTTATAAATTAAGTTTAATTATTGGGTGAAAGATCTTCGCCTCCGCGAAGATTCTAGTTGTTGCGTTCTAACACCGCCGTGCGTACTTTATTGAAACCTTCACCCAAGGCGTCAAAGACTTTGTCTCTAAAGCCTCGTTCCAGCTCGTTTTCCACATCGTTTAACAGACTGGCCGGATCAATGGTGACTGTGGCTTGCTGGAGCAATCGTTGGTTTGCAATATCCCGTTGTGCTTTCTGCAGTAATGCTTCAATAGCTTCTGCGGTGATGCTACTATTTGTTTTTTGTAAACTTTCTACCTGGGCCACCACTTCATCTACTTTTAATTTTATAAAATCGTTGCTTTCCAATTTTTTAATAGCTTCAGTTTTGGGATAGGTTTTCTCTAGGTGTGCGATTTTAGTTTCAGCATTCGTAGTTATAATTTCTTTCTCTTCTCTCTCCTCTATATTCTCTTCATTTTTTCCTGAAGCTGTTGCAACCCATTGCTCTGTATTTTTAGAAAGTGTTTCTGTATTTATTTTTGCTTCAGTTTTAACTGCATCTTCAGCACCAGTAATTTCACTTGTTTTCTCTTCTTCGGAAGTTGCCACTTCGGTTTTATTTATACTTTCAGAAGGAATGGTTTGCTCTACGATTTCATTGGAAACGGTTTTGTTTTCTTTCAGCAAAAAGGAGCCTACTACCAAGACAGCCACCAAACTTGCAGCAATAGCATACCAAAGCGTCTTGTTGCTTGATTTTGGCGCACCAAGTTGCGCTTCTAATTTGCTCCAGGCCTCAGTAGAAGGCTGTAGTTCTCGCTCTTCGAGCTTGGTACGGATGTTTTCTTCAAATTTATTGGGTTCCATAACTCGTTTTATTTTGTTGTTGTACTAAATTTTGAAGCATCTTTCGCGCTTTAGACAATTGCGATTTTGAAGTGCCTTCAGAAATTTGTAATAATTCGGCAATTTCACTGTGTTTATACCCTTCCACCGCATACAATACAAAAACTGTTTTATAGCCTTCCGGTAATGTATCTATGAGCTTTTGAATGTCCTCCACTTCCAATTCCGAAGGAAAGTCTGTCGCGTGGCTCAAGGAATTCTCGATTACAGATTCGTCCTGAAAAAACAACTTCTTCTGTTTCCGAAGTTCGCTTATGGACTCGTTCACCATAATACGGCGAATCCAGCCTTCAAAACTTCCCGCACCTTCGTAAGAACCTAAGTGGGTAAACACTTTTAAAAACCCTGTAAGCATGACTTCTTCCGCCAAATTTGTATTCTTTACATATTGTCTGCATACACTCATCATCTTGGGCGCAAACAGTTGATAAAGCTCGTGCTGTGCCTTACGGTTTCCCTTTTTGGCTTTGGCGATGTGCCTGTCGTAGTTTTTATGTAAAGAAATGAGTTTCATCTATCTATTACATTTGAGAAATATGAAGATGGAACGCCAGAATATATGCCTTCCGTTTTCTTATATTTTTCTAATGGACGTTTCATAAAATGCTTCGCTGATTGCTTCTATTTTTATAGACGGGTATTTTTTGAAAAGGGTTGCCTCAGGGATTCAAAATTTTAAATTTAAGGTTCAAAATTAAAGGTAGGCAATAGGTAGTGGGGATTAGTAATTAGTGAAATTTGCCACCGCACACCTAAATCCCTAAAGGGGCCAACCCTAAAAAATTAATAAATTATTGACTACAAACTACCAGCGTAGCGTCCTACCCGCTACCAACTACCGACTACTTCTTCCTATCAATAACATAATTTACCATTAACTCCAGCGAATCTTTGTAGGGAGATTTAGGATAAGTTTCTAGGAGTTGAAGAGCTTGGAGCCGGTAGTCTTTCATTTTTGAGATAGCGTATTCCAAACCGCCATTATCCTTTACAAAGGTGATTACTTCCTTCACCCGTTTTTTGTCCCTATTGTGATTTTTTACTGAATTGATGAGCCACTTCTTCTCTTTTGCTGAAGCATTATTCAAGGTATATATTAAAGGTAGCGTCATTTTTTGTTCCTTAATATCTATACCAGTGGGTTTGCCAATCTGCTCTTCGCCATAATCGAACAAGTCGTCTTTTATCTGAAACGCTAATCCAATAAGCTCACCAAATTTTCGAAGGTTTTCTACTTCGGCAGCTGGTGCGTGAACAGATTTGGCACCCATCGCACAGCAAGCGGCAATAAGGGTAGCCGTTTTTTGACGAATGATTTCGAAATAGATTTCTTCGGTAATATCTAGTTTTCTTGCTTTTTCAATTTGCAGTAATTCCCCTTCACTCATTTCGCGTACAGCAACCGAAATAATTTTCAGTAAATCGAAATCGTCATTATCAATGCACATTAGCAAACCTTTTGACAATAAAAAGTCACCCACCAGGACGGCTATTTTATTTTTCCAGAGCGCATTTAGGGAGAAAAAGCCACGACGGCGGTTGCTATCGTCTACCACATCGTCATGCACAAGCGTGGCGGTGTGTATCAACTCAATTACGGAAGCGCCACGGTAGGTACGCTCATTCATCTCGCCTTTGTTACACATCTTGGCGATAAGGAAAATAAACATAGGGCGCATTTGTTTGCCCTTTCGGTTTACTACGTAATGGGTAATTCTATTAAGAAGCGCTACTTTAGAAGACATAGCCTTAGAGAATTTCTTTTCGAAATGCTCCATTTCATAATCTATGGGTTGTTTTATTTGCGCTACTATTTTCATACAAGCTGTAAAAATAACGAAAATGGGTAAGGTTTTGCTGTAAATAAAAAATGGAAGCTAATTCTTTAGCTTCCATTTTTTATTATGTTCATCTTAGTTCGTAGCAGATTTAGCCCTATTTCGATATAATGATGTATCTACACAGCTTTCCATTGCGTCAATATCTAAATCTTTACCGATAAATTCCTGAACTTTTTTTGCCATTTTTCTAGGATCATCCAGAACATCTTTATAGTCTACATAGATAAGTTCAACACCTGGTTCGTTACTTTTCCAGGTTTCAATACTTTCTAATTGTTTTCTATATGCATTGTAAAGTTTAACTGGAATGGTATCTGGATCTTTACCCGTCATTACACGCTGGCTTTTAACCACCTCGTCCAGATCTCTCTTCATAAAGATTATTTTGTATCTATATTGAGGATCTAAGTATCCTAGTAAAGGTGCAACTATTTTAACTGCCTTCTCCTGAGAATTACCCAACCAATCATTATTTTTATGGATACTCATTACAGGTTCATATTCGTAATACCCCTTTGGATTTGATAGATCTGCTTCTCTTTTACCGTCCACTAACAAATCCATACCGCCTTTTTCCATCATTTGCATCATAACTGATGTTCCGGATCTGGGCAGTCCAGAAACAACCGTAATTTGGTTTTTTCTGTACGCTTTTGAACTCTTATCGGAAAGGTTTAGTTTTCCAGTTAATTTTTCCTCGATATTTTCAATAGCTTTTTCTGCTCTATGAAAGGTTTTGGGCTGTAAGCGCTTTGCATTTTCAAAAGCAACTTTTGCATTCTCCAAATCTCCAAGTTTTTCTAAAGCTCTTCCTAAAACATAATGAGCTCCTGGATAATATTTTACTAGTTCAATACTTGTAAATGCGTGTTCTGCCGCCCCCTCATAATCCTTCAACTCAAACAGAGCCTCTGCAATTCCTTTATGGAATTTTGCTTTGTCTGGCTCGATGTCAATTGCTTTTTCAAAAGATGCTTCTGCTTCCTTATTGTTTTGCAACAACAATTGCAAGTTTCCTATTCTGTAATAAATTTCTGCATTAGGTCGTCTTTCGAGTGCTTTTTCTAAAACTTTTAAAGCTTTTTTATACTGTTGTTTTCCTTTGAGTATATCTGCTTCGACGAAATAAATATTATAATTTACTTCACTTTTAGATTTTTTATATTCGTTTAGGTACTTTTCGGCCTCGTCATAATCTTCCAAACCAATACTTACCGTCATCAAATCTATATAAAATGGCGTAATATCTATAGGGTCCTCTTCAGAAAGCAATTCAATTAAAATCCCTTTGGCTGTATGGTAATCTTTCTTGCCAAGATACACTCTTGCTTCGTTGTGCTTTAATTCACTTTTAGTTTTCCGAATGGAGGTTGCCAAATCCTCATCAGGTCTTTCTATATAGCCTAATTCGATAAGTTGTTCCATGGTCTCATCATCGGACAATGCTTCATTCAAAATTTCTTTAGGTAATTCTGCAAAATCTCCTTTTACAGTTTCCCAGCTATCAATAAACTTGGGTGTTCCAGGATTTTTAAAAATATCAAGAATGGCTTTTCCATCCATATCCCTACCAATAGGAAGGTCGAAATGGTGCAATATTGTTGGCGCCACATCAATTAAACCAAGACCAAATATTTTTTCATTCTTTTTAATATTCGGCCCCATGGCTACAAATATTCCAAACTGTCTATGGTCTAACGCTGGTGCTGCCGCTACCTTTGGCATTTGGAGTATACGTCGAGAGCCGGATTCAAATCCGTGGTCTGACATCACCATAACAGTTGTGTCATCATCGATTAGTTCAAGCACTCTTCCTAACATCATATCCTGAAAACGATAGGAACTGTTTACTACATCATTATAAATATCATATTTTTCCTGGGTAACCCCTGCCATTTTGGGAGGATGGTATTTCATAAAACCATGGCAAAAATGATCAATCATATCAAAATAGATACCCATGAAGTCCCATTCTGTATTTCGCAGCAAATATGTAGACGCATTATGTAGCGAAACATTCTGGGTTAAAATATTTGAGAAAGGTACCAGACCATTATTTGTGCTTTCCTGATCAATTTTAGCAGCATCCGGCATAAAAGGTAAAAAATGCTCTTTTGTAATTTCCCAGGGAAACATACGCAGATCTTTTAGCTCGTCTACCATACTTTCAGGATGTATTGTTCCTGGCTCTATAGGCTTTTGTTTTTTAGGATCTGAACTAACACGTTGAAATTTATTAGTCACAACAACCCCGTCAATAGGTTCGGCAGGAAAACTTGGCCACCAACCTACTAAGTTACTTTTATATCCTTTATGGTGTAATATATTCCAAATTGCTTTTGCCTTTCTTGAATGTGTTGTAACAGGTCTTATTTTTTGTTCTCCAGGAACAACCTCAATAAATCCTAGCACTCCGTGCTTATCTGGTGTTTTTCCAGTGGCCACAGAACTCCATAACATCGGGCTATAGGGAGGGTTCATGGTACTCATATTTCCATAAACGCCATTTTGTATCATTTTTTGCAATGAAGGCATTTGTCCTTTAGCCAGTAAGGGGCCTATTATCTTCCAATCTGCTGCATCCCAGCCAATTAATAAAAGCTTATTTTTTTTCATCTTCATTTTTTGAATTTTTTTCAAATTTAATCTTCCTCCAAGCTGTAAATGCCAAATCTCCATATGCCAAATGCCCTAATGAACTTGATATAGGCATATTAGAAAAGTCTATTTTTGATTTTTTCTTAATCATTTTATTTTTGTTTGTAGTTTTCCGAACAAAATACATATCTTTATCGCTCGAACGAAAAGTTACGTCATATTAATTTTTCGTAAAAAAACAAAAGTTAACTTTTAAAACCTAAAAATTATGTCAAAAATTACTAAAAACAATTTTGGAAAAAAACTAGCAAAGTATGGAGCTCTTTCTTTGGCTATCGCAGGTGTTGCTGATGCCACTGGTCAAGTAGTATATACGGATGTTGATCCAGATTTCGTAGGTGGAATGGGTGATAGCTTCGCTATTGACTTTAACGCAGATGGAACTGACGATATCCAAGTTTTACAATCAAACAACGGAAACTACGAATTAGTTCAAGCTTTACCTGCTGCTGGAAACGGAGTTATTGCTGCTTCAAACGCAGGATACCTTTATGCTTCTAACCTTGCAGACGGAACAGCTATTGATGGCTCTGGTGCTTTCGGATCTTTCGGATCTTTTTGTGCAGGACCAGGATATACAGGTAGCCAGTTCTGTGGAACAGGTGTTGGTTTAATCGGTGTTCAATTCGATGCTGCTGGAAATACGCACTACGGTTGGGTACGAGTAGATATCGCTGATAGCTCAAACTTTACAGTTCTAGGATATGCTTTTGAATCTACTCCAGATACTGCAATCGCTGCTGGTGACGAAGGTTCTCCATTAGGTGTTAACGAGCAAGCATTTGCTAATTTTGATTTCTTCGTAAGTAACGAGCAATTAAACTTATCTGCTGCTAATGCAATGAATAACGTAACAGTTTTCAGTATTCTTGGACAACAAGTAGTTAACCAAAAATTAAGTGGAACTAACGAAACAGTAAATGTTTCTGCACTAAGCACTGGAATTTATGTAGCTAAAGTTTCTATCGACGGAGCTGTTAAGACTATTAAATTTGCTAAAAAATAATTTAGCTATTTTATAAAATCAAAGAGCGACCCTAGGGTCGCTCTTTTTTGTTATACTATTTTGTAGTATATGCTATTGCTTATTTGCTAGTTGCCCACAGGCAGCATCTATATCTTTTCCCCGGCTACGTCTTACGGTAGCGGGAACTCGGTTTCTTTCTAAAGCTTCCAAATACGCATCTACAGCTTCACCTGCAGCCTGTTGAAACTCGCCATCGTCTATTGGGTTGTATTCTATGATATTCACTTTACACGGCACGTAGGAACAAAATCGCACCAATGCTTCAATATCTTCTTTTGTATCGTTCAGGCCTTTCCAGACAATGTATTCGTAGGTAATTCTTCGGTTTGTCTTTTCGTACCAATATTCCAGCGATTCTTTTAAATCTACTAAAGTGAAATTTTTGGCAAAAGGCATGATTTGTTCTCTTTTTTCCTGAATAGCACTATGCAGAGAAACAGCCAGATGAAATTTCACGTCATCATCGGCAAGTTTTTTTATCATTTTTGGAACACCAGAGGTGGATAGTGTAATACGTTTTGGCGACATTCCTAAGCCTTCTTCTGAAGTAATCTTTTCTATGGAAGCCAATACATTCTTATAATTCATCAAAGGCTCGCCCATCCCCATAAAAACGATGTTGGATAACGGATGCCCGTGGTATAACCTGCTTTCCCTATCTATAGCTACCACTTGATCGTAAATTTCGTCTGGATTTAGGTTACGCATTCTTTTTAACTTTGCCGTAGCACAGAACTTACAATCCAAGCTACACCCCACTTGTGAAGAAACGCAAGCTGTGGTACGTTTGTTAGTAGGAATTAAAACCGACTCTACAATAAGCCCGTCATGTAATTTAACTGCATTTTTGATGGTACCGTCATTACTTTTTTGGAGGCTATCTACTTCAATATGGTTTATAACAAAATTCTCCTCCAGAAGTTCCCGTGTGTTTTTGGAGATATTAGTCATATCCTCAAAGGTATGGCTGCCTTTACTCCACAGCCATTCGTACACTTGATTTCCACGAAAGGGTTCTTGCCCAATAGATTTGAAAAAGTCTCTTAGTTGTTCTTTAGTAAGGGAACGGATGTCTTTTTTGTCTTTGCTCATTGTTCTGCAAAAGTACTACAAATGATAAGAAAAGAAATGAATACGTAGAAAAGCCTGAAGCGTCTTTGCTAAAAATGCCTAACTATAATTTTTTTGGTGATGGCATCTCCAGTATCTGAATCGGTAAGATGGAGGAAGTAAACCCCTTCTTTATATTGGACAACGTGAATAGTGTTGTTGGTATTTTGTAGTTGCCCTTTAGCCACCATTTTACCTACAACGTCATATATTTCGTAATGTAAGTTAGGATACTTATTGTTCATTACGGTAACAAACTCACTTGCAGGATTTGGATAAATTTGTAAATCACCTACAAGTTCATTGTCTACAACATTCAGTAAATTACTTAACGTTTCAATACTCATGACACCACTTTCTTGTGGATCTAACCAATCCATAAGCCTTCTTTCAGGAGTAGCTCCAGCTCCCCATGCTATTCCGAAGCGACCATACACATCGTAATCGTTATTATTTTCGATACCGTTACAAAATGCTTGCCCGGCATACAATTGGCCAATTACCTTTCCATGTTCGTCGAACAGCGGACTTCCAGAAGACCCACTTTCGGTGGTTCCTATTTCCCAGCCATTACCCGTTCCGGCTGAAACACCTCCAATTAACCAGACATCTACTCCATTTGCATTTTCTTTAACGGCACCAGAGTTGTCTCTACAAATCTTCATAATGTCGCCATTGGGGTGGTGTATTCCAACCTCAAAATCTGGGTTTTCATCGTTTGCATCCCAACCTGCAAAAACAATATCCCAACTAGCTGGAATAGGGTTTAAAAGTTCAACCAAAGCAAAGTCGGTTTGCGAATTATTGGCACGAACGGCAACACCACTCAGTGTAAAATTATTAGAAATCTGGGCAGTATCTTCTTCACTACCACAAATAGGACTAGGACTCATCCAGTTAAATCGCACCGACCATAGCGCAGGATTACTCCCTTCCAGGCAGTGATTTGCAGTTAACAGATATGGCGTCTTATCATTTTCGGCATTATTCAATAACACCGAGGAGCATAAATATCCATTCCCAAGATTTAATAGCGCAACAGCCTTTTTTACTACATCCTTAACATCATCAAAATCTGCTCCTACGGGACAATTAACATCATAATTACAATCACCGGAATCATTAAGTTCTCTTGTAGTTTCGGCTACAAATTGATTTATAGCTCCCATTCTATAACCGTGAATTATACTTTCAATCTGAATTTTACACTGTTCATTTATATGTGCAGGCTCAAAATATTCTATCCATATTTCTTCACCATTTATAAACCAGGAGCCTAACGTATTGTGGTCACGATTGTCGGACGGTGTATATGCCTTAGACAAATCGCTTTTATCACCACTATACAATTGTAATCGGGTTTCGGCAGGAAGATAAAAATTACTGAAATTGACACTCATATTTATAGCATCCTGAGACAAGATAGCAAGTTGCCATATTTTATCGCCATTATCCAAGACAGTGCGTTTTCCATCTCGTTTTACGTCTACTAGTAATGCTCTTCTAACGCCGTATCGCCAAGGTTGCGATTTATCCAAATCGTTTATAGCATCTTCTGCATGCAATGCGGTTAAATCTAACGCAGGTAAAATTACAGGGGTTATATTAGATTGGATATTGTTCGACCAACTCACAGGAACACTTTCACCAGATTCCTGAGCGAAATATGGCATTGAAGACAACAGTAAGAACACTAGAAGTAGGTGTTTTTTCATATTGAAATACAAGTTCTTAGCGATAAAACGTAACTAATATACTAGAAAAAATAATAGATTTTAGTATAAAACGATATAAAACAAAAAATCCCGACCAATGGCAGGGATTTTATAGAAAGTAAATGAATTCTTATATAATAAGCATGGCATCACCATACGTATAGAAATTGTATTTTTCTTTAATAGCTTCGGCATACGCTTTTTTAACAAAATCGTGTCCTGCAAAAGCCGCAACCATCATTAATAAGGTAGATTTTGGTGTATGGAAATTAGTTACCATCATATTGGCAATACTAAAATCGTATGGAGGGAAGATAAATTTATTGGTCCAACCTTCGTAATCATTCAACGTACCGTTTGAAGATACCGAACTTTCCAACGCTCTCATCACCGTAGTTCCTACGGCACAAACACGTCTCTTTTTTGCTATTCCTTCATTAATTATTACAACGGCATCTTTTTCTATAGCAATCTCTTCGCTGTCCATTTTATGTTTTGACAGATCTTCCACCTCAACCGGGCTAAAGGTTCCTAAACCTACGTGCAAGGTAACTTCAGCAAAATTTACACCTTTAATTTCTAGTCTCTTTAAAAGGTGTTTTGAAAAGTGAAGTCCCGCAGTTGGCGCCGCAACAGCACCTTCCTTTTTTGCAAAAATAGTCTGGTAACGCTCTGCATCTTCTGGTTCTACCTCTCTTTTAATATATTTTGGAAGGGGTGTTTCACCAAGTTCTGTAAGTTTGTTTCTAAACTCTTCGTAAGAACCATCAAACAAAAATCTAAGGGTACGCCCGCGGCTTGTAGTATTGTCTATAACTTCAGCTACTAAAGATTCATCTTCGCCAAAATACAATTTGTTACCAATACGTATTTTACGCGCTGGATCTACCAACACATCCCACAAACGGGTTTCTGGGTTTAACTCACGAAGTAAAAACACCTCAATACGCGCCCCTGTTTTTTCTTTATTTCCGTACAATCTAGCTGGAAATACTTTGGTGTTGTTTAATACCAATACATCATCTTCTTCAAAATAATCTATCAAATCCTTGAACATCTTGTGCTCGATGGTCTGTTCCTTTCGGTTTAAGACCATTAATCTGGCCTCATCACGATTGGGCGCAGGATGTTCGGCCAAAAGCTCTTCTGGAAGGTTAAAACTGAAGTTCGATAATTTCATTCCCATAGCAGTACAATTTCGTTTAAAAAGGTTGCAAATATACAACCTCAACATAGGCGTTGTCAAGTAAATGACGATTTATCTTTGGATTAATTAATAAATAGGTGGTAACGGCCCTGCAATACAATTTGAGAACACACATTTTTAGTAGTAACAAAAGGTTTTCTCAAATTACTCAGGAACCTTAAAAGTCTCCGTGAAGACACAAGTTTTCAGAAAATATAGCATCTAATATGGTCAGGTTTTTAAGTAATTTTTAAAATCGGCCAAAGGATCCAATCGCTTTAATAGATTTCCTGAACCTGCACTCCAACCTTGCGCATATCCTCCCAAAAAGTAGGGAATGATTTTGAAACTACTTCGGCATTATTAATTATAAGCGATGTTTTTAATGCTAACGGAGCAAATGCCATTGCCATACGATGATCGTTATAGGTGTCTATAGCAACACTTTGGTGTATCTCTTTTGAAGGACTTATAGTTAGGCTATCTTCTGAAATACTAACAACTCCCCCTAATTTCTCTAATTCAATTTTAAGTGCGAGGAGGCGATCGGTTTCTTTAATTTTGAGGGTGTGCAACCCTGTAAGCTTACATCCTATTCCTAAGCCAAAACAGGTTACCGCAATGGTTTGCGCAATGTCTGGTGTGTTGGAAAGATCTGCTTGGTATACCGATGGTAAATGGGTTTTCTTTTTTTCTAGCGTGATGCTATATGCTTCCGGATTATAAATAGTATGTACTCCTAATGCCTTGTATAACCCAACCAATGCACTATCGCCTTGCAAACTTTCAGTTTTATAACTTTGTAGCTGAATGGTTTTTTTACCTGCCTGTCCGGCAGGCGGGCCTGAAAGTGCTACCAGGCTATAAAAATAGGAAGCCGAACTCCAATCGCTCTCCACCGTAACAATAGCATCTTGAATTGCTGAAAGAGGATGCACTGTGATGGTATTTTCAGCAAAATGACCTGAAACGCCTACTTGTTTTAAAAGTGCAAGCGTCATTTCAATGTAGGGGCGCGAGGTCACATTGCCTTCCAACGTTAATTCCAGCCCATTGGGAAGCGACGGAGCAATAAGTAACAAAGCCGAAATAAACTGACTACTCACGCCTGCCTTGAGCGTCACCTTGTGTTTTTGAAGGTTTTTTCCTTTAATTTTCAGCGGTGGAAAACCACTTTTTTTAGTGTAGGTAATGTCTGCGCCTACCATTCTAAGAGCGTCTACTAAAACACCAATAGGCCTTTGCTGCATTCGCTCACTACCCGTTAAAATTACCTCTGCATCATTTTTTGCTGAAAAATAAGCAGTCAAAAAACGCATCGCAGTGCCTGCGTGGTGAATATCTATAATTTTATCTGAAGATTTTAATGCTTTTTGAAGCACCTCGCTATCGTCACTTTTGGAAACATTATCAATGTGTACGTTTGGATACAATGCTTGTAAAATGAGCAGCCTGTTTGTTTCACTTTTAGAACCAGTGATTTGCAGAGCAGCTTCAGTAATTTCTTCCGAAGAACGGGACAGCTCTAGTTTCATTTTCTATAGTCTTGTTCTTTCAACTTTCTCCAAAATTTTGCGTAGGTAATGGCGAATCCGCAAATTACACCTGCCCCCAACAGGGTCACAATACTTTTTATGGTAAGTAATCTATCCAAGAAAATTTCAGAAAAACCCAGGGAAATTCCTTGCACCACAATCAATACTGCCATATAAATAAGACTAAGCACCGCAACCGATTTCCAAAACCCTTTATGACTCACAACTCTTTTAAACATTATTTTAGTTTTTGATTGGTATGGTGACGATCGTGATCGCGTTTTGCTTTCAAATTAAGTTTGGCGTCAAAAGCAGCTTGTAAATCTATACCTGTTTGGTTTGCAAGGCATAATACTACAAAAACCACATCTGCCAGTTCTTCTCCTAAATCCTTGTTTTTGTCACTTTCCTTCTCGCTTTGTTCGCCATAGCGACGGGCAATAATTCTAGCTACCTCACCTACTTCTTCTGTAAGCTGCGCCATATTGGTGAGCTCGTTAAAATACCGAACGCCGTGTTCCTGTATCCAATCGTCAACTGCTTTCTGGGCGTTTTGAATGTTCATGGGTTATAATTTGGTAAACACTATCTTTTCATTCTCTTTTGCAATCCTTTGAGAATATAATTCTTTTAAATAGGAATAGTCTTCTGCAAGAATAAAAGGAGTACTAATATCAAATTTAGCCAATATCTGAATGTTATCATTGGTTTGCTTCACAATATACGTGAAGGCACCCACTTTCTCTCCAAGGGTAATTTTAGTATTTGTTGGTAAAGATTGTACCTCGTATCCTTTGGGCACTTTGATTGAAATGGTATATTTTTTACTTTGCGGAAACTTAAAAAACATAGGATATTCCCTAGCATCACTCTTAAAAGGGTTTTCCCCCAGACCAAAGAACAACATAGGCGAGAGATACAAATCTCCAGCTATTTCTTCTATGAGCGATGTTGAATTGACAGTATAAGAGACGCTCATTGTAGATTTTGTGGTGCTCACATTGGCTGTCTCAAAATTTGATATATCTACATTTTCGTTGCCTATATTAATGGCATTAATCTGGGATGGTACGTTGGTATTTGCATATAAGTCTCTATATTCTTTTGCAAAATGATTTCCTTTACTTTCGTTCACCTTTGCGGTTACAGTACCGTTTTCAATGGTAGTTTCAATAAAGAATAATTGTTGTGATATATAATTAGGGTATAAGGGGATCCATTCAGAACTCCCATCAGGACGAATCATTCTTCCTTGCCAGTTCATGGCGCGTTGCGGTAACAGGTTTATTCCAGAAAAGGGGTCGGAGGCATCTAAAAGCACATAGTTGTTCTGCAACTTAACACCAGCAATTACATAATTAAAACCTTTTCGTGTCGCATAAACTGGCTTACCATTATCTGACGTACTCACTAAGATTGGGGATGCGTCCAGATCTGCCTGTTGCAACATAGAAATAAGTATTAAATTGATATCTGCAATGTTTCCTGAACCTTCCTTGTAGGCTTTCGCTACCCCATTATCGGTTATATACCCTAGATAGTTGTTCCATTTTACTTTGCTTTTTATAAGAGTAAGAATCGCCTCCATTTTCTTTTCAGCATCTTGTATACCCGCGATAGCTGTACTAAAATCATTTTTATAATAGGCTGTTTCCGCTATCTGAGATTTATAAAAGGCATCTTCATAAATAGTCTTTGCCACATCCTCCCAATTTGTAGCAAACGCCTCTGGAAATCCAGAAGGTTTTTTAAGTATTGCTAGTTCCCAAAGTGATTTTGCCCGATAGTTATCTATATTCTCAACAAAATTTTCAATTTTTAGAGGAGGAATGTTGGTTTCGTCTAGTGTATAGGTAGTTTCTTCATAGTTAAGCGTATTTTCAGTACCACTAGGGCTTACTCGATCGAAAGCGGTTCCCCTTCCATTGGAGTAGATATTGTTGGCAAGATTTTTTCGACCACGAAGTGTTATTTTTTTCTCATTAATCTCTTCTTTATAATTAAAATTAAGCTTTGCCTGCGGATTGTTATATCGATTGTACGTAAAATATTCGGGAATCTTGAGCTGAACTATTTCTTTTTGAATAGGAATACTATACTGAAGATCTATGTCCTCAATGCTAAAAAAGGGCGAAGTAATAGTGTACATATACTCTATGATGCTTCCTGGCTGAACGTTAGGCATAGTAAATGTATTGTCTACTCTAAATTTACTAATCCGCTTTTCAAAAACCGCGTCCTTATCTAATTTAGCCTTAACCACACTTCCACCCACTAGATTGTAGGTGGTTCCCTTTACATTAAAAACTTCTTGATCCCGCGCATCATTGTAGGTACGCACTTTTTTGTTTGCCCATTCATACCCATCGGCGTTGTAAATCTTTATTCGTTCGTGTACTTCAACAATTTGCAACAACCCTTTGCTGTCTCTGTATTCATAGGCAACTTCGTAATTTCGGAACAGCACAGCAGCATTGGCTTCAGGATGCAAATTCATTTTGGTTTCTTGCAATTCTTCTTGGGAAACCTTTCCGAATTTATAATTCTGCGCAGAAGCATAGAATGATATAAACAGGCCTCCAACTAGTAGTAAGGAAAACTTCATAAAATGATGTTAGATTTTTGTCAATACAATTTTTTCTTTTTCCTTTTCAGTTATTTGTGAGAACATACCTTTTACATATTCATAATCCTGCGGAAGGATAATGGGTGTATTAATATCTAAAGATACGGCTAATTGCACGATCCCGGGAGCTTCCTTTAGCAAATAGGTGTAACTTCCTGTATTGTTCGCCAAATCGGCTTTAATGGCTTGTGGTATAGATTTTACCTTGTAGCCTTTAGGAATTTTAATGGAGATATTGTATTTCTGGGATTTTGGGTATTCAAAAAAGATGGGATATTCTCTTTTATCATCTTTGAACGGATTCTCAGTTTGTGCAAAAAATAACATTGGAGAAATGTACAAATCGCCAGCAATATCCTCTACCAATGAGTTACAATTTGCCGTATAACTTACACTCATATTTTCCTTTGTGCTTGTTACATCTTTAGCTTCAAATTCTGTAATCACTACAGCCTCATTACCCGTGTCTATGTTTTCTATCTGGCTTTGCGTAGTAGTGTTTGCAAATTCGTTTCTGTAATCCTTCGCAAAATGCCCTCCTTTACGCTCACGAACTTTTACCAAAACATTATCGCCATCAATTTCAGCTTGCACATATGTAAGTTTTTTGGAAGCATATCCTGGATAGAGCCCCACCCAGTCCGATGTTCCGTCGGGACGAATTAATCTCCCTTGCCAATTCATAGCGCGTTCGGGCAGCATATTTACATTCGCATACAGATCGGTCCCATCCAGCACATACATTTTACCGTTTGCATTTACCGCTGCAATTACGTAATTAAAACCTTCTCTTGTAGGATACACAGGAATTCCATTTTCCTTAGTACTCACCAGAACCGGATACGCGTTTAACCCAGCATTCTGAAGCATAGACACCAACATTAAATTAATATCTGCGGTGTTTCCAGTTCCTTCTTTGTATGCTTTTTTCACCCCTTTTTCTGGAAAGTAACCATAATAGTCATTCCATTTCACTTTCGATTTTACCAGGTCTAAAATCATCGCCATTTTTTCTTCCTCTGAAGTTGCTCCTTTGGTGGCAGCAGTTAGATCGGTTTGATAATAATCGCTTTTATTAATTTCGTTCACAAAATCATCATTTTCATACAGATTTTTTGAAACGGCTTCCCAGGAAGTAGCAAATGTTTCGGGCACCCCACTAGGATCCTTTATCATGGACAATTCCCAGATAGAACGGGCTTGATAGTTTTGAAGGTTGTCTACATATATTTCTTCCTTTAAAGGGGATATATTGCTCTCTTCCAGCAAATAAATATTCTCTTTGTAGACATATTCATTGCCTTTAAAAGTACCATTATTACCTCTCGCCCCTCTAAACCCTTCATTGTAATTTGCCGTACCTAAACCACTTTTACCTCGTATCGTTATTTTCTTTTGTTTAGAGTCCTGGTCAAATGAATAAGCTATGCTTGCTTTTGGATTAGATTGAATATTGTAAACATAATATTCTGGCACTCTTAATTCAACAAGTTCCTTGTTTATAGGAATTGTATACTGCAGGTTTATATCTGAAATTCTAGAAAACGGAGAAATGAGTGTGTATTCATATTCAATCACACTTCCTTCCTTTATGGCTGGCATTGTAAATTTATTATTTACTCTATATTTATTAATTCGCTCTTCAAACTGGGCACTATTTTGAAGTTTTTCCTTTTCTATAGATCCGTTCACCAAGTTGTAGGTAACCCCTTTTACATCAAACTTTTCTCTGTCACTGCCGTTATCGTACACTATATAGTTTCTGGTAGCCCAATCAAACCCTTGTTTGGTATAAATTTTAACACGCTCATGAACCGTTACTGTTTGGACAAAGCCATCTCCTTGTGTATAAGCAAAGTTTACTTTATAATCACGATATAACACCGTAGCATCTGCCTCTGGATAGCTGGCGTTTTGCTTTTCGGCCAGCTCTTCCTTAGAGACTTTTCCGTATTTGAAGTTTTGAGCTGTTAAGCTTGCTGAAATGACTAAGAAACTTATAATTAGGTAATTACGTATCATAAAATAGGTATTTATATTTTTGAGAGTACAATTTTGGATTTTGAAATCTTGAAATATTCTGAATACAATGCCTGTATGCCAGGATAATAGTTTGCAGGGATTAAATAAATATTAAAATTGAGCGTAAACAACACCTGTATCTCATTACCCCTCTGTTGAATATTAAATAACATAGATCCAATTTCATCTTCCATTTTAATAAGTTTGGGCTCTGGTAAACTTTCAATTTTATATCCTTCTGGTATTTTAAAATTAATAATATAATTTTCTGTAAAAGGGTATTCAAAATCTATAGGGTACAGGCGGTCTTCTTCTATAAATTTATTTTCTTTTGAACCCCATATTAATAAAGGTTCAAAATAATAGGAGTCATTAATTTGTTCTAAGTAGTCTTCAATCTTAAAATTAAAAGAAGTAGCAATTGGCTTTTCGGTGTTTTCCTCATAATTCTTTTCTACTTGTGTAGCTGTAAAGAAATCTATTTTATTAAGTGCCTCTTCGTATGTTTCGTTTTTTAAATCTTTATAATACTCTCTATGTTCAAAAGCTTTGTAATTTGTAAGCTGTTTTTTTACAGCAGCACTTGCTGAAAGTTCTTCAAGATTAAGGGCTACATTTACTATTACTGTATTCTTTGAGGGCTCTGTTACCCTTATAGGATAAAGTTCGTGGCTACCATCATCATAGAGTATCAAACCTTTATCATTAACATATTGCAGAGGTATTTGCCCAAAAGCAGCATTCTTTTGAGAACCATCTAGCAAATAGTGCTTCCCATCTATTTCAACAACGGCAAGAACCGTATTAAAAGCATTCATTTGTGGATACATAACCCACCCCTTGTTTTTAGTTGCTACTAAAATAGGAGATGCATCTACCCCTCTGGATCGTAACATATGTACTAACAGTAAATTTATATCTCCAGAGTCTCCCTCTCCATCCCTATAAATTGTCTTAACGTACTCGGAGCCCCGGCTGTACTTAGTATTCCATTTTATGTTATCCTTTACATACCTGTCAATTTTTTTGGCAATAGTGAGCAGGTCGGTTTCATCCCCCAGCAATATTTTTAAATCCTTTTTATAGAGGGCATCCCCTTTGCGTAATTGTTTTCCAAACCATTCTGCGTTGTAATATTGTTCCGCTACGCTAGACCAGGTTTGTTGGTAAGTTACGCCATGACGTTCCATTAAAATTTTACCTCTGTGGTTATTTACATTAGTTACAAATTTTTCTGTACGCAAAGCCGGAATGTTCTCACCAACAAACAGAGTGCCGGCAGCGACGTCAAGACGCTCTATAGGTAATTTCACATATTGATTCTCCCTAATGGATAAATTACCATAGTACCCATTCTCTATTTTAATTCGCTGGTATTTTATAGGAAGATAGCCTTGAGAATACAGGGTTGATAAGCCAATAAAAATTACTTTATATTTAAGTTCGATAATAGAACCTTCTTTAACGCCGGGAAAAGTAAGCTTGCTTATTTCTTCCTCTTCTGAAACTTTTTCTTTAAAAATTCCTCTGCCTGAAACTTTCTCCGTAACAACTTTACCATTTTCTAGATTGTAGGTGGCAGCCTTTAAGCCTTTTACATCGTCAAACCTAATAGTCCAATCTGAATTATCAAAACCTTCCGAAGTATATATTTTAATCCTTTCGTGGACATGAAGCGAATTTCCGTAAGAAAAATCAATGTCGCGATACAAAATAACTGCTGCTGCATCTGGAAAAACAGCATCACTTTTTTCTTGAAGTTCGGCCACAGTAACATCTCCAAATTTTCGCTCCTGCGCTAATGAGATTGTTATAAAATTTAAAAAAAGTATCGCTAGAGCTAGATATCTACTATTCATTATTTGGCTAATACAATTTTAGACCTATCTTTTTTTACCACTTGTTGGATAAAAGCTACATACTTGTTAAACGCTTCTTTGGGGTAGGTGCCCGAATCTAACACCAGTTCTCTTTCATATTTTATTTTGGAACCTTCTAAGCTTGTAACAGAGGCTTTATAGGTGCCAAATTCTGAAGTAATTTCAATAGGTTCGAAAGCTGCCTCGATTGTATACCCTTCGGGTAATAAAATTTCAATTTGGTCGCGATACGTGGAACCGCGTCTTATTTCTAAGGGCAACTTTCTATTTTCTTCGGTGGCAGGCAGGTCTTTATATCTGGTAATTATGTTAGGGTTAAGCAAAATTTTATCACCTGCTTTAGAAATATAATTATCAGTTTCAAAATTTAGGCTCTCGGTAAAAAGCACTTTTTCTTTATCATTTTTGAAATCTATATTTCCCAATGCCAAATTATTTAGATGTCCCCAAAGGCGTTTGTAATACATGGAAATATCATCTTTTGCAGCAGTTTCCAGCAGGTTTTTATTTCCATATAAGATTCCTGCTGAAGTTTCATAGATTTTTCCTGAGACTTCAAACGTTGGACTTATAGTAACATTTGCTGTTACGGTTTGTAAATTATCTTCTGTTTTGTACGTATGTGTTTTTCCAATAACTCCACCGTCTGGAGTGACCATAAGTACTTTTCTATTGTCTGTAAAATCTCCTAAATAATTAAAAGGTGCCTGCTGGCTGGTACATTCCAAAAACACATTTTCATCTTCAAAAGGCACAGTAAGAATCACATGATTGCCTTGGAGAGCCACAAAATCTTCATCTATATCTTGCCCACCTTCACCAGCATATACAATGGTATAGTAGGAGTCTATACCCTGTGTTTTTAGCAAAGCCTTGGTATAATTTGTTAAGCCTTTACAATCACCATAGCTTAACTCATCTACCTCTTGTGCAGGCGAAGGTTGCCATCCGCCTATTCCTATTGCAATAAAAACATAGCGGGTTTTATCCTGCATGTATTGGTAAATTAATCGTGCTTTTTCTTTTGGATCTTGTACACCAGCTACCAAATTATTGATTTTTGTTATCGTGGCGTCAGAAACTTTATCCCTTCCTTTTAACAGGGTGTTTTTTTGCCACATCCCAAAATCTTTCCAGTTTTTGATATACGCTTCTTCATTTTCCAACTGAAATTTTTCTAAAGCTATTCTCACTACAGGTGCAAATTTGGTGTAATAAGGTCCCAGCGCTTCTTTTTCCATGGGCATCACATTTTGGATGGTATACTCATACTGTGTTGGAGTTTCAGCTACAGAAGTTTCAAAGGCGTCTAAATTAAATTTTCTGGTAATGATAGGTATCGCCTTTTCATTGCTAATCGAAAATGAAGATTTTTCTACGCTCATACTATAAAATGGGACAGGCTCCCAGCGAGGAAGAAAAGCTGTAGAAGAGGATCGCATTTCATATGCAAACTCCATTGTAAAGGGAAAGGATGTTGGCGTGTACTCTATATACAGCATTCTATCATCGGAATACATACTGCTGCCGGTAGCGCTTACATCTATAAAATCGCGTTTTTTAAACTTTTTTATTTCCACCCCATTCGCATCGTATACTTTGGCTTCCATATTTTTTATAGAAGAACTACCATCATACCCCACTTTTGTACGGAGGGCATTTAAACCATCTTTATTAAATACGGTTATGGCTTCCTTAAAAGAAACCAGTGTACTGTTGAAATCTTTGAGCGTTAGTATGGTTTCTTGGTTGCGCATCACGGTACTTACACCTTTTGTAAGCGTTTCAGGAATATCCTTTACAGCATATTGACCAAAAACTGAAGTGCTTGAAACTAAAAACAGGAGTAGTAAACTACGTAAATACATAAGTAAGTTAATGAAGTTGGGCAATATAAATTATTCTTAAATTTTTCCCAACAAAAATTCATTCTTTAACTTTTGAATCGATAATAATCGTCACCGGCCCATCATTTACCAACGCCACATCCATCATCGCTCCAAATTCACCTGTTTGTACTTTTTTACCTAGTTCTTTTTCTAATTGCTTCACAAATGCTTCGTATAAAGGAATGGCAGTTTCTGGCCGAGCAGCTTTTATAAAACTTGGGCGATTCCCTTTTTTGGTGCTGGCGTGCAGCGTAAACTGGCTTACCACGATTATATCGCCATTCACATCCAGAATTGACCTATTCATAGCGCTTTGGCCATCCTCAAAGATCCGAAGTCGCGCTACTTTTCCGCAAAGCCAATCGATATCTTCTTGGCTATCTTCTCCCTCAATGCCCAACAAGATTAAATATCCCTGCCCTATTTCTGAAATTACTTTTTCAGCAACGGTTACGGAAGCTTTTTTTACTCTTTGGATGATGATGCGCATTTATGGTTTTTATTTATGTCATCCCTTCCGATTTTCGGAAAAAACAGCTTTATAGTAATTATACAAAACACCGAAATCCACCTTCCCTTATCCGCTTTAAATTACTGTAAAAACTTAAAAAAAAGGATGCTAAGGGAAGGAACTCATTAGGGGTTTAAAAACACATCTTTCAGTTTGAAAACTTCAGGACTGTCTTTGTTCTTAGTTCTAAAATTCGTCACTCGTACTTCGTACCTCGTACCTCCACTTACTGTTTATCGTAAATATCTTTTCGGAAATGTTCTTCTTCGCCATCTAAAATCTGAAGATAGCTCTTGTATCTGGACCAGGCAAGTTCATCAGCTTCCAAAGCATCTTTTATAGCGCATTGAGGTTCTTCAACGTGAAGACAATTATTAAATTTACAATGTTGTTTTAGCTCAAAAAACTCAGGGAAATAATCGCCTAGCTCTTCTTTTTCAATTTCAACCACACCAAATCCTTTGATTCCTGGAGTATCAATTATTTTTGCGCCAAAAGAAAGATCGTACATTTCGGCAAAAGTGGTGGTGTGTTGCCCCTGTTTGTGTTGGTCAGAAATTTTTGAAGTTTTCAAATCTAGTGAGGATTCTAATGCGTTGACTAAGGTAGATTTCCCAACACCGCTATGACCAGAGAACATACAAACTTTCCCTTGCATCATTTCTTTTACCTTGGCTACATTTTTCCCTGTTTCGGCCGAAATCCCCACACATTCATATCCAATCTCTCGGTACATGGCAGCCAGGTATTTTATTTCCAGCGTTTCGTCTTCATTATAGGTATCAATTTTATTGAAAAGCAAGACAGCTTTAATATGATACGCTTCTGCAGTCACCAAAAACCGATCTATAAAGGTGGTAAATGTAGGCGGATTGTTTAATGTGATAAGCAGAAATGCAATATCTACATTCGCAGCAATGATATGTGTTTGCTTGGAGAGATTTACACTTTTTCGAATAATATAATTATCCCGTTTTTCAATTTTGTTGATGATACCAATAGTTTCATCACCTTTGGTTTCCACCTCAAACTGAACGTGATCTCCCACTGCCACAGGATTGGTGCTTTTTATACCTTCCATCCTGAACTTCCCCTTAATACGGCATTCGTAAAATTTGCCTTGCTCCGATTTTACCGTGTACCAACTTCCGGTAGATTTATAGACCACTCCTTTCATACCGCAAAGTTGCAAAAAATTTTAGGTATTGATGATTTTCTTTTGGTGATTAATAGATTCCTGGTGAATTGCTTTGTATAATTTCAAGATAAATTCTTCGCTCAGTTCATTTTCTTCTCCTTGTAAAATCATTTTACCTAAAATTTCATTCCATCTTTTCGTTTGCAAAATAGCTACATTGTTTTCTTTTTTGAGCTTTCCAATTTCATCACTTATTTTCATCCGGTTGCCCATAACCTCCAACAACTTATGATCTATCACGTCTATTTTCGCCCGCATAGTGGCTAATTTGTTTCGATACTCAACTGCGTCTCCTTCTTCTTTTCTAATTCGAAGATCAATCGTCATCTGGTCTAAAGAAGCTGGTGTAATTTGTTGTTTGGCATCACTCCAGGCATTGTCTGGATCGTAATGAGTTTCTATCATTAATCCATCGTAGTTCAAATCCAACGCAGTTTGGCATAAATCGAAAATAATATCCCGACGTCCTGCAATATGAGAAGGATCTAAAATTAGGGGTAGGTCTGGAAAGCGGTTTTGCAAATCGATTGGAATTTGCCATTCTGGATTGTTGCGGTAGCGAGTTTTCTCATAGGTTGAAAAGCCACGGTGAATTACACCTAAATTTTTTACACCTGCCTCATAAAAACGTTCGACAGCTCCTAACCATAAAGCCAAATCTGGATTTACAGGGTTTTTAATAAGTACTGTTTTATCGGTTCCCTTCAAAGCATCTGCCAATTCCTGAACTATAAAAGGTGAAACCGTGGTGCGTGCGCCTACCCACAATATATCTATGTCGTGTTTTAACGCAAGATCTACGTGGTTAGCATTGGCAACTTCAGTAGTAGTGAGTAATCCTGTTTCTTCTTTTGCTTTTTGCAACCATTTTAAACCTAAGGCACCTACCCCTTCAAAATTTCCTGGGCGGGTTCTTGGTTTCCAGATTCCTGCACGAAGTACGGTAGTATCTGTATCTTTTAATTGGTGTGCAATTTTTAAAACCTGTGCTTCCGTTTCGGCACTACACGGGCCTGCAATTACAAGCGGGTGTTGAAGGCCAAAAGCATTTAGCCAGTTTCTTAATTCTTTTTTATTTTCCATGTATGTATAGACTTGAGTTTTGTACGGGGCTTTTTATTTCCTCTTTAGAGACCAGGGGGCATAAAAAAAGCCCCAAAAGGGACTTTCAAATTATATTCTTTATGAACATACGCTATTCTCCCTGTGGTTTAGTTATAATCTCGGTGCCACCAAAAGTTGAATAGAATTGTCATTGTTTTTTCTTTGTTTAAAGTGCTAAAGTAGCCAATTCGTAATTAGCAGAAAACTTTTTAAAGAAATTTTATGGTAGTTTTATTTTGAAATGATTTCTAAAATTTACCCTGTAGCGCTGTTATGAAATTTCTGAAATGATTTAAATTCAATAAAAAACCAAACACTAGATTCCAAATAGTATCGTTAGCTTTGTGTAACTTCTACCAGTATGTCGATAACCGTTCAGAATATTACAAAAAGCTATGGCGAACAAAAAGCGCTGGATGGCGTTTCCTTTGAAATAAAAAAAGGTGAAATTGTAGGTTTCCTAGGCCCCAATGGCGCTGGAAAATCTACATTAATGAAAATATTAACTACGTATCTTTCTCCTTCGGAAGGGGAAGCAACGGTCAATGGATTCTCTATTGCTGAAGCTTCAATAAACGTGCAAAAAAGTGTAGGGTATTTACCAGAGCACAATCCGCTGTACTTAGAAATGTACGTAAAAGAGTACCTCGCTTTTAATGCCGAAATCTTCGGAAGCTCAAAAGAACAAATCGCCGAAGTCATAAAACAAACGGGCTTAATTCCCGAAGCGCACAAAAAAATTGGGCAACTTTCCAAAGGGTATCGCCAACGTGTGGGACTGGCAAATGCCTTGCTCCACAATCCTGATGTATTGATTCTGGATGAACCCACCACAGGCTTAGATCCAAATCAGTTAATTGAAATTAGAGAGCTTATAAAATCGTTAGGAAAAAGCAAGACGGTATTGCTCTCTACCCACATTATGCAGGAAGTAGAAGCTATTTGTGACAGGGTTATTATCATTAACAAAGGTAAAATTGTACTCGACAAACAACTCAAAGAGCTTACAGATGGCCAACAGCAAATTGTAGAAGTAGAGTTTGATTACCGCGTAGAAAATGTAGCACTGGAAAAAATACCTAAGATTACGAAAGCCGAAAATCCAGTTGGGTTTGTGTATCATCTTCATTTTAACACCAAAGAAGATATGCGAAGCAAAGTATTCGATTTTGCCCACGACAACGGACTTAAAATCCTGCAATTGCACCAGAAGAATATGACGTTGGAGAAGTTGTTTGTGGAACTTACGTCCAGTACGCAGTAAACAGTTTTCAGTACGCAGTTTTTAGTTCAGCAATCTAAAATCGTAAATCAACAATCAAAGTGTATCCACCCCCACACCACCAAAGTAAAGATATTCAAAAAATGATTTCTGTGATCAAGGCATATCCTTTTGCCATGCTGGTTTCTGCGGAAGGGAATACGCCTTTTGTTACACATATTCCAATAATTTATAATGAAAAAACTGGGAAGCTAGTTGCACATATAGACAAACAAAATCCGCAAATGGAAACTTTGGTGAATGGCGCCGAAGTTACCGTAGTTTTTAAAGGACCCGATTGTTATATTTCGCCCAGTGTGTATAGCACGCCTCAACTTCCAACCTGGAATTATATTATTGTGCATATTACTGGAACTATTCAACTCATAAACGACCCTGAAGCATCCAAACAAACCATGGTAGCCATGACCGAATTTCTCGAACAGCCCGAGCATACATTCAAACTAGCCATGGATGATCCTAGAATGGATAGACTCATCAATTACATTCAAGCGTTTGAGATTGAGATTACGAATTGGGAAGGGAAATTTAAGTTGTCGCAGGATAAAAATGCAGCCGATTTTCAGTTGGCGAAAACTGCTTTGCTAGAGAGTTCTCAGAAAGATATTGCTGGGTTTTTGGAGGGAATTTACAAACGAGGAGCTTAAAAGTTTTATACAGAGCTTCACGGAGATATTGTGATTAATTTTAGTGCTCGCAAAGTTTCGGAGGCGCAAAAAATCATTTTTGGGTTTTTGTACTTTAAAAATTCGGTTAAAATTTGGAGCTTGGAGCTTGGAATTTTATTTAAAATACTCCTTCACCATATCAAAATCCAACCCACCATAATCCCCGCTGCTCATTAACAACAGCGAAGTATCTTTAAAATCCTGGGTGTAGAGAAATGTTTTGAAATCGGCTGGATTAGTGAAGACCATCAAATCTTCTCTTTGGAAAGCATCTGTGATTTGTGTCACCTTAATTTCTTCCAGGCCTTTGATCATCACCGCGTGAGGTGAGTAAAAAACAACTGCCATATCTGCTGCATCTAAGGCACCTTGGTATTCGGTTAAGAACTCAGGGTTTAAGCTACTATAGGTGTGTAATTCCAAGCAGGCGATTAGTTTTCTATCGGGATACTGGTTTTTTAAGGCTTCTGTGGTAGCTTTTACTTTGCTTGGGCTGTGGGCAAAATCTTTATAGGCGATAGCGGTTTCGGTTTCCGCAATTTTTTCCAGGCGTTTGCTGGCTCCGCTAAAGGTGGCAATGGCTTCGTAGAAATCTTCGGCGTCTATGCCCATGAGTTGGCAAACCCATCTGGCGCCTTCTAAATTATTTAAGTTGTGCTTTCCAAAAACTTCTATTGGCATGGGGCCTTCAGGAGTTTCTAACAAGGTAGTTCCATCATCAACGGTGTATTCCGGGGTTTGATAGGCTACTTTTTTAATAGTTGCCGTGCTGTTTTCCACCACTCGTTTCACTTCAGCATCTTCCTGATTGTAGATAATAGTGCCCCCATTGGTCATTTCGGTTAAAAAAATCTCAAACTGTTCTACATAGTTTTCGTAGGTTGGAAAAACGTTTATATGGTCCCAAGCAATACCGCTCAACAACGCAATGTTTGGTTTGTACAGATGAAATTTCGGTCGTCTGTCGATGGGGCTGGATAAATATTCGTCACCCTCCAAGACTATAAAATCGTTTTTTTCGGTAAGCTTCACCATGGTGTCAAAACCTTCCAGTTGGGCGCCTACCATATAATCTACGTCTCTGTCATGGTAATGCATTACGTGCAAAATCATAGAAGTTATGGTCGTTTTTCCGTGGCTTCCACCTATTACGACGCGGGTTTTATTTTTGGATTGTTCGTATAAAAATTCTGGATAGCTGTAAATTTTTAAACCCAGTTCCTTCGCCTTCAGTAATTCGGGATTATCGGCTTTGGCGTGCATGCCTAAGATGACCGCATCAATTTCTGAAGTAATTTTTTCAGCAAACCAACCATAGTCCGCTGGCAACAATCCTTTGGCTGCCAATCTGCTTTTGGAAGGGTCAAAAATTTCGTCATCGCTTCCAGTTACGTGATATCTTTTGTTGTGTAATGCCAATGCCAAATTGTGCATGGCCGCGCCACCAATGGCTATAAAGTGTACTCGCATGAAGGTTTATGGTTTGTAGTTTATCGTTAAGTGTATAAAGTTACTAGATTCTTGGTTTAGTTGGGTGGAAAGTTAAAGAGTTTATAAAAAATTGAGCGTTGAAGAGTTCTGGTGATAGAAAAAAATGCGTACTGATCCCTTTAGGGTTAGGGTGCGTAGTGGAAATGGCTTATGAGTTGAAATGTTTCGAAGTTTAGAACACTTTCACTACAAGCAAAGCTAATGCGTTGTCCCTCACCGAAAGGTGAAAGCCGCCGCGGCGGCTTTCACCTTTCGACACTCCCAGAGGGAGTGTGATTCGTAAAAGAAAAACTACAACCTCGCTACCAACTACCGACTACAAACTAAGAATTTTCTTCTTCTCATCCTGCGCCTGTTCAAAACCTGGACGGTCTACAAGCGCTTTGTTAATCCACTGTAAAGCGTTTTGTTTTTCACCTAAATTTTTATAAATCTGCGCCATACGGAAATATGCCCAATCTTTAGGAACCCCGTCACGCACCGAGTGATTTTCAATATAGGCTTGCAAACAATTTATACCCAATTCTGCATCCAGATTGTACTGCGCAGCAATCTTTCCTATTTGATAATTTAGGCTGTTGCGTTTATGAATTTGAAGCGATTTAGTAGCAGTTGCCATAGCTTCCTTTGGTTTGTTATTTTTCTCGTAATGCTCGGTTAATTTATCATAGGTAGTTGGTGAACCGCCTATTTCAATTGCTTTTTTATACAATCGTTCCGCATCGTCTGGCCGTTCATCATATTCAGCGATATAGCCGTTCGCTAAATAACCGTCTACTGGAGAAATTTTTAATAACTGGTTGGCATAGCTGGTCGCTTTCTTCTGGCTTCCACCAATAATCCCTGGCAATTGAATATAAAACTCTACCAATGCCCAGCGCACCTCAATATGATTAGGGTCTAATCTGGCAGCTGTTTCAAAATGTTCTTTAATGTCGCCAATGTAGGTTGCTGCTCTAATTCGGTTAATAGACAATGCTTTCATTCCTAAAGCACCACCATATTTAAAATGGTAATTCGCGCTCCTATCATCGGCCTCTACTAAATCTTCATAAAAATCTATCGC
Source organism: Rasiella sp. SM2506 (assembly GCF_050859505.1). GTDB lineage: Bacteria > Bacteroidota > Bacteroidia > Flavobacteriales > Flavobacteriaceae > Marinirhabdus. Next base: position 1,612,623 of record NZ_CP193934.1, on the reverse strand, counting down.
AGTGTCCCAATCCTTTTTGTAGCCAGCAATATCGCCCAAATATTCTTTTGTCTTCCTATCGTTAGGATGGTCTTTTAAGTGTTGTTCAAATAGTGGTTTTGCCTTGCTGAATTGCTCTTTTTTGAAATAGGTCTCTGCTTTTTCAAAAGAAGATTGTGCCGAAAGTAGTGCGGGAAACAACAATAAAAAAAATAAGTTTCTCATGGGATAGGTTTGTGAATTCAAATATAGTGCTTTGTATAATTGTTAGAAAACAAAAGTACATACGGCACTTTCATTATCTAGGTTTCAGTAACTTTATACAAATACAGTTCCAAAAAATGAAGTTGCCTAATTTAAAAGTAGCTTTGGCTCATTTTTTGTCTGGCTGTACTCATTAGTATTTCTTCGGAAGCACTACTATTACTATCTTTCGATAAAATTTATTTGTATGAAAACGCTATACACCACCATAATTGTACTACTTACCATGGCTTCCTTAAATGCACAAAATCCCAGTTACAATACGCTTTGGAATGAAGTGGAAAAACTTGAACTAGCCGATACACCCAAAAGTGCTTTAGAAATTGTCACTCAAATTGAAACCAAGGCAAAAGCCGAAAACAACCAGGCGCAACATATTAAAACACTACTTTTTAAAAGCAAGTTTGCGCTTATTTTGGAAGAAAACGCACAACTCTCGGTGGTTGAAGATTTCAAAAGTATGATTGAAAAAAGTGAAGCGCCTACCAAAAATGTACTTCAAAACATGCTGGCAAAACTCTACTGGGACTATTTTCAACAAAATCGCTATCAGTTTTACGAACGTACCAAAACTGAAAATAAAGTAGATGATACCGATTTTAGAACCTGGGATCTCGAAACGCTTTTTGCTGAAATTTCTACCTATTATCAACAATCGCTGGAAAACGAGAAAATCTTACAAAATACCACTACCCAAATTTTTGAACCTATCCTTACCAATTTTAAAAGTTCTATCACCTTAAGACCCACATTATATGATTTCCTAACGCACAATGCGTTGGAATTTTACAAAACCTCCGAAAATGCTATCACCAAACCTACCTACGCATTTGAAATTTCGGAAGCTTCGTATTTGGGAGATGCACGAGCGTTTCAGCAAGTAAAATTAACGTCCAAGGATAGCACTTCGTTGGAGCTGAAAGCGCTTCAGATCTATCAAAATTTGATTGCGTTTCATGCAGCAAAAAACAATTACGTTCCCCTGGCTTCGGTAGATGTGGAGCGACTTGCATTTGTGTATACCAACGGACGGATTACCGATAAAGAAGCCGTGTACCTTTCCGCATTACAAAGCGGAAAAAACAAGGTGGAGGATTTGTATGCAAAAGCTATATACGATTTTGAAATAGCAAAACACACCTACAATCAGGGACAAAATTATACCGCTGGAGCAAGTGCTTCCCATCGCTGGGCCAACAAAGAAGTCCTTGAAATTTGCGAACGACTCCTTAAAGAATTTCCAGATACCTACCTTGCCTCCGAAGCACAAAATTTAAAGGAAGCTATAACCGCTCCATCACTTCAGCTTCAGTTAGAGTCCTATCTTTCTATTGCAAGCGACAGCCGGATGTTGGTTACGTATCGCAACACACCGAGTGTTCAACTTTCGGTGTATCAAATTTCAGCAAAAGAGAGTGATGCGCTTCAGGAAATTTATGACAAGGAAAAAAAGCGAAATTTTATTGATAAGCTACCGTTAGAAAAACAATGGACACAACAACTCCGTGACGAAGGGGATTACCGCAATCACAGCACCGAAATCTTACTTCCCGGCTTTCCGCAAGGGCGCTATCTGATTTTAGCTTCGCCGCCCAATGACGACAACAAACGTCTTTTTGAACACGTTGAAATCCAATACACCAATCTGGCCATCGTAAAAACACAGGAAAACGCCAACACTTTTTTTCAAGTAGTTGACCGCAACAACGGACAACCAATTGCAAATGCCAAATGTGAAGTAAAGGATGACCGCAGAAATTACAGCAGCAAAAACTATGTAACCGACGCAAAAGGTTTTATAAAAGTGCCCAATACTAATGACAACTACTATAATTATTCAATTACGGTAAGCAAGGCAGATGATACCGCTGAATTTACGAATTACTACAATTACAACAGCTATTACAACAGGGATACCAATCCCTACAGAAGTTTTCTGTTTACAGACCGAAGCATCTACAGACCCGGACAAATAGTTTATTTTAAAGGGATTGCAACCGAAATGGTGAATAAAAAATCTAGCGTACTTCCCAATCAAAAAGTATCGGTGGTGCTTTTTGATGCGAATTATGAGAAAGTAAGCACATTGGAACTAATAACAAACGATTTTGGCACGGTAGCAGGTGAATTTGTAGTACCTAATGGTGTGTTAACAGGTCAATTTCATCTTACCATGAATGCTGGCGATAGCAAAAGGTTGACTTCTGAAGTCTATTTTCGCGTAGAAGAATACAAACGCCCAAAGTTTGAAACCAACTTTAAGCCTGTAACCGAAACCTATCGTGTAAACGACGATATTACAGTAAAAGGAGAAGCCATTTCGTTTTCGGGGAGCAATATTACCAATGCGAAAGTTGTCTATAAAGTGACTCGAAAAGTTCAATATCCGCGTTGGTATTATTGGAGAGGCCCACAGAATTATGGCGAAGGACAAGAAATCACCTTTGGCGAAACCACGACCAACAACAAAGGCGAATACGAAATTGACTTCAAAGCGCTCCCAGACGGAAGCGTGGACAAAACTGGGCAACCTGTTTTTCAATATGAAGTTAGTGCAGACGTGACCGATATTAATGGCGAAACCCAAAGCACTACCACGATTGTGAATGTAGGCTATCACGCCCTTACTATCGATTTGCAAGCGCCCAAAAGATTGGACAAGCAGGATAAAGACCAAACGTTGAAACTTTCCACCAAAAATTTAAATGGGGAAAAAGTTCCTGCGGAAGTGACCGTTACCATGTACAAGCTGAAAGCACCGGAATCCGTTTTGCGCAAACGTCCTTGGAATGCGCCCGATTATCAGGAATACTCTGAAGCACAGTTTAAAAAATTATTCCCGCACGACCCCTATAACAATGAAGACGATGTAAAAACCTGGGAACAGGGCGAGCAGGTTTTCAGCAAAACGGTGAATACGGATAAAATTGATGAAGTTGAACTCGGAAACCTGAAAAGATGGGCTTCGGGAGCCTATATTATTATCGCCAAAACGACCGATAAATTTGGGCAGGAAGTACTTGCCAAGCATTACACAGCCTTGTTTAGTGATAAAGATGAAACGCCAGCCGACAATCAGTTGTTTGAAATTTTATTTGATCAGGAAACCTACAAAACAGGTGACCAAGTTTTTGTAACCGTAAAATCGAACGCGGCGATTACCGTGACGCTTTCCGTAGAAAAGAAAAAGCAGATTTCGGAAACATTTGTTATTGCATTGGATAATAATTCAAAAACCATTTCGGTCCCTGTAACAGGGGATGATGTGGGTGGATTTGCGATTCATTATAGCTTGACGGCCTTTAATAGTTTTGAAGGCGATTCCAAGTTGATACAAGTTCCAGCGCCCAAAACCGAGCTTACTATTGAAACCAACACCTTCCGCGACAAACTGGAACCCGGCGTTCCTGAAACCTGGAGTTTTATCATAAAAGGTCCCGATGGCGAGAAAGTTTCCGCAGAATTACTGGCGAGTATGTACGACGCTTCTCTGGATCAATTTACACCGCACCAGTGGCAATTTAATCCGCAGCCTTCATTGCAATATCGCTCACTTGGTAGTCCCGATGCCAATAATAGTTTTGGGAGTAGGGCTTTAGCTCTTCAGTATAACTATCGTACTAATTACAACCAGAAAACACAGCATTTTGACCAGTACAATTGGTTTGGATTTACTATTGCTGGGCAAACGTGGAAATACAACTCCTACCTGAATAATTTACGAAAGCGCGTAAAGGATAGCTATTCTGCACAAGTGGAAGCTGGGACAATCATTGGCTTTGTGTATGACCAGAACGGCTTACCGCTCCCAGGTGTAAATGTATTGCTGAAAGGCGAAGATGACAAGCGTGACACACAAACCGATTTTGACGGAAAATTCAGTATGAAAGCTGAACCAGAAGAAGAATTAATTTTCAGCTACGTGGGCTTTAGGACTATCAATTTTATACTGAAAAAAAATAATGTTATTGAGATTTATATGCGTGAAGACAGTGAAGCGCTAGATGAAGTTATTGTAACGGGCTATGGAATCCCAAGAGAGAAAAAAGCGTTGGGGTATGCGGTGAGTACTATAGAAACAGAGTCTGTTGAAAACGCTCCGGAAGGAGATGTTGAAGAACTTTTAAACTCTAGAGTTCCTGGCGTGGCTGTAAATGATAGCATTAACAAACAACAAGCACTCGATTTCGACAACGTAAAAATCCGTAAAAACCTACAGGAAACCGCGTTCTTTTTCCCACAATTACGCACCGATGCAGACGGAAATATCTCGTTTAACTTTACCACACCCGAAGCATTGACCCGTTGGAAATTGCAACTCCTGGCACATACAAAAGAGCTAGACACCAAAGTTTCCACTTTTGAAACCGTGACCCAAAAAGAATTGATGGTGGTTCCCAACGCACCCAGATTTTTACGTGAAGGCGATGAAATTATCATCAGTAGTAAAATTTCAAACTTGAGTGATACGAATCTTTCAGGACAAGCGGTGTTGCAATTGAATGATGCTGTGACAGGCGAATCTATTGATATAGCGTTAGGGAATAGGAATGCTGTGAAAGACTTTTCAGTAGAAAAAAGCAACAACACCCAAGTGTCCTGGCGCTTACAAATTCCGTCCACAGTACAAGCGGTGGAATACAAAGTAATTGCCAAGACAGATAACTTTAGTGACGGCGAGCAAAACACCTTACCCGTGCTTAGCAATAGAATGTTGGTTACTGAAACGTTACCAATGTGGGTGCGCTCCAATCAGACCAAAACTTTTACACTGGACAAGCTGAAAAACAATACCTCCACTACCCTAAAGCATCATAAATTGACGTTGGAAGTAACGTCCAACCCAGCCTGGTATGCCGTGCAGGCGTTGCCGTACTTAATGGAATTTCCATATGAATGTAATGAGCAGACCTTTGCGCGTTACTACGCCAACTCACTCGCCACACATATAGCCAATAGCAATCCGCGAATTAAAGCGGTGTTTGACCAATGGGCTAACAGCGATGCCTTGTTGAGTAATCTGGAAAAGAACGAAGAATTAAAATCGTTGTTAATTCAGGAAACGCCCTGGCTGCGTGATGCACAAAGCGAAACCGAACAGAAAAAACGCATCGCCCTCCTCTTCGACCTCAACTTAATGCAACGGAAGCAAGGAGAAGCAGCGAATAAATTACGTCAAAATCAGTTGGGCTCTGGTGCATGGCCTTGGTTTAATGGCGGATATGCTAGTAGATATATCACACAGCACATTGTCACTGGATTTGGACACTTGGATAAGCTAGGCGTTACTACAGACGAAGGCGAAACAGACCGAATAATTAAAAATGCGATTTCTTATCTAGATGCTGAATTTGTAAAAGAATATAAAGAACTTTCAAAATACACTGAAAAACCAGACTACAAAAAAGATCATCTAAGCCGCATGCAAACGCAGTATTTGTATATGCGAAGCTTCTTCCCAGAGCTGAAAAAGAGCAAAGAAGTGGAAGAAATAAGCAACTATTATGTAGGCCAGATGGAAACCTATTGGAACACTCGCGATTTATATTCTAAGGGGATGATTGCGCTCGTGTTACATAGAAACGGGAACACTACGACGGCTTTAAAGATCACTAAAGCGTTAAAAGAAAACAGCATCACCAGCGAAGAACTGGGAATGTACTGGAAGAGTAACACACCGTCTTGGTATTGGTACCAGGCGCCAGTAGAAACCCAGGCGTTGATGGTAGAAGTATTTTCTGAAATTGATCCCGATATACATCGGGAGGACAATACTGTTGACAACCTAAAAGTATGGTTGCTTAAAAACAAGCAAACCAACCAATGGCCTACTACCAAAGCCACTACCGAAGCTGTGTATGCACTTTTACTAAAAGGAACCGATTGGCTCTCTGTAACCGAAGCCGTGCAAGTAACCGTTGGCAACACCGTGATAGACCCTTCTAAACTAGACAATGTGAAAGTAGAAGCTGGGACAGGGTATTTTAAAACGAGCTGGAATGCTACTGAAATTTCTGAAAGCCAAGCCACGGTAACGATGCAGAAAAAAGGTGAAGGCATTGCCTGGGGCGGATTGTACTGGCAGTATTTTGAGGATCTGGATAAGATCACTTCGGCTGAAACTCCTTTACAACTGAAAAAGAAACTGTTCTTAAAAACGAATACAGCAACAGGTGAGGAACTTTCAGAAATTAAGGAAGCTACGGCTTTAAAAGTGGGCGATCTGGTACGCGTGCGAATAGAATTACGCGTAGACCGTGACATGGATTTTGTACATATGAAAGATATGCGCGCCGCAGGATTGGAACCTATAGACGTACTTTCCACTTACAAATGGCAGGATGGCTTAGGCTATTACCAGGCCACCAAAGATGCCAGCACCAATTTCTTTTTTGACACCCTACGTAAAGGCATTTATGTATTTGAATACGACTTACGTGTAAACAACGCAGGAACGTTTAGCAACGGTATCACGACCATACAAAGCATGTATGCGCCGGAGTTTACAAGCCATAGTGAAGGGGTTCGGATTATGGTTGAGGAGTAAGGCTTGGTTTTAATATAAATATAATATATAACGAGTTGTAAGCAATGATAAAAAAAACAATCGCAATAATCGGATTCATAATGTTGACAGGATTTGCAACCGCAAAATTGGTTACAGTCTTGCCGACTAATGAAAATTCTCTGAACAAAATACTGAATTCAGATAAAATAGAAATTACAATTATAAATCACGGCGGATATGGAGCAAGTGAAATTGGACGGAATAAACTGATTTTGGAAAAGGATAAAAACACTTCTGACTACATAGCAAAATATGATGACAAGTTGAACTTAAAAAAATCAAAATTTAAAATTAATCAAAGGGAAATGGAATCTCTAAAAGGTGTATTTCTTGATTTAATTAGTATTCATCAACCAAATAAAAAACTGAATGGAGATTGTGTCGTAATTGATAAAAATTTTGTCCTTAAATCGAGAGGAAATTCCATGATTATACAACCAATGAATAACTCAATGGAAAGTTACAAATTTGATAATTGGATTAGTAAATCAACAATTGATTAAATTACTACTTACAATGCATATAATACAGCGGTTACATTCGGCTTTATTTAAAATTCTTAACTTTATAAAAATTGATCTAGCGGATAATTACGTCTGGTGACACCATTAACCTGCAAATACAGCCGCTTAAGACCGCCGTATAATATGTAAACCCGCACTTATGTTGAAAGCAACACACATTTTAATTCTTTTCTTACTAGTCTTATTTGCAAGTTGCGAGTCGACACCAAAAAAAATTGACAAAGAAATTGATAAGGATTATATCTTAATTACAGAAGATGGGATTTCGGTTGAAAAATTTGATTCGACTCATGTGGATCAAAACCGATTTACAAAAAACAACACAACTTTTAAGGAAGGAACCATTTTTACTTATGATTTTGAGCACATAACATCTACAAACGATACACTTTTTTTTACCTGGGATGAGGCTGTAGAAGATTGGAAGTTTGCGTGGAAATTTGTTCCCATAGATTCTATAGATAAAAATACCATCAACAAAGTAAGCATAACCGTAAAAGCTGGACTTGAGCCTATGATTCAACATATTCCAGACTACAACCAAACCATTATCCAATATAGTTACTTAACCCAAAACGGGATAGCACCTTTTAATGGAGCGTCTGGAGTCATTGAAAATGAAGCTAATATTTGGATGCACCCACCGCGAAACAAGTATTTTCGAATTTTAGAACTGAATCCGTTTCCTTATATAAAAGCACCTTACAAAGTTGGCAATCTATGGGACTGGACTCTTGTAATAGGAGACGGTTGGGGAGACGACCGGTGGAAGGTTTGGGAAGGGCAAATAGAGAACCAATATAACTACAAGATTACAGACAAAAGAAAAATTAAAACTGCTCTCGGGAAAATTGATTGTTTTGTTATTGAATCTACTGCTAAAAGCCGTATTGGAGAAACCAAATTAACATCCTATTTCAATTCTGAATATGGATTTGTAAAATTGAATTATATAAACATAGATGGCAGTAGAACGAATTTGAAGTTGATCCAACATTTGGGAAAAGAGAATGACCAATAGCAAAGCAATCTTATAATATGATGAAATTTCTCTATGAAAGATCCTGCCTATTTGTTTATTTTTAAATCCGAATGAGCTACAAACACGTTGTATAATCTATAAAACCAATCCCAAAAATTGAAGCTTAAGAGAAGAAGAAAACTAGTTACGTATCTAAATATTTTAGACCAACCTATTAGATTTAACCCTTTCGTGTTTAGTCGAACCTTTATTTTATGGGCTATTCTTGGTTTATTAGGAGGAATTATTGCCGGACTTTACTGGATTGTTCTTGAATTTTTAACACATAAAATAGCATTCTTTGAAGGTTGGTTCGTTATTCCCATAATGGCAATTTGTGGTCTTCTTGCAGGTTTAATCATTCACTTTATAGGAGATCCTGGGGAAATTCATTTAATAGTAAATAACATTAGGTTTAATAAAGGGAAGCTTGATCCAAAAAACAACCCTTCTATGATTCTTTCTTCTTTGCTCTGTATTGCCTCTGGAGGAAGTCTGGGTCCCGAAGCTCCTTTAGTACAAGTAATTGGTTCTACTGGCACCTGGTTGGGTAAAGTATTTAGATTAAAGGGTGAAGAATTACGATCTATGAGTATTGCTGGAATGGCGTCGGGCTTTACCGCTATGTTTGGTGCGCCGCTAGGTGGAAGTTTGTTCTCGCTAGAAATTTTACATCATAAACACGCCGTAGAATATTACAAAGCAATTATTCCTGCCTTAGTAGCTAGTAGTTTTAGTTATGTAGTTTTTGCTTTAATTATTCATCTTGGGTTGGGTACACTTTGGGAATTAGCGTCTTATCAGTATTCGGGGGTTATGGATTTTGGATTCTCTGTTCTTTTTGCCGTTTCAGCCACAGCTGTAGGCTGGTTGTTTATTTACTGTACAAAGTTTTTTAAATCGTTATTCAATAAACGACCAGCACCCATTTATATAAAGACACTAATTGGAGGGGTTTTACTAGGAATTATCTCTTACTATTTCCCACTAACAAGATATTTTAGTCACTACCAAATAAACGAACTTTTAGCAGGCGACTTTACTGTATATTTTCTCATTTCAATTTTAGTATTTAAAATACTGGCTATTTCTATTACCGTAACTTCAGGTTGGAGAGGTGGGTTTATTATTCCGCTTTTCTTTGTAGGCGCAACGCTTGGTTTACTTATTCATCAAATATTTCCTTCCACAAGTCTTACACTGGCTATTATATGCTGTATGGCAGGAATTAATGCCTGCGTAACTAGAACCCCTATGAGTACAACGATCCTACTGGCTACCTTGACAGGGTTTTCTTATTTTATCCCTATTTTATTTGCGAGTTTAACAGGTTATTTTCTAGCTCCAAGAATTCCATTTATTAGTTCCCAAATGAAAAATACAGAGAAAAGCGACACCTATAAAACTCACTTATAGTTAAAAACCACTTCAACAATCCTATATTTCCATTTCCAGAAAAACAAATTCAAAATTGACTGACCTTAATGAGGAGTAAAAACTATTATTTTTTAGGCGGATACTTCTTTAGCATTTTAGCCACCACATCCCAATAGTACGCCTCCTTTTGAGCTGGGGAGGCTTTCTCTTTATATTCGCCATCTGCCACAGCTTGCCATACCAGATCATCTTTGGTAACGTCTATAAAATCCATTGTAAACTGCTGCGCTACCACACGTCCGCCTATGGGAATACCACCGCTCACGCCTACTCCTACATTACCGCCACCGCCACCAATACCAATTCCTAAAGTATTGCGAGAATTTGAGATATTTTCCTTAGCAAAAAAATTGATATAGATTTGCGGAGTTTCAGATTTTACAAAGCCCCGCTGTTGCAATAAACTATCTGCGGCTTGCATTACGCGTTTGTCGTCCAGGTCGCTTAAACCAGAATCTATGGAGGGGTAAAAATTATAGGTGGTATAGGTTGAGAAGTCGGCTGTTTTATCGTAGTCTATGCCCACGGTGGTGCCGCAAGCTATCAACATACTGCTAATTACTAAAATATAGATAAATTTCATGGCCTTGCTTTTCACTAAAATAGTCAAAAATTACGCCGAAAGGTTGCTTGTTTATTATTGTTTAACAATTTTCTTAGTGATGCTCCCGCTTTCAGTTACCACGGTCACAAAATAAATCCCGGTAGAAAGATCACTCATATCTACTTGTGTTGCTAAAGTTTCCATCAGTTTTTGACCGCTTATGGAATACACTTCGGCTTTTATAAAATTGAAATTTGAAGCAATGGAAATTGTTAGGGTGTCTGAAACTGGGTTGGGGATTAGTAATACGATACTTTCTAAAACAACTTCTGAAATACTCAATACTGTTTCTATTGTTAAATTAAATGTACAGTTATTATCATTACCACTAGCATCGGTAACTGTTGTAGAAATAATATACTGCCCAGGATCTAATTGTGTACCTGGCACTGGATTTTGGCTTACATCCGTTAAAGGTAACGTACAATTATCGAATGCCGTGACGATGCCTTCATTATAATAATTTGGCACCTCAAAAGTAGCACCCAATTCAATTTGTTCAACAAAATCGGTATCGCAAGTTACGATTGGCATCAGTTCATCTACAATAGTAACTATTGCAGTACAGGTGCTTTCAAGACCGCTAGTATCGGTGACAATTAATGTAACCTGGTTTGTACCTATTTCTACACAGGTAAATGTATTAGGGAATACTTCTAGCGACCCTATTTCTACGTTATCTACAGACCCATCATCTATTTGCGATGCATTTATCGAAACCATTCCATTTTCATCTAAAAATACTTCTATATCCATACAAGAAGCTAAGGGAGGAATGAGATCGCTAATTGTGGTCTGGACTGTATTGGTAATTATGGGAGCATTAAAATCAAAAAAGATATTCGCTTCATTATCGATAATATCTCCCAATACAAGATTGGAAAGTGATTTTACCTGGAAAGCTACATACCCATTACTTCCTTCAGGATCATCATTCACAGAAGGGAGGTTTATATTCTCAAAAATGATATCCACATTGTCTCCATCGGTAATTTCTAATCGATAATCATGACTTGCCGAAAGCACTCTAAAAGTCTCCCAGTTCAATTTTGAACTTAGCTCATCCTCTATTCTAACATTGATAGCACTTGCTGTTCCAATATTTTGAAACCTTACAACATATTCTAAATAATCGCCCACAGCCTCTATGGCAATTGTCTCTCCCTGATTTACAGTTTTATCATTCGGGTCTTGCGAATTGACAAGAATTTGTGTCAAACTATATTCATTATCTCCTGGATTTGCATCTATGAGTTGTGGAACAACGTCAACTTGAAACATCAAAATGTCATCTGCATTGTTTACGGGTGGCGGAAAGTTGTTGAAATCAATCGCTATAGATCTGCTTTCAAAAGGAACAAGATTTACAAAATCCCAAGTAATTTCGTTATTTGAAAACACATCATGGACTGGATTTGAGCTTATAAAATCTTGGCGCAGCTCATCAAATTGTAAGGTAATCTCACCATTAGAAATGTTCGTTCCTACGTTCTCATATACCAAGATATAACTAGACATGAAGCCTGGTCTTGCGTCATTTATGGAAATCAAAGTAATTTTTATATCATCAACACTTTGAGTTGCTGCAAGACAAAAATCTACTGTTTCTTGATTGCCAAATCCAGAAAAAACAATAGTGCTGCCACTAGGGTTTGCTTCAAAAAAAATGGGTATTGAGGCTTCAACCAAAGAAACATCATAAGTTCCTTCTAGGACATAGAGTAAGTAGTTCCCATCTTCATCTACATTAGCAGTGATACTGTTAACGCCATTTGTAACTTTAACAAGTAGATTATTTGCCGGATAATCACCCAAATCACAAGTATCCATATTAAAATCAAACCTAACATTGCCTGATACAACATTCAAATTTTGACCACAAATTGCCAAAATCTCAGCATCTGAATTACAGCCCGGTGCATTATTGGCTATTGAATAATTAGTGGTGTTGGTTAAAATATTACAAATTGCACCAACACTACAATGAGAGAGATTTGGATTGTCCTCAATTTTTACAAAATTATAACCTTCCAATGTTGCTCCTTGCAGTACATTTATATCGTGGAGCTCTTCATTTTGGTATATAAACAATTGTGATCCAAGCACTAATGCGGGTGCAATTCCATCAAGGGATTGTAGCACATCGTTATCCCTAATCTCAAATTTTATGTTAAAAGTTGTGATACCCTCAAGTCCTACCAAAGAGGTTAAAGACGGGTTACCTACTAGCGTAACATAATCAAGTTGAGTTCCCGAGGTGGGTTGTAATCCATTTAAATTCTCTAATTGTGTGTTTCCTGTAATTGAAATATTATCGGTAACAGTTGTTACACCTTCAAGACCTTCAAGTGAAACTAAATTTGGGCATGAAGAAATCAATAAAGAATATAAGGAAGCATTTGTAATGTTACTTAACGGTAATAAATTTTCGACAGGATTGTTATTAATACTTATACTGTGAGACACATCGCCTAACCCATTGAGGCCGCTTAGTGAATTTAATGAAGTATTGTTTTGAATATCTAATGAATAGACAACTGAGTTGCTTGCGATTAAATTATCTATGTTTTCTAACATTGGATTATTGAGAATACTCAAGTTTCCACCTGAAATAAAGTTTTCGCTATCAATAAACACATTATCAAACCCCATCGTGCTTTGCAAAATAGCATTATCACGTATGCGAATTTGTTTTTCAACAATATCCAATTGCTCTAAACCAAGTAAATTGGGTAATAAAGTATTGCCATCAATATCTAAAATCTCCGCACTTACAACTCCGGAAAGACCAGATAAACTCTGGATGGAAGGATTATCTCGAATGTATAAAGTTTCAACATTGGAACCAGTTGCAGTTAAGTTGGGAATTTCTGTCAGTATATTATTAAAACGAATGTTAACAAAGGTTGGTAGGCCTGGGCTAGGAATAAATTCTACATTTTCCAAACCTGCTGTTGTTTGTAACATATCATTATCTGAAATAACTAACGTCTTAGCATCGTTGATGTTTTGAAAAGGAGTTAAATCTGTTAAGGTTTCATTGTTCTCAATATATAAGCGATTTACAGAAAAAATCTGGTTTAAACCAGATAGATCCTGTAAGAGTAAATTATCAGCTAATGTTAATTCGTCAATATCTGATGCTGCTCCAAGCAAATTAGGGATGGAAGCTAAAACTTCGTTATCAAAAATATGAATAGTCCCAGGTTCACTTGGGTCTAACAACACATTATTCAGTCCTTGTGTTGTTTGCAGTAATTCGTTTTGGCCAACATTGAGTTCGCGCATCACTGCAATATTCTCCAGCCCTTGTAAATCGAGTAAGGAATCATTATTTAGTATAAAAATCTCAGTACTCTCAACAATATTAGAAAATCCATTTAGGTTTGTTAAGTTTTGATTATTCGAAACAGATAGCTGAAAGAGCCCTACTCCTGTAGCACACAAATTATGTATAGTTTCCAAATTACTGTTGTTGTAAACATTTACCCTGGGAAGATCCCCTGGGTCATCAAAAAACAATAGGTTCTCTAATCCTTCGGTACTTACAAGCAAATCATTGTATCCAATTTCCAATCTTCGAACTTTTTGAATTGAGGACAATCCCAATAAATTTGTAATTGGGTCTGTTGTGCTTGTTGAATTTATTCTAAATATTGAATAAATCTCAGTACAATTAGGGTAGTTTGTCGCAAAAGAATCAACATCAGCTTGGGAATTTAAAATAATTGTAGTCATAGGACACTGCCCAAATCCAATAAACGCAAAATGTAAAAATGCTATTGAAAGTAAAAATTGCTTCATAATTATTTTTTAATAATTTTCTTAGTAATAGTTCCTCTCTCTGTAACCACCTTCACAAAATAAATCCCTGCTGAAAAATTACTAAAATCGATTTGTTTTGCTGAAGTTTCTTTCAGCTTTTTACCGCCAATAGAATACACTTCAGCTTTTATAAAATTGAAATTTGAAGCGATGGAAATTGTTAGGGTGTTTGAAACTGGGTTAGGAAATACTGAAACAGCTTCAGCAAAATTAAAATCTTCCACAGCTAATACTTCACAGTCTTCTACAAAAACTACTTGCGGGTCTATATTAATAAAATTGGCTTGTGCAAATGCTACATCGTCTACACATACGAATTCTAAGCTTGGGCAATCCAAGCCATTAAAATTGATGATCGCGGTATTGTTCCCGTTTTTCATAAATATCTTTTCAACATCTGGACTTTCAGAAAAATCTACACTTGTTAAGGCTGTATTGCTTTCCAAAGAAAGTTCGCTCATAAAATTTCCGCTCCCGTTAAATCCTGTGATATTTATAAAAGCTTCCAGGCCTGTAAAATCTGAAATTACTTTATTGGCTAGGTTTAATGTTCCTGTGAATGCTTCGGCTTCATCAAACTGAATGTTGCCGTCGGTGTTGGTGTCTATGATTGGGGTGTGATTTAATAATGCGTTTAGGAAGTTGTTGTCTGGGATAAAAACAACGCCACAGAAATCTTCTACTTCTTGAGGTGTGTTGCAGCCAGGGGCATTATTTTCAATGAATATGACGACATTTGGGTTGGTGTTGTCAAAATTTTCACAAAGCAGTTGGACTGAACAATAAGAAAGATTTGGATTATCCCTTATACTAAGTGAGAAAAAAACCGCTTCTGGATCTGCATTTGCAAGACCATTGATTGAGGAGAGGCTTTCATTATCCTGAATAATAAAAGAACCTAATTCGGTCAGGTTTGAGAAAGGATCTAAATTTGTTAGCACATTACAACCTACTAATCTTAACTGTCTAATTTTTGAAACGTTATTTAACCCTTGTAAAGAAGTAAGACTTTCTAAATTGTTTATTTGAATATCTCCAAGACCAAGCGTTATCCCTTGAAAGGCTTCCATTCCCTCAAAGCTAGTTTGAGAGATATTATCACTTACCGAGAGACTTCCTACTTCAGAAAGGACATCTACCCCTACGAAGTTTATTAAGTTTGCGTTTCTAGTAACCACAAATGAGTCCCTTATATTCGTAAGGCTTTCTAAGCCAGATAAATTTGTAATTCCAGTATCTTCTATAAAAAAAGTACCACCTATAAATTCAAGATTTTCCAGCCCTGAAAGACTTAAAAGATTAGGACCACCAGCAATGCTTACAGTTACACCATTACCAATTGGCATACCTATTTGTGTAAGTTGACTTAATCCTGATAGATCATTAATGTCAGAGGTATTGAAACCTATGATCAAATTTGTATTAAGCTCCGTACAATTAGGGTAATTAATGGCAAAGGCATCTACATCGGCTTGAGTTTGGAGCCACACCACATTATCAGTAGGGCATTGCCCAAACCCAACAAAACTGAATAGTAAAAAAGCTGCGGAAAGTAAATATTGTTTCATTACTAATATTTTTTCGGCAAAATAGTGTAAATGAAAACTCTTACAAAGACTTATTCAAAGAAATAGCACCTCATTTAGTGAACAGACTGTTCGTTCATTATCTTCTACACTTCCACTAGGCTCAGTGTACAGATTGCTCATTCATCATTTTCCAAAGGGTATCTTTTAATTCCATCAAGCCCGTTTGTGCCACCGCAGAAAAGAATAGATACGGAATTCCTTTAAACTCCTTGTCCAGTAGTGTTTTCATTTCGGCTTTTAATTCTTCGTCCAGCATATCGCTTTTGGAGATGGCTACCAGGCGATTTTTATCTAATAACTCCGGGTTATACCGACGAAGTTCGTCTAAGAGGATTTCATACTGTTCTTTAATATCCGGAGCATCTGCAGGGATTAAAAACAATAAGGTGGAGTTACGTTCTATATGTCGTAAAAAATAATGACCTAATCCTTTTCCTTCGGCTGCACCCTCGATAATTCCAGGAATATCTGCCATGACAAAGGTTTTATGATCTCTATATGCTACAATACCCAGGTTGGGTTTTAGGGTAGTAAATTCGTAATTAGCAATTTTAGGCTTTGCCGCCGTTACTACAGAAAGCAATGTAGATTTCCCTGCATTTGGGAAGCCTACCAGTCCAACGTCTGCTAAGACTTTCATCTCCAGCGTAAAATTTCCTTCTTGTCCATCCGTTCCAGGTTGGGCATAGCGTGGCGTTTGGTTGGTAGAAGATTTAAAGTGATTATTCCCTCTGCCCCCTTTACCACCTCTGGCGATAATAAGCTCTTCGCCGTGTTCTAGTAATTCTTTTAACGTTTCGTCGGTATCTGTATTCTTCACCAGGGTACCCAAAGGAACTTGAATATACACATCGTCCCCATCGGCTCCAGTACTGGTTTGTTTTCCTCCGGAAGCACCGTAACCTGCACTATAGTGACGTTTAAATTTTAAATGGTGGAGCGTCCACATATTCTCGTTGGCCTGTAGAATAACATGACCTCCACGTCCCCCATCACCGCCATCGGGACCTCCCATAGGAATATACTTTTCGCGGCGTAAGTGAGCGCTTCCCTGTCCTCCTTTTCCGGAGATAACGTGTATTTTAACGTAGTCTGTAAAATTTCCTTCAGTCATATGCTTTCCCCACCTATGCGGGACTATTTATTATAGCTTTTGTTACCATTAAAGCGAATACGCAACCAGTGCACATTAACTTTTTAATTATAATGTATCAATGACATCACTCAACCTGTGAGTTATTTCTTTAACGCTTCCAACACCATCCACACCATAGTATTTATTTTCGGCTTGGTAGTATTCTTTTAGAATATCGGTTTTACGGTAGTACTCGGCAATACGCTCTCTAATTACAGTTTCGTTTGCATCGTCTGCTCTTCCGCTGGATTTGCCTCTCTCTAGCAATCTGCCCACTAAAACTTCATCATCTACTTCAAGAGCAACCATGGCGGCTATTTCGGTTCCTTTTTCAGCTAAAAAAGCAGTCAATACTTCTGCCTGATCCTTGGTGCGCGGATACCCATCAAAAATAAATCCGTTTGGGCTCTTTTCTAATTGGCGTGTTACTTCGTCTTTCAGCATTTCATTGGTTACAGTGTCTGGCACCAAGTGTCCTTTTTCTGTATACGTTTTGGCTAGTTTTCCAAGCTCGGTATTATTCTTCATATTGTATCGAAACATATCCCCTGTAGAAAGGTGAATTAACTGGTAGGTTTCTTTTAATACATCGGCTTGTGTTCCTTTTCCTGCGCCTGGAGGGCCAAATAAAACTATATTTTTCATATTCATTTTCCGCGAAGGCGGGAATCTTTTTAATTCTGTTTCCTTAGTTTGATTAACTTCGGAATCTTTATTTTTAGTATTTATTCCGAAGAACTTTTGCATCCAATTCCACATACAATAAATAATAAAATGGGGTTCCTATAATATAAGGTGCAAAGATACAAATTCTCAAAGTACGACCTACGAGATACGAATGACGATTTTTTTAGTTGTTTCTATTTTCAGTTTCGGTTTCGTATTTCGATTTCATTACCTTTGTGCTATGGCAAACTATTTTTCTTCCAACTTCACCCTAGGGATTTTAGGCGGCGGCCAACTGGGCAAAATGATGCTCTATGAAACGCGCAAATTTGATATTAAAACCCACGTCTTAGACCCAAGTGACGAGGCGCCGTCACGTATTTCCTGTGACTATTTTGAACAAGGAGACTTGTTAGATTTCGATACCGTGTATACCTTCGGAAAAAAGGTAGATGTGCTTACGTTCGAAATTGAAGGCGTGAATATAGAAGCACTGGAAAAACTGGAAAGTGAAGGCAAGAGCGTATATCCTTCGGCTAAAACCCTTCGGAATATTCAGGATAAAGGCGTTCAAAAGCAATTTTATAAAAAACATGGCATTCCAACAGCTCCTTTTCTGGTCTTTAAAGATAAGTTTGATGCTACCGAAGCCATTGTACGTAAAGATCTTACCCTCCCTTTTGTTTGGAAAAGCTGTACAGGCGGGTACGACGGCAAAGGCGTTTCGGTGATTCGCACGGAAGAAGATATGATTCCACTTGCGGAAGGCGCATGTATTGCTGAAAAGCTAATTCCGTTTAAAAACGAACTCGCAGTAATTGTGGCTCGTAACGTTTCAGGAGAAGTAAAAACCTATCCAGTGGTGGAAATGGAGTTTCATCCCGAAGCCAACCAGGTAGAATATGTTATTTGCCCGGCTAGAATTTCAGCAGCAGTTTCAGCAAAAGCGAGAGAAATCGCTGTAAAAGTTTCCGAAGCCTTTCAGCACGTAGGATTATTAGCAGTAGAACTTTTCCAGACTGAAGATGACGACATTATCGTAAACGAAGTAGCCCCAAGACCTCACAACAGCGGCCATTATAGTATTGAAGCCAGTTACTGCAACCAGTTTGAGCAACATATTAGAGCTATTCTGGATCTTCCGTTAGGAAATACAGACAGCAAAGTAGGCGGCATTATGGTAAACCTAGTAGGTGCTGAAGGCCATACAGGAGAGGTACATTACGAAAACATTGAAAAAATCCTAAAAATGGATGGTGTAACGCCACACATTTACGGGAAAAAACAAACGCGACCATTTCGAAAAATGGGTCATGTGACTATTGTGAATGAAGACATTGATAAAGCGAGGGAGACTGCTGAAGAGGTTAAGAAGAGTATTAAAGTTATTAGCAAGTAAAATGACTTTTGAAAAGAAAATAATAGGAAATGAATTGTATCTTTATGCAAATGGAAAGCTTATTTATAAAAAATGGTTGAATACTAATCAATCTAAAGTCTTTGATGTAATGACTTATGACAAATACACTTTAAAATCCTTAAAATAATTGACACAAATTTTCAAATAACTACAAGGCATTTTGGAATTTGGAATTTAAAACTTGAAATTTACGAAGTATGAGTAAAGTAGGAATCATCATGGGAAGCACCAGCGATATGCCGGTAATGCAGGATGCCATAGACATCTTAAAAGGATTTGATATTGAAATAGAAGTAGATATTGTTTCTGCTCACCGAACGCCAGACAAACTATTTGATTATGGCAAACACGCACATGAGCGCGGTATTAAAGTAATCATAGCCGGAGCCGGTGGTGCTGCACATTTACCCGGAATGATTGCCTCGCTTTCACCCCTGCCCGTAATTGGGGTTCCTGTAAAATCCAGCAATAGTATTGATGGCTGGGACAGCATCCTCTCTATTTTACAAATGCCAGGTGGCGTACCTGTAGCAACTGTTGCCTTAAACGGAGCAAAAAACGCAGGAATCCTGGCCGCACAAATCATAAGCACCGCAGACAAATGTGTGTTGGACAAAGTGATTGCCTACAAAGAAGGATTAAAGTTGAAGGTGGAAGAAGGCGCGAAAAAAGTACGCAGCGGGCAATAGGTAGTAGGTAGTAGGTAGTAGGTAGTAGGTAGTAGGTAGTAGGTAGTAGGTAAAGATTATTCAACTTTCGTTAACAAAACAACCATTTTCTCGATATGTCAAAAAAATCTACTAATTCCGTTAGAGTTGTAACTCTTTTATTTCTTTTTTTCACTTCTATAAGCTTCTCTCAAGTGCTATCTGGAGTTGTTCTGGATACTAAAAGTAACGAGACCATTCCATTTGCCACAGTACAGATTGGGGCAGACTATGGCGTAATTACAAACAGTGAGGGCCGATTTAACATCAGCACCGAAAAGTTCACTGTAAATGACTCTATTAAATTTTCTTTTTTAGGGTATAAACAAACAAGTTTTGCCATTAAGGATTTGGCACAGGACACTATTTATCTTTCAGAAAATGTAGATAAGCTGGACAATGTGTACCTCATAAATAAAAACATGAATCCTACTACGATTCTAACAAGAGTAAACGAGCGTATTATAGAAAACTACGATACTGGTTTTCAAAAACTCACAGTTTTCAGCAGAAACAAACAAAAAAACCATTCTATTAATAACGAATTTAAAATCAAAAAAGCAGATTTTGTGGACAAAAAGGTACTTGCTAACGTAAACCAGGAACTTAGCAACATTTCAAAAAACGCTGCAAATAAAACCTCTACTATTTATAATGATGATTTTACGGAAGTATATACTTCACAAAATGATTCCATTAAGATAGACATAAAGAAAGCTACCAAATTAATCAATACAACTAAAAATACGTCAGCAGGCGTAATACAAAGCAAAGCCATTGAAGTGATTGCAAAAAGTCTTGAAAGCAGCAACACCTTTAAGGTAAGAAGCGGGCTATTTCCATTAGGAGATTCCCTGGAGCTAAAAAATGCATTTAAAACCACCATGGACACGCTTGATATAAAAGATAGAAAGAGAAGCTTGCAGCGCATTTTAAAGGCAAACAATTTCATGAAAGGCAGCCAGTTTGATTTTGTTACAGATTTTGAAAAGTATGACTATACTATCGACAACCTCACAAATTTTAATGGAGAAACTGTGTATGTGCTCTCTTTTACACCAAGAAAAAACTCTGCCAACTATGCCGGGGAACTCTATGTTTCTGCAGACAGTTATGCCGTTTTAAAAGTAGTGTACGCCTTGGCCGAAGGCAAAAAAGGAACCAGCATTAATTTAAAGCTTTTATTGGGCTTTAAGTACAGGGAAAGTGAACGCTCGGGAACGGTAATCTACCAAAAAAACAGTAGCGACACATATGTTCCTCGATATATAAAAACACAAACCCAGCGCTACACATACCTGAACCGATCTTTTACTTTTATTGAAAATAATCCAGACAGAAAGGATCGCATGAAATTAAAAATGGATATCGATACCGAAGCCGATATCAATGAATTAAATGAACTCCTTTTTGTGAATTCTGAAACAGTTTCTGAAAATGAATTTTTGAACTTAAATGAACGTTCTGCTGTGAAATTAGAGAAAATTAGCAAATACGATCCCGCAATTTGGGCTGCCTACACGATAATTTCTCCAGATACCGCGATAAAAGAATTTGAAAATTAGCGCAGTTCCTATATTAATGGTAAGCTCTTGAAAATGCACTAAATGAAACATGCTATACTTTCCTTGGTTATTGCAGGGCTTGGCATTATTTTCTTGGCATATATAAATTGGTTGGTTTGGGATACATTAATGAGCTACAATCAAAATGCTTTAGATACAATGTCACCTCAGCTAGTTGTAACCCCTAAAGTTTTCAAAATTTCAGCGCTCATTATTGGACTTATTGGTATTTTCTTCGGAATTAAAGGAATGAAGATTAACAAAAAAATAAGTATCCTAGGTATCGTACTTTCTGCGCTGGTTTGTATCTTCAGCTTTGTGCCGTTATGGTACTTTTTTGTTTGATAACTAAAGGTTAAAAAAAGTCACCGTGTCTGGTCGAGCGCAGTCGAGACCTCAAAAATTAGACTAATTATGAAATCTTATTACATATATATCATAAAATGTGCAGATGGATTATTATATACTGGCTTTACAAATAATATCTCTCGACGTTTTCAAGAACATCAAGAAGGAAGAAATAAAGGCGCTTTTACATATAAAAGAAGACCTCTCGAACTTATTTTTTATCAAGAGTTCAACGATGTGAAACAAGGCATTTACTTTGAAAAAAAAATAAAAAACTGGAGTGCAAAAAAGAAATTAGCGTTAGCTAATAAAGATTTTGAAATGTTACAAATTCTATCGGAATGTAGAAATATGACACATTTTAAATATCGTCCTACCGAAATGGAGGTCTCGACTGCGCTCGACCAGACATATAAAAAGATTTAAAATGAAAAACCCTTTACTACAAAAATTCAACACAGCCCCATTTTCAGAAATAAAAAATGAGCACTTTCTCCCTGCCATCAAGGAATTGATCGAACAAACGAAAGCCGAAATTGACGCTATCGTTAAGGATACCGAAGCACCCACTTTTACAAACACAGTGGAGGCTCTGGAAAACACAGGCTTGCAATTGGACCGTGCCACCAGCATTTTTTTTAATCTGAATAGCGCCGAAACTTCCGAAGAAATTCAAAAGATCGCGCAGGAAGTATCTCCCCTACTGACCGAATTTTCTAATGATTTATTGTTGAATGAACAACTCTTCAAAAAAGTAAAGGCCGTTTACGACAGCCGAGAGAATTTTGACTTGAATGGGGAACAAAACATGTTGTTGGACAAGCAATACAAAAGCTTCAGCAGAAATGGCGCTAATCTTTCCGAAGATAAAAAGAAAACGCTCCGTAAGCTTGATACAGATCTAAGCAAACTAAAACTCACCTTCGGGGAAAATGTTCTGGCAGAAACAAATGCCTACCAAATGCACATCACCAATGAGGATGATCTGGCGGGATTACCCAATGGTGAAAAAGAAGCTGCTGCCCAGACCGCTACCGAAAAAGAACTGGAAGGCTGGGTGATTACCTTAGACTACCCAAGCTACATTCCGTTTATGAAATATGCTGAAAATCGCGAGTTGCGTAAAGAATTGTCGCTTGCCTTTGGAGCAAGGGCATTTCAACAAAACAAAAATAACAATGAAGAAAATGTACTTAAGATTGCAAACCTTCGTCACCAAAGAGCACAATTATTAGGTTATAAAAGCCACGCACATTTTGTACTGGAAGAGCGCATGGCAGAAACGCCTCAAAAAGTACAGTCGTTTTTAAGTGAACTACTGGAGAAAGCAAAACCTGCTGCACAAAAGGAGTTTGATGAACTTTCAGCTTTTGCAACGAAATTGGACGGAATTGAACAACTACAAAAATGGGATAGCGCGTTTTATGCTGAAAAGTTGAAGCAGCAAAAATTCAGTCTGGACGACGAAAAACTGAAGCCCTATTTCAAACTTGAAAATGTGATTGACGGCGTGTTCACGGTGGCTGAAAAGTTATATGGCTTACAATTTACAATTGACAATGACATAGACAAATACCATCACGATGTAAAAACCTACCGCGTAACCGATGCCGAAGGTGCTTTGATTGCCATTTTCTACGCAGATTTCCATCCGCGTCCAGGAAAGCGTGGCGGGGCCTGGATGACGAGCTACAAACCACAACAAAAATTCCACGGCATTAATGACAGACCGCACGTTTCTATTGTTTGTAATTTCACGAAACCTACGCCAAGTACACCTTCCCTTTTAACTTTTAACGAAGTAACCACCTTATTCCACGAATTTGGACACGCCCTACACGGGATGCTGGCAAACACCACCTATAAAAGTTTAAGTGGAACCAGCGTGTATTGGGATTTTGTAGAATTACCAAGTCAGATTTTAGAAAACTGGTGTTACGAAAAAGAAACGTTAGAATTGTTTGCCACGCATTACGAAACTGGTGAGGTAATCCCGATGGACTTAGTGAAGAAAATTAAAGAATCGGCAACCTTTCACGAAGGGATGCAAACGTTGAGACAACTTAGTTTTGGGATGTTAGATATGTCCTGGCATGGCGATGATCCAAGCGCTATCAAAAATGTAAAACAGTTTGAAACAACAGCTTTTTCTGGAACTGAATTATATCCAGAAACGCCAGAAACCTGTATGAGCACCGCTTTTAGCCATATCTTTCAAGGCGGGTACAGCGCTGGATACTACAGCTACAAATGGGCCGAAGTACTGGATGCAGATGCCTTTGCTTATTTTAAAAAAGAAGGGATTTTTAATAAAAAAGTAGCTACTAAGTTTAAAGATTTTGTGCTGAGCCAAGGAGGAACACAAGATCCTATGGAATTGTATGTGAAATTCCGTGGTAAAAAACCAGATCCCGAAGCTTTATTGAAAAGAGCTGGATTGTTACAATAGGAAAATGTAATTGTTTTAAGAGAACAGACACGTATTCCAGACCTGTTAGGATTTTAAAATCCTAACAGGTCTTTTTGTTTTATCATAATAAACTTTCAATAAATACTGAAAGTTTAAAATATTTTATATATTTGTTCTATGGAATTAAAAGAAGCAAAAGAAAAATTTATAAGCACTTGGGGAACTTTGGGTTCGCTTTGGGGAATTAATAAGGCTATGGCACAAATACACGCACTCTTATTTGTTTCTCCAAAGCCACTTTCTATGGAAGAAATCATGGAAGAGTTAGAGATATCTCGTGGCAATGCAAGTATGAACTTACGCGGATTAATGGATTGGGGCATTATCTTTAAAGTAAATGTTCCCGGCGAACGCAGGGAGTTCTTTACCAGCGAAAAAGATGTCACAGAACTATCCAGACAAATCGCAAAAGAGCGTAGCAGACGGGAGCTACAACCTACTATTAAAATTTTAAAAGAAGTTTCAAATATTGATGACGATGGCAGTGCCGAAGCCAAAGAGTTTATAAAACAAACCAAAGCCATGCACGATTTGGCAGATACCGCAGATACTATGATGAACAGACTTGTAAATCAAGAACAGAATTGGATTACCAAAACGCTGGTTAAGTTTTTAAAATAGACCCCCCTCGGAGACCGAAGAAACCGGTTTCCGAACGGAGCCGAGGACATAGTCAGGGAATTAAATTTCCCTTTAATTTGACATTAATATTTCAATATTTATTGAAAGTTTAAAACAAACATTATGAAACTAAATATTCCAAATTGGCTAATCATACTTGGCGGCTGCGGTCAAATATTCACTGCTCTAATCTATCCATACATTCGTCATAAAGTATTTGATTGGTATACCGATGTAAAGCAGTTAAAACCTTTAAATCAGGAAATAGCTAAGACGTACGGCCGCTATATTCAAGGACTTAATTTCTCTTTTGGGTTGATGGCTATTTTGATCCCTTCAGATCTAAAAAATGGGACTCATTTAGCAATTGCCATCACAGGTTTAATTGCAGCCTATTGGGTTGGCAAAGTGGCCACGCAAATTGCTTATTACCCAATGTATGATATCCCAAAAAAGTTCATTTTTAAATGGGGTGGCTTCGGGATGAATATTCTGTTCGTTTTGTTTGCCGTAGTGTACACCTTATTATTGATTCAAAATATAATTTCTTAAACCTTACTCATGAAAACAACCTCCATCCCACTTACATATCAGCAAGAAAGCAAAAACGCTTTACGTGAAGACATCACACATTTTTATGATGAAGCGACAAGCGATTATAGTTTTTGGAGCAAAGATTTAAATATGCATTTTGGATATTTTGTTTTAGGGAGTACCAATCCGTTTAAGCGAGATACTATGCTTAATGAAATGAACCGTCAAATTTACAATCGATTACAGTTAATTGATGGTAAAACAACGGTTGCCGATTTAGGTTGCGGAATGGGAGGCACCATGCGAAATTTCTTAAAGAAGAATAAACAGCTTTCAACCATCGGAGTGACACTTTCTCCATTCCAAGTACGTGAAGGCAACAAGCTCTTAAAGGGAAAAAAAGGAATGATTCTGAAGGAAAATTATTGCGAAACCTCTATCCCATCGCATTCTGTAGAGGGTGTAGTGGGTGTTGAAAGCCTTTGCCATAGTGGTCATAGTAAAGAATCGTTACGAGAAGCTTTCAGGATTCTAAAACCGCGTGGCCGCTTTGTGATTGGTGACGCCTTTCTAAAAAAAGAACCTTCTCAATTATGTTTTGGCAGTAGTTTCAGTTACAAAAAACTCTGTAAAGGCTGGAGCTTGGATGGGCTGGGTGTGATTTCAAAAGTGGAGAAAAATTTAAAAGAAATCGGTTTCAGTAAAGTAACCGTTGAAGATATTTCGTTTCGGGTGGCTCCTTCGGTTTTTCACGTTCCTTTTGCTATTGTGGGTTTTTTAATGCTGCAAGTCTTTCAGCATAAAAAAGTAAAATCACAAAGTTGGAATAACCTAAAAGCTTCGTTTTACGCCCTGGTTTCGGGCTTGCATATGAATGATTTTGGATATTATTTAATTACTGCTGAAAAATGACTACCATCAAATTAGCAACGAAAATAAACGCAACCGTAGAAAATGTTTTTGACCTTTCTCGTGATATAGATTTTCATCAAAAATCTGCTTCACAAACAGATGAAACGGCAATTGGAGGAGTTATCTCGGGTCTTATAAATTTTGGAGAAAGCGTCACTTGGCGTGGCAAACATTTTGGCATGTATTTACACCACACCTCAAAAATCACCACTTTTGAGCGGCCGTCAAAATTTACAGATGTGATGACAAAAGGCCATTTCACCTACTTTGCGCATCAACATATTTTTGACACTTCGGAAGACGGAACTTTAATGACGTATATTCTTACCTATAAAACACCCTTTAGCATTTTTGGGAACCTATTTGATTACTTTATTCTAAAAGATCATCTAACCAATTTCTTAAAACACAGGAATTTTCAGCTTAAAAAAGTAATTGAGAAAAAGGAATATTGAGCTTAGCATAAGTTAGCTTACTATTTACTTTATATCATTAAAGTTTGTATTGAATTTTAAAAAGAATAGTTCTAGGAAATATAAAAGTTCGAGTATTTGAAATGAGAAAATTTGAGAAGGAATTTTGTTGTTTAAATTTAGCATCTAGAAGATTATTTCCACTTACTTCAAAACCCCAAGGACTATCCTCCTGTTGATAAAACAATGAGCTATTTAAAATATCAAAAGTATTTTCACCATTTGTAGTTCTATTAATATTTTGATTGTAAGAATAATCACTCTTAAATATAAAGTCTTTTAAAAAAGTATAGTCTAAAGAGCCAAATAAATTATCATTTGTAAAGTTGGTTTTACCATTGGTTGCGCGGTATGAATAGAAATCCTTTTTATAACCCAATTCTAAGCTAGGGAATTTGTCAAAAAGCGTTTTTATTCCTACAGTTCCTGAAGTAATTTTTGAAATATTTAGATTTTCAATAGTATTTAATACTTGAAAAAAATCACTGTAGATAAAATTTCCTTTTAGATTGTACCTTATATTCTTCCAATCTTGACTTATATCCATATTAAAATTAAGAGTATGTTCTGGACTATCAAATGGTATTATAGTGTTAAATTGCTCTATGCCATTTAAAACTGTAGTGTTTTTAAAGGATTTTTCTTTTTTGTTGAAGCTAGCAGAAAAATTCATTCTGAACCTATCATATATTTTAAATTTATAATAGTTTAGGGTTGCTGTATGATAAAGTTCATTTTGCAGTGTGTTATTTCCTCTGAAAATACTATTAAAATTAGATAGAATAAACCTATCTGCTAATTGATTAATATTGGGAAATCTAGTGTTAAAACGATACTTAAAAGATAGCTTTTCTGTAGAGTTGAACACAATATCTGAGTCTAATTCTGGCAGTAATACCGCTTTGTAAGCAACCAAACTATTCTCGAACTGTTTAGTTTGCCATGTAAAAAAATTCATATAAACAGCCGGTTTAAAAGTAGCTTTCCCTATTTGAAATTTATATTCAATACCAAGATATGTATTTACCAAAGCATATTTAAAATCATTATTAAAATTACTTTCTTCAAAAGAATTTAAAATACCATTGGTTAGTTCTTGTCTATCATTACTCAAAAACTCCGAGAATAAAGTTTTAACACCAAAACTAGGATACAGGTGATGAAACTTACTAAGTACCCAATAATCCTTAATGACTGCATTAAAATTATGGGAGTTTATCCTTTTGTCTTGTAAAAGTCTATATATATTATCTTCTTCCAACGGGATCAAACCTTCTAATATAGGTTGATTTGTTACCCATCTATTTACAGGTTTTCCATTTTCATAAATATAGATTGCTTCCAACGTAGCAGTATGTTTTTCTGAAAATCTCCTGCTGTAATTTAACTTTTGTTGTAAGCGTATAGCTTTGTTGAAATAATTCGCATTTATAGAATTTTCATTTTGAGGAGCACTTGTATTTATTATCTCATTAGATTCAATATTGGTCAATTTTGCGAAACTATTATAAGTAAATTCTTCTTCAAAACTTGGTTTGTAGCTAAGTGTTGCTTTTCCGAGGATAAAATTATTTCTAATGGCATTGTTTAGTATTCTTTCTTCAATAAAAGAATTTTCTTGTTGTAAAAAATTATTTATAGTAGTGCTAGCTGTTTTAATTTTGTTTGTGGAAGCTATTACATAACCAGTTAAATCAAAATTATTTGGTAGCGCTTGTTGAATATTTAATGCTCCAAATTTAGAAACGCTATTAGTAAAATCTCTATTTGAAATAAACTGTGCAACATCGCTATTTAATATTTCAGAAAAAGAACTAGAATCATTTAACAAACTGCTGTATCCACCCTCAAAATTTATATAATCACTTAACGTGAAAGATTTTTCTGCAATGTTATTTACATCACCTATAAAGCTAAAACTTGTTAAGGGACTATAATAAAATAGTTTTGGATTAACTAGATATCTTTCTTTTACACCTCCTCCAGCTTCAATATCTCCAAACACAAAGTTCTTTTTATCCTCTTTTAGGTTAATATTTAAGGCCATGGCATCACTATCCTGTAATCCTTTGAGCATTGCTATCTCACTGTAGTTATCCAGTACTTCTACTTGGTCAACTGCATCTGCTGGAATATTATTCACCGCAAGTTTACTGTCGCCCGTAAAAAAGGTTTTGTTTTCTATTAATACTTTAGTGATTTTTTTGCCATTTACGGAAACATTGCCATCTCTATCTACTTCTACTCCTGGGAGGTTTTTAAGCACATCTCTCAATTTTCTTTCAGTACCGTCTATGAAGGACTCTACATTATAAATAATAGTGTCCTTTTTTATTATAACTGGAATTTTACTTTTGATAAGTATTTCTTCTAGCTGCCCTGCACTTTCTTTAAGTATAAAGTTTTCGATGGCATTTTCAGAAATTTTTACAGTTTTCACTTTTTTCGCATACCCTAAATAACTTATGGTCAATTCATAAGGAACATTCAACTTAACTTCTAGTGAAAATTCTCCATTCCCATCGGCAATAGCAAATGCCATAGAATCATCTGTATTAATAGGAAGTGCTAGGATATTTGCATTGGGAAGCGGGTTTTGCAAACTATCGGTCACTTGTCCCTTTAGAAAACCATTCTGTGCAGAAACAAAAAAAAATCCTGTGAAAAACAACAGGATAGCTAATACAAGAAATTTTTGATTTATGATTTTCACTTAAATATGGAACTTGGTGAATATAGTAATGAATCAACTATT
Organism: Rasiella sp. SM2506; assembly: GCF_050859505.1. Lineage (GTDB taxonomy): Bacteria > Bacteroidota > Bacteroidia > Flavobacteriales > Flavobacteriaceae > Marinirhabdus. The sequence continues at coordinate 1,583,206 of NZ_CP193934.1, read as the reverse complement.
CAATAAACAATACAAAAACACATTTTCTTTTAAAATTACGAAATTTAAAACTTAAAAGAGGGGGCAGTTTTAAATTGGTCATAGTAGTCTTTTCTTGAAATAGTTTCACCCTTTGGCCAAGAAATTTCTACTTCTTTATATTTTATCTCTTTCGCAATAAAGCAACTACCACTCTGGCATTTTTTTAAAATTAAGCCGGGTAGACCACCATACCCTTGTGGTCCAAAATTTAAAGGAATTTCTGGGGTGTACCAAACAGTTATCTCACGCACTAAATCTGCACTGCCTGATGGATGCGGGTCTGTAAATTGAGTACTCGCTTTATAACAAGTATATCCTAAAATCTTTTCTGTTTCTTTGCTTAACTCCCAATCAAAAAAGTCAAAAGTATAGGTAATAATTTTTTTATTGGAATTATGCTGTTCCCATACTTTTTTTGTGTTGGAATTCTGATAAAAACTACCTTTATACGCATTCACTTTAGCCAATTCATTTATGCTTTTACCATTAAATTCACTGAATAAAAATTCATTTACATAAAAATAAGATTGCTTTTTATCTATTTCAAGACTGTATGTGCTTTTTTGAGCTTCAATTTGTGCGCTCAAAGAATATGACATCATCCTTTTTTCCATTGCACTTAAGTCCGGACGCAACATTTCTTTCTTAAATATATCATTTTGCCCTTGTGCATCAATACCATATATTACAATTAATTCTTGTCCATTTAAAGAAATAGAATGTATTAATGCAAAAAAAGACAATAAAATAAAAGATTTTTTAATTTTCATTTCAAAATTTATTGGAAAAAACTTTATTTAATCTTCAATCATAGTACAAATATTCAAAAAGTGTAAAACTCTTCCAAACCATTCAGCATGAGTAATAGTTCCATTTGCTAATTCAATATTAGCTAAATTTATTGCTATATCGTGGCAATTGGTCGCACCAACTTCTTCAACTATTGATGTGTTAACATTAACAATGTTTGCTTGTGTTGTGAAAGAAATGGTCAAGACAATTAACGAAGAAAATAGTAAATTTTTCATTTTATAAACTTTTGATTAGTAGTCTATAAAAGTCTATAAAAGTCTATAAAATAAATACAATTAAAAAGGTTTTGACCTTTTATTTTTTAAAAATCGGCTTCCCAAACAGATGAAACAGCAATTGGAGGAGTTACCTCGGGACATATAAATTTTGGAGAAAGTGTTACGTGGCGCGGGAAGCATTTTGGGATGTATGTACACCATACCTCAAAAATCACCGCTTTTGAACGCCCTTCAAAATTTACAGATGTGATGACAAAAGGACATTTTAGGTATTTTGCCCATCAACATTTGTTTGAAACTACAGTTAATGAAACTTTGATGATAGATATTCTTACCTATAAGATACCTTTTAGTATTTTTGGAAAGGTGTTCGATTATTTTTTTCTTAAAAAACATCTTTCAAATTTTTTAAAACATGGAAATTTTCAACTTAAGGGACAACTTGAGAATAATTACCACCATTTGTAGCCTTCCAGTTTTTCCAACACTTAGTAATTTATTCAGAAACAAGTATTAGTTGCTCAAACTTTCCTATTTTTGGTAAAATTCTTGGATTCCCTATGCCAGAACATCAATTAGACCCTACGAAATGGGTAGATGCGTACTCAGATTACCTCTACAATTACACTATTGTAAGGGTAAACGACCACGAAGTGGCGCAGGATCTTATTTCCGAAACTTTTTTTGCCGGTCTGAAATCGGCTCCCAATTTTAAAGGGGAAGCTTCCGAAAGAACATGGCTTATTTCTATCCTAAAACGAAAAATAATTGACCATTACCGAAAGAAAAATTCTAAAAAAGGCAAAGCCGAAGTACGTATAGAATACCGTGATGAAGACAGTGAGGGAGCGTGGCTGGAAGAGCGCGTAAAGGACCCTTTTGACCGGACCGCAGAGGACACCATGGAAAATGAAGAATTGGGGGAAGCCATCCTGAAATGTTTAGACTCTTTAAACGACAAACAGGCTACTATTTTTAAAATGAAAACAATACATAATTTTGATACCGAGGCTATTTGTAATGAATTTGAGATTACGCCGTCTAACCTTTGGGTAATCATCCATCGGGCGAGAACAGCAATGGCAAAATGCCTCGAAAATAATTGGTTATAAGTTATGAGTATATTTATTAAATGTGAAGAAGCAAATATTGTTTGCGATAAAAACCAGTACAAGGAGGCTTCTTTTTGGGAAGCCGTAAAATTAAACATTCACCTTATGTATTGTAGGATTTGTCGGAAATATTCTATACGCAATAATCGATTGACAAAACTCTTCAGGAAATCTAATCTACGAACAATGCCTATGGACGACAAGGCAGCGATGAAAGAACGTTTACGTCAAGAAATGACGAAATACTAACAACACACACAAGCCAACAATTGGAATACTCTCTACCCAAAAGGAGGCAAAGTATTCCGATTGTTTTTTTCTGGCTAGTAGCAATGCAACCATAACAAGCAGCACTAATAAAAGGAGTCCATAAATTTCAGTATTAATAATTTCATCTTTAAAGCCTTCTAGCACTAAAGCAATCATTAAGAATCCTATCCCGAGAATTTTTGTTTTCTGGATTCCTATTTGTTGCGGAATTGTTTTTAAGTGTGCTACATCATATTGTAAATCTCTAATTTCAAATGGAAGCGTTAGCACAAAAACTATCAAAAACCGCTGCAAAAAAGCGAGCCAGCCATCGGTAGTGAGCGACATGTTAACCTCCACCATAGGTGCCAAAACTGTGACACCGGCCCAAACAATCGCAACTATTAAAATTTTAATTCCCGAAAAAGTACGCAGGTTTTTTTTGCGAAGAAAAGGCACCGCATAAAAGAAAGTGAAGAGCCCAAATAGTGCAGTTACTAAAAGTGTTTGAAACGAAAGAAAGAAGCAGCAAACTAATAAACCTGAAAAACATACCAATGAAAATACCTGTATGCTCCGCAAACTATCGGTGAGACTTCTGTGGTGCAAACCCGCAATCTTTGCATATTTTACAAAATTATATCCCGTCACAGTTCCAAAAAATATAAAAACCCACAACGCGGGAGGCACTAACAAATCGAATTGAAAAACGGTAATAGCTACGAAGGAAACCACAGCAAAAGCCACGTGAATACTAGCGTTTATATAAAACTTAAAAATTGGATAAAATAGCTTCACCTTGTAAAAATAGACAAACTGTTAGTAACCCGTTGTTTTGGTTGAAAAGTTCCGTTTATAGCCTTCATAAATGTCGGTTTTTTTGTATTAAAATCAGTAATTTTGCGACTCCTTTTTAAGGACTTCTTTTTAAGAAGCCATGTTTGTTTAATTAAAAAAATTTCCGAAGTTTCGGAACGCATATATGAACACAGACTCTTTTGCCCTTAGACACATTGGCCCTCGCCGTAGCGATCTTTCAGAAATGCTTAAAACTGTTGGCGCTGAAAGCATGGAACAGTTAATTTCTGAAACTATTCCGGATGACATTCGACTTAAAAAAGACATCGCCTTAGATACAGCTATGAGCGAGCACGAATATCTGGAACATATTACCGAATTATCTTCAAAAAACAGTGTTTTTAAAACATACATTGGCCTGGGATACCACCAAGCGTTTACGCCACCGGTGATCCAGAGAAATATTTTGGAAAACCCAGGGTGGTATACCGCCTACACTCCGTATCAAGCTGAAATCGCCCAAGGAAGACTGGAAGCGTTGCTCAATTACCAAACTATGGTAACAGACCTTACGGGAATGGAATTGGCAAATGCATCACTTCTGGACGAAAGCACTGCAGCTGCCGAAGCTATGACGCTTTTATTTGCTGTTCGCGAAAAAGACCAAAAGAAACATGGAGCGAACAAGTTTTTCGTTTCCGAAGAAATCCTTCCACAAACATTATCGTTATTACAAACCCGTTCTGTCCCAATGGAAATTGAATTGGTAATAGGGAATCACGAAGAATTTGATTTTTCAACTGAATTCTTCGGAGCTATTTTACAATACCCTGGAAAAAGTGGACGCGTATTCGATTTTAAAGATTTTGTAGCTAAAGCAAACGAAAAACAAATAAAAGTAGCCGTTGCCGCAGATATTTTGAGCCTGGTAAAACTAGAAGCACCAGGACATTTTGGTGTGGATGTAGTGGTAGGTACTACACAACGTTTTGGAATTCCGTTAGGATATGGAGGACCTCACGCTGCTTATTTTGCTACCAAGGAAGCCTATAAACGCAACATTCCAGGACGTATTATTGGCGTTACAAAGGATACCGATGGGAATCGAGCGCTACGTATGGCGCTACAAACTCGTGAGCAACACATTAAGCGTGACAAAGCGACTTCAAACATATGTACTGCACAGGTTTTATTGGCTGTTATGGCAGGGATGTACGGTGTATATCACGGTCCTGAAGGCTTAAAATATATAGCTTCCAAAGTTCACAATACCGCTGCTACCTTAGCAGATGCGCTGGAGAAGCTAGGCTATTACCAGGCAAATGAAACGTATTTTGATACCATTTCGATTAAGACAGATATTTCAAAAATAGATTTTAGAGCTGAAGCTGAAGAAATTAATTTTTATTATCCAGATGATGAAACGGTTTCAATTTCTATCAATGAGACTACTACCCTCAACGACGTGAACAATATTATTGGCGTGTTTGCTCGAGCGGCTAGTAAAGACCGCTTTTATATTTCAGAATTACTGGAAGGTAATATGATTCCAAAAAGCGTGGCAAGAAAGACAGAGTTCCTCCAGAATGAAGTATTCAACAGCTACCACAGCGAAACAGAATTAATGCGTTACATAAAAAGACTGGAGCGTAAAGATTTGGCATTAAACCATTCTATGATTTCACTTGGTTCGTGCACTATGAAACTGAACGCTGCGGCCGAAATGTTACCATTAAGCGACCCTATGTGGGGTAATATGCACCCGTTTGTTCCAGTAAGACAAGCCGGTGGTTATCAATTTATGCTAAAAAAACTAGAGGAGCAGTTAACCGAAATTACAGGTTTTGCAGGCACCTCACTTCAACCAAATTCTGGAGCACAAGGCGAATATGCCGGATTAATGGTGATTAGAGCGTATCACGAATCTAGAGGAGACACTCACAGAAATATTTGTTTAATTCCATCTTCTGCTCACGGGACCAATCCAGCGAGTGCGGTAATGGCGGGAATGAAAGTGGTGGTAACCAAAGCCACTGAAGAAGGAAACATAGACACAGACGACCTTCGCGCAAAAGCGGAAGAACACAAAGACAACCTCGCTGCATTAATGGTAACCTATCCTTCAACCCATGGAGTTTACGAAAGTGCTATTAGAGAAATTACCAGTATTATTCACAATAACGGCGGGCAAGTATATATGGATGGCGCCAATATGAATGCTCAAGTAGCCTTAACAAATCCTGGGGCGATTGGCGCAGATGTGTGTCACCTCAACTTACACAAAACCTTTGCCATTCCTCATGGTGGCGGTGGACCAGGTGTAGGCCCTATTTGTGTAGCAGAGCAGTTAGTACCCTTTTTACCCTCCAACCCTATCATTGAAACAGGCGGTGAAACGGCAATTACAGCAATTTCCGCAGCCCCCTGGGGAAGTGCTCTAGCCTGCCTTATTAGCTACGCATACATTTGTATGCTAGGAGAAAATGGATTAAAAAAATCTACGCAATACGCCATCTTAAATGCCAACTATATTAAAGAACGTTTAAGCGGTCATTTTGATGTTTTGTACACAGGTGAAAAAGGAAGAGCAGCGCATGAAATGATTATTGACTGCAGGCCTTTTAAAGAAAATGGGATTGAAGTAGTAGACATCGCTAAACGTTTAATGGATTACGGCTTCCACTCTCCTACAGTGTCATTCCCTGTAGCAGGAACTATGATGATTGAGCCTACCGAAAGTGAGAGCAAGCAAGAGCTGGATCGTTTCTGTGACGCTATGATCTCTATTAGAAAAGAGATTAACAACGCCAATAAAGACGAACCAAACAACCCACTTAAAAATGCTCCACATACGCAAGCGATGCTCACCAGCGATACTTGGGTATTGCCGTACACAAGACAGCAGGCGGCATTTCCGTTGGAGTATGTAAGTGACAATAAATTCTGGCCAAGTGTGCGTCGCGTAGACGATGCGTATGGAGACAGAAATCTAATTTGCACCTGCGCTCCTATAGAAGAATATATGGAAGCATAAAAAAAACAATTTAAAGAATCTTCATTTTAATGAACTTAAAATGAGGATTCTTAGATTTAAAACCGAATTTTTAGTGATAGTTTAAATATCGCTTATTTCGTAAAAAATGAATGTATTACCTTTACATTTTTACCTATTTTAGTCAAAATTTTAGTTTATGGGCACAAAAATCACAGGAGTTGGGAGCTACATCCCTACAGGAGTTGCTCCAAATAATCAGTTTGAAAAAAATAGCTTCTACACAGAAGATGGGAGTCCTTTTGCACATGAAAATACTGTGATTATTGAAAAGTTTCAAGCCATCACAGGAATTTCAGAAAGACGCTATATTAATGACGATCTTAACACGTCTGACATTGCCTATTTCGCAGCCGAAAAAGCCATAGAAGATGCCGGAATAGATAAAGAAACTCTGGATTATATAATAGTCGCTAATAATTATGGCGACGTAAAACACGGCTCACACCAAAGTGACTCTGTGCCAAGTATAGCTTCCCGTGTAAAGCATTTACTCAAAATTAAAAACCCAAATTGTGTAGGATATGATCTCATGTTCGGCTGCCCAGGTTGGGTAGAGTCTATGATAGTTGCCCATGCCTATATAAAAAGTGGGATGGCAAAAAAATGCCTGGTCATTGGTGCCGAGGCTTTGTCCAGAGTAGTAGACCAACACGATCGTGACTCTATGATTTATAGCGATGGTGCAGGCGCTACTGTTGTAGAAGCTACAGATGATGATACCACTGGGTTTTTAGCTCATAAAAGTGCTACTTTTTCGTACGACGAAGCGCATTTTATTTACTTTGGAGAAAGTAACAATCAGGAACTGACCGACGCCAGACGATATATTAAAATGTACGGTCGTAAAATTTATAACTTTGCATTAAGCAATGTACCTGAAGCTATGAAAGCTTGTCTGGATGAAAGCGGAGTTCCAATCACAGAGCTTAAAAAGATCCTAATTCATCAAGCTAACGAAAAAATGGACGAGGCCATTATTAACAGGTTTTACAAGCTGTATGATATGGATGCCCCAGAAGGCGTTATGCCTATGACTATTAATAAACTAGGAAACTCCAGTGTTGCTACCGTCCCCACCTTATATGATTTGATCCTTAACAACAAGTTAGAAGGTCAAACAATTAGCAAAGGAGACGTTGTCATGTTTGCCAGCGTAGGTGCCGGGATGAATATTAATGCCATAGTTTATAAAGTGTAATTTCTTTTTATCGTTTCAGCTTCCATTTCGATTTTAAAATTTATGTACGAAGGTCAATTTCCGAAAAAACGTTACAAAAACACCCTTCGTTTCCTGAAGGAACACGTCTCTACAGATCAGACAATTTTGGATTTAGGAGTGGCAAATCCATTTACTGACATTATGAAAGCTGAAGGCTATTCAGTAAAAAATACCACAGGAGAAGATCTAGATTTAGAAACCGATTGTGTGAAAGCCGAAAATTATGACGTTCTCACCGCTTTTGAAATTTTTGAACACTTAGTAAGTCCATTTAATGTCCTGAATGATTGCAAGGCTAAAAAACTCGTGGCTTCAGTACCTTTAAAATTATGGTTTGCCTCCGCTTACCAAAGTAAAACCGACGAGTGGGATCGTCACTACCACGAGTTTGAAGATTGGCAATTTGATTGGTTACTTGAAAAAGCAGGCTGGATTATTAAAAAAAGAATAAAAATTACACATCCCGTAAAAAAAATAGGCTTCCGCCCTATTTTGAGGAGATTTACACCAAGGTACTATTTGGTGTATGCTGAAAGAGCTAGATGAACATCCAAATAATCATACCCGCCCATAACGAAGAAGCGTTTCTCACACAAACCTTAGATTCGTTGGTGGCACAAACCCTTCGACCTAGCAAAGTGATTGTAGTGAATGATGGGTCTACAGATGGCACTCAGGCTATCATACATCAATTTTCAGCAAAACACCCTTTTATTACTTCGGTTACTAGCAACTTAAAATCGGAGCACGAGCCAGGCAGTAAAATTATCAATGCTTTTTACAAAGGTTTTGAAATGCTAGACAAAAATTTCGATGTGATTTGCAAGTTTGATGCAGATCTTATATTTCCGCAGCATTATTTGGAGAAAATTTCAGAAATTTTCCAAAGCAATTCAAAGATTGGAATGGTTGGCGGTTTCTGCACTATTGAAGCAAACGGAATCTGGAAAGTAGAAAACCTCACCAATAAAGACCACATTCGCGGCGCCTTAAAAGCCTACCGCAAAGAATGTTTTGAACAAATTGGCGGATTAAAAAACGCCATGGGCTGGGATACAGTAGATGAACTTCTTGCCAAATTTCACGGCTGGGAAGTTAGTACAACAGAAACACTACACGTTAAGCACTTAAAACCCACGGGTGCCACCTATACCAAAACTGCCAAATACAAACAAGGAGAGGCGTTTTACAAAATGCGCTATGGGTATGTACTCACACAAATTGCAACTATTAAGTTGGCCACTAAAAAAGAAAGTCTCAACTTTTATTACAATTGCATGCGCGGGTATTTAAAGGCAAAAAAAAGCAAGGCATCCTTTTTGGTTACAGAAGAAGAAGGAAGATTTATTCGTGAATTACGTTGGAAAAATATAAAGAAAAAAGTCTTTTAATGCATCTTAACCTTTTTATAGCATTTCGCAATTTCGTATTGTGTATTTTTGAAACTCTTTAAGTAATTTTTTATGCCTTCATCTATCATCAAAATTTTTATTTGCTTAACGATTTGCACATTCAGTTTCGCATCGTCTATTTCACAAAACACTAAGAAACCAAAAAATATCATTCTACTTGTTGGTGATGGTATGGGGCTAAGCGAAATTTCGTCTAGCTTATATTTTAACGACAAACCTTCAAATTTTCTTAGATTTAGCACCGTTGGACTAAGTATGACTTCTTCTTCAAAAGAATTGATTACAGATTCTTCGGCTGGAGCTACTGCCTTCGCTTCGGGAATAAAAACATACAACGGTGCCATAGGCGTAGATTTAAAAATGAATCCCGCCGAAACTATCGTAGAGCACGTTTCTAAAACTGATATCGCAACAGGGTTGGTAGTTACATCGTCTGTTGTACACGCTACACCTGCTGCTTTTTATGCGCATCAGGAATCCCGACGAATGTATGAGGAAATTGCTGTGGATTTGGTGAAGAGTGATCTCGATTTTTTTGCAGGTGGTGGTCTTCAATATTTTCAGAATAGAAAGGATAGCTTAGATCTTGTTAAACAATTAGAAGACAATGATTTTGAAGTGCATACAGAAAAACTTCCCACTAAAATTTCAGCAAAAAAGCAGGCTATATTACTAGCGCCTAATGGGATGCCAAAAATGTCTGAGAAACGCGGAAATTTTTTGACTAATGCCACCATGCTGGCTATTGGACAATTGTCCAAAAATAAAAATGGATTCTTTCTACTGGTAGAAGGATCGCAAATAGATTGGGGCGGCCATGACAACGATGCTGAATATTTAATCAACGAAATGATAGATTTCGATAAAACTATTGGAGCTGTCTTAGACTTTGCTAAAAACAATGGAGAAACGCTCGTGATAGTCACTGGAGACCATGAAACCGGAGGCTTTACGCTTAGTGCAGACGGGATGAACTACAATAAAATAATAGCTTCGTTTTCAACTACGGGACATTCAGCCACCATGGTGCCGGTTTTTGCGCAAGGTCCTAGCGAGGAACTGTTTGACGGAGTATATCAAAACACAAAAATATTTGCTATTATGAAACAACTTTTTGACCAAAAGTAAACGTACAACCAATCACTAAAAATTATTTAATTAGTACCTTAGCGACTCTATTACAATTATGGCATACCTAGAAGATATTGGTTCTTATTTTTTAATGTTGAAACGCACCTTTGGGAGTTTCACCAAACGATCGGTGCTTAAAGAACTTATTTTTAAAGAGATTGACGACCTTATTATTGGATCTTTAGGTATTGTGGCTTTTATCTCCTTCTTTGTAGGAGGTGTAATTGCTATACAAACGGCACTAAATGTTGACAACCCCATTATTCCAAAATCATTAATTGGTTTTGCCACGAGACAATCCATTGTTTTAGAATTTGCTCCTACTTTTATGTCTATTATTATGGCAGGTAAAGTAGGATCTTTTATAACTTCCAGCATTGGCTCTATGAGAGTAACAGAGCAAATTGACGCATTGGAAGTAATGGGAATAAATTCTTTAAACTATTTAGTATTCCCCAAAATAGTTGCGTTAATGTTCTACCCTTTTATTATAGCATTGTCTATGTTTATTGGGATTACCGGAGGATTACTTGCTGGTGTGTACGGCGGTTTTACGACCTATACAGATTTTACCACAGGACTTCAGCAAGACTTCAACTCATTTCATTTGGTATATGCCTTTATAAAAACTTTCGTCTTTGCGTTTATTTTAGCAACGGTACCCTCCTGGCAGGGCTATTATATGAAAGGTGGTGCGCTGGAAGTAGGAAAAGCAAGCACCAACTCTTTTGTATGGACCAGTGTACTTATAATTCTGGCAAATTTTATTATCACACAACTCCTTCTTAGCTAATGATTAAAGTAGAAAACATAAAGAAAAGCTTTGGTGAAGAGGAAATCCTTAAAGGTATTTCCACAGTTTTCGAAAAAGGGAAGACCAATTTAATTATTGGACAAAGTGGAAGTGGTAAAACCGTATTATTAAAGTGTCTTTTGGGACTTTTTAAGCCTGAAGAAGGTCTTATTTATTATGAAGAAGACGCTATTCAAAATATGGATAGTGAGCAACAAAGAAATCTACGAGAAGAAATTGGAATGCTTTTTCAGGGAGGCGCATTGTTTGATTCTATGACGATTGAAGAAAACGTAATGTTTCCCCTACGCATGTTTACCCAGAATAAAAAGGCTGAAATGATAGATCGGGTAAATGAAGTTCTGCAACGCGTAAATTTAGAGGGTACTAATAAAAAATATCCTTCGGAAATTTCAGGGGGTATGCAAAAAAGAGTTTCCATTGCAAGAGCTATTGTAAACAAACCCAAGTACTTATTTTGTGACGAACCTAACTCGGGTCTGGACCCTAAAACAGCTACCGTAATTGACAACCTGATTCAGGAAATCACCCATGAAAATAATATTACAACTGTTGTAGTAACTCACGATATGAATTCGGTAATGGAAATTGGCGAGAACATTGTATTCTTAAAAAATGGGATCTTAGTTTGGCAAGGAAATAATAAGGAAATTTTTAATACAGAAAATCAAGACGTTACAGATTTCGTCTATTCTTCAGATTTATTCAAAAAAATTAGAGATATACAGATAAAAGAACAGTAATTAATTCATAGTTAGGTTGTATCGTTAGGTTTTTTAGATTATTTTTAGAGACTTTTTAAAACACCAAAAACATGAAAAAATTTACAAGCTTATCACTTGCGCTCGCATGTGGTTTTGGGTTGTTGGCTCAAGAAGTGAGTTTTACGAACCAAAACAATTTAATAGGCAACTTCCAATCATCCACGGCAGTTGCTGTTGATGTAAACAATGATTTTCTTGACGATAACGTTCGAATTTCATCGAACGGAATTGGAATAGATTACCAACAACCCGATGGGACTTTTATCTCAACTATGATTTCAATGAACATTCAAAACGTTCCAGACTGGAGCGTCGCTGCTGGTGATTTAGACGCAAATGGATATAATGATTTTGTGTTAGGTAATGGGCAACGTGTTTCCTTTTTAATGGCAAATGCAGATGGTACTGACTATACTGAAAATACATTCCCTCAGTATATCTTCTCACAACGCTCTACCATAGCAGATATTGATAACGATGGAGATTTAGATGCATTTGTTTGTCACGATGTAGATTTAAGTCATCCTTACCGAAATGACGGTAATGGAAATATGACCCTCGATCAAACCCTTATTCAAACCATAGATGCTCCTGGCAACTATGCTGCCATTTGGATAGATTATGACAATGATGGCGACCTTGATATGTATTTAACGAAATGTAGAGGTGGTTCACCACCAAACGATCCATTAAATAACAATGCAATGTACACGAACGATGGTACGGGTGTTTTTACTGAAAACGCACTAGATATTGGTATGCAGGATAGCTCGCGTTCCTGGGCAACTGTTTTTGAAGATTTTGACAACGATGGCGATCTTGATGCCTTTATCGTAAATCATGACTTTCAAAATAAATTTATGGAAAATGACGGTACTGGAAACTTTACAGATATTATTGCCACTACAGGTATTAATCCAACAGACCTGGGATCTTGGGAAAATTTAGCGGCAGATTTTAATAACGATGGGTATATAGATATCCTAAGCGAAATGTCTAAAGAACTGTACCTTAATAATGGAGATATGACTTTTACAGGTCAAGACCTACCATTTGATGGTGGTGGAATTGGAGATTTTAATAATGACGGCTTCTTGGACGTTGTAAGAGGAGGAAATCTTTATATGAATGACACAAATTCTAACAACTGGTTTAAGATTGGTTTAATTGGTGTAGATAGCAACATTAACGGTATTGGTGCTCGCATCACTATCGAAGGTGCATGGGGAAGCCAAATGCGAGAAATTCGCTCTGGAGAAGGCTTTAGACATATGAACTCTTTAGTAGCCCACTTTGGTCTTGGAACAGCAACAGAAATTGATAGAGTTGTTATTGAATGGCCCAATGGAACTATCGACGAAATAACAAACCCAAACATAAACACTCAAATTATTTTTGAACAAGGTGGAAATCCATTAGGAATTAATGATGTAGAAGCTGCCGGAATACATCTTTTTCCTAATCCTACAGTAGACAAATTAAACTTCTCTGTTCAAGGAATGAACAATACTACGGTAACGATTGTAGATATGAATGGTAAATTGGTTTTGACCACAAAAATCTCTAGCGCAAACAGCATCGATGTTTCTAGCTTAAACTCTGGTGTGTACTTCGCTCAATTTGAAGTTGATTCAAAACAAATGAGTTATAAGTTTGTGAAAAAATAATTTAGAAAAGACCTTTACTAGAAAATGGCACTCTGTTCGAGTGCCATTTTTTTTTAACTTCAGGTGTCGTGGATACTAAAAATACGTATCTACAAGTCTAATTAGGTCTCTATACAGACAACTATTTCACTTGTGCTGCAAAGCTTTGTAAGGTTTCCAAACACGCTCTGTATGTATACTATTCTAAAATAACACTAGAAGCTGAAGGTGTATTAGGTGATGGTATTATTTACTTTCTTCAACAGCTAAAGTATCCAGCTGTAGCCTAATTTTTAAAAGGTTTTCCATTTTCTTCATATTATTTATACGATCTCGGGAACGTATGGAATTGTCCCAGGATACTGAAAAAACTGGCAAGGTATCTGTCTTCTTAAAATTGGTAGAAACTCTCCTGGAATAAGAGAAATTCTGGATTCCATCAAAAGTTACTTTTAGTTCTTTACTTATGGCATCAAAAGGTATCCGGTCTTTTACGGTAAGATTTGCTATCTCATTCTCCAGAAATGTTATACGCTCATCTTTATCTCTAATGGCATTTTCATTTCTCACATAAAGATCTTCCAGAATACCAGCTTTCACCTCTCCCGAAAGCTTTTCAGCCAGTTCTCCAGAACGGTCTGAACCTTGGTAAATACGCAGTTCTACATCTTCTAACTTCTCAGTATCTTTTAACTGGTCCAACCACTCATTAATTTTAGGCTGTGGCACAAGTTGCCCTATTAAATAAACTTCAATTTTTTTGGTTTTATAATCTTGAGATGCCTTCACTACCTCTGCACCTTCGTATTTTATAACATCTCTTACAAATTCGTTTGTTTTGTTTTCAAAAACCTGTTCTTGTAAAAGCTTATAAAAAAGATACACACTAGGAACAATTACAATTATCGCTATTAAGGAAGCCATTTGAGCAATAAACCGCCTTCTTTTTGAATTGGCATATCGAACCATGGGAAAGCGCAGAACCTTAGAAACTATAAAAGTTGAAAGCGCAATAAATACGGCATTAATAGAAAACAGATACAACGCTCCTCCAGCATAATCAAAATTTCCAATGGCCAATCCATATCCTACCGTACACAAAGGAGGCATAAGAGCAGTGGCAATAGCCACACCAAAGATAACACTGGCAATGGTCCCGCTTTTTGTTTTAGCAACAATAAGTGCCAAACCACCAAAAATAGCGACCAACACATCTAAAATAGTAGGATAGGTTCGCGCAAGTAGCTCTGGTGTTTCTTCGGTTAAAGGTGAAATACTAAAGTATAAAAAAGCCGTTAGTACACTAAGAGCCACCATGATTCCTAAGTTAATAAGAGATTTACGAAGTGTCTCTACATCGTTTATGGCCACAGAAAGGCCAATTCCAACAATAGGTCCCATTAATGGCGAAATAAGCATTGCCCCAATAACCACGGCCGTACTACTTACATTTAACCCAATTGACGCCACAAATATGGAAAAAATAAGAATCCATGCCGTATGCCCTTTAAAAGAAATGTCTTTTCTAACCGCTTCTATAGTCGCATCTCGATCTGTATCTTCATGCAGACTAAAAAGTCCTCTAATAAATTTTGTTACGCCTTGCCAAGCATTGTGTTTGTCTTGCTCAAATTCGGCTTCGTTGGGAGTTATATGATTCTTATTTTCAGGTGTACTCATTAGGTATAATTTTTACCATGTTTTTCGGCAACTTCGGTCAATAATGTCTTTATTTCTTGTTCTTTTTCTTTCGGAAAGATAAGCAACACGTCTTCTTTTTCAACAACAATATAATCATTCAAACCATCAATTACCACCAATTTATCTCTTTCAGTAAAGATCATATTACCACTAGCATCCTTTAAATGAGTCTTTGCCCGAACAATTGCATTGCTGTTTATATCTTTCACCAACTTCTCGTGCAATGCGCCCCAGGTACCAAGGTCATTCCAATCGAACGTTGCTTTTTTCACATATACATTGCCGGCCTTTTCCATGACTCCATAGTCAATCGAGATATTTTCGGCAAGACCATAGTTATTTAGTACAAAATCTTTTTCTTCATCGGTGTTATAAACAGGGTTTCCTTCTGAAAAGAGTGCATTCATCACAGGCAAATATTTTTCGAAAGCCGAAATTATACTTTGTACACTCCATAGAAAAATTCCAGCATTCCATAAAAAATTTCCTTCTGCTAAAAACTGCTTAGCGGTTTCATAATTCGGTTTTTCCCGAAACTGATTTACTTTTTTAATTTCTGAAATTGAATTTTTATCACTCTCAATATACCCATATCCCGTATTCGGAAAAGTAGGCGTTATCCCCAACGTCATCAACACATCATCCTTTACACACTGGCTAAAACAGATTTCTACATCGCTTTTAAAAGCTGCTTCATCTTCAATCCAATGGTCGCTTGGCGCCACTAACATGACAGCATCTGGATTTTCTTTCTGAATTTTTAAAGCGGAAAGCAAAATACAAGGTGCTGTATTTCGCATTGCAGGTTCTAAAACAACCTGTTCTTCCGAAATTTGCGGCAATTGCTGAAGCGTGAGTTCTAGATATCGCTCATTGGTTAAAATATGAATATTTTCAGCAGGCACTATCTTCTCCAATCGGGAAAATGTCTTTTGAAGTAAACTCTCCCCCGTTCCCAACATATCCTGAAATTGTTTAGGAAATTCCTGTGTGCTCACGGGCCAAAATCTGGAACCTATGCCTCCGGCCATGATAACTGCGTAGTAATTAGTATTCACTGTTTTCAAAATTGCGATATTTATAGATAGATTGCTGCTCTTTGTTATGTTTTGTTATTCATAGTTTAGATGCTGAAGAGTTTATGGGTTGAGTAAATAATACTTCCTACACTGAAACACAAAAACATTAAACCGGTACCCTGAGTGATTCTGCTTTTTCTGCGGAATTGTATCGAAGGGTCAACTTGTTTCTCGCAAAAACTCCACTTCCGCATTGGGGTTAAAAAGGTAGATCCTACCGGTGCTTACCTCCAAACATTCGTAGCGTTTTACACGTTTGTTTCCTCGCTTAAAAATCTTTCCATTGTACAATCGAAACAATCCGCTGGGAGGTATCTCAAATATAAAGTTTTTATCGTTGGGCGCATCGTATTGCTTTAACGCTAACGAAAGTTTAGCATCTGTATCACTACTGGCCTTCGGGTTTTTAAAATGTAGTGCTAATAATGGCAATAATTGATTGGGAAAAACTTCGGGGCGTATAAAAGGCAACATCAATACCTGAAAACTTCGTTTCCATTCCAGCCCATGGGGTTTTATATAGCGCCCGTATTTGGCGAAGGCTACCAAATGTGCAATTTCATGAACAAGTGTGATTAAAAAGCGGTATTTATTAAGACTGGCGTTTACTGTTATTTGGTGCTGGCCATTGGGCGTTTTTCTGTAATCACCGTGGCGCGTTACGCGTTCGTTTACTATTTTTAAATAAACATTATTCGCTTTAATAAGCTCAAAACTTGGTTGAACAGCAGCGTTTGGGATGTATTTTGCGAGGATTTCTTGCACAAGGTAAAAATAGTGAATTTTAGTTGTTTTGTCACCTCAAAGTACAGCGAGGGGTCGCATTTGAGTGAGCTAGCCTGAAATTAATTCGGGATGGAGCTACTTGTGTGATTTCTCCTATCGTCGAAATGACTAAGGCGTTGAGTTAGAAACCTGCAAAATTTTCCCGTTATACATGGTATGTCCGGTCAAGGAAAAATCCATAATATAGTGCGCCATTTCTTTGGCGGTAACAGCCGCTTTTAAGCCGGGAAAAGCTTCCTCCAGCATTTCGGTTTGCACAGAACCCAATGCCAAACAATTAAAGCTGGGACCCGTTTCTTTGTATTCTTCTGCTAATACTTCAGTTAGGGTAATGATGGCCCCTTTACTGCTGCTGTAAGCAGCCAATCCTGGAAATTTCATACTTCCCTGAATACCGCCCATACTACTTATATTCACTACGTGACCGTCTTTTTTCATAAAAGGCAAAACAGCCTGCGTCATGACGGCAGCACCAAAAATATTTACTCCATAGCTGTCTTCAAAGTCTTCCCAGTTCAGTTTTGAAAAAGGCTTGTTTACCAAATATCCAGAATTGTTAATAAGCACATCTACATGACTCCACGTCTTTTTAAGGAAATCCTTGACACGAGTGATGTCTTTTTTATCGGTGATATCACAGGAAAAGCACATACAGTTTGAAATATCCAACCCAGAAACCGGTGCAGCATCACGAGATAGCGCAAGGACGTTGTGCCCTGCATCCGTAAGTAATGAAACCAACTCGTACCCTATACCTCGACTGGTTCCAGTGATGATGATGTTTTTTGGCATTTAGAAATTCTAAAATTATTCGTTCTAATTTCAAATCATTCAGTATCAATTAGGTTTCGACTGCGCTCAACCTGACACCGCAAAATTTTGTTCGTTAATTACACAAACATTGTCACTGGATTCTCGATATACTGTCGTACTGTTTGCAAGTATTTTGCTCCGGTAGCACCATCTACGGTTCGGTGATCGCAGGCTAGGGTTACAGTCATGGTATTCCCTACCGCAATGGCTCCATTTTTCACAACAGGCTTTTGCACGATAGCTCCAACCGATAAAATAGCCGAATTAGGCGCATTGATAATACTCGTAAATTCTTTAATTCCAAACATCCCTAAGTTAGAAACCGTAAAGGTACTTCCCTGCATTTCATCGGGAGTTAGCTTTTTATTTCTTGCTTTACCTGCCAATTCCTTTACGTTCTCCCCTATTTGAGAGAACGTCATTTGGTCTGCAAATTTTAATACGGGAACTAGCAAGCCTTCATCTACCGCTACGGCCACTCCTATATGAATATGGCTTGCAATTTTTGTAGTATCATTAGTCCATTGACTATTTACTTGCGGATGTTTTCGCAACGCCATAGCACATGCTTTCACAATCATATCGTTGTAAGAAACCTTTACGTCTGGATCGCTGTTAATAGCCGTTCTGGAAGCAATGGCATTGTCCATATCCAACTCGATGGTCAAGTAGTAGTGCGGTGCTGTAAATTTGGATTCTCCCAAACGCTTGGCAATGGTCTTGCGCATTTGTGAGTTTTTGGTTTCTTCCCAGCTTTCTACACCTACTGGCTGATAAGCGCCTGCACTTGCTGCACCTGGTTGGTAATTTTCTATATCGCTTTTTACAATACGTCCGTTTTCTCCAGAACCGTTTACGTGTTGTAAATTAATTCCTTTCTCTTCGGCCATCTTCTTGGCAAGTGGAGAAACGAAAATTCTTTTTGAATCTGAAGTTGAAGATGAACTTGAACTTGAACTTGAACTTGAACTTTTAGATTCTTTTTTTTCTTCTGAAGTATCTTTTTTTACTTCTTCTTTTTTTGAAGTTTCTTTTGCTGAAGCTTCCTTTTTATCTGAAGATTTTTTAGCCGCTGGTTTTCCTTTTTCTGAAATACCAGAAACATCGGTTCCCTTTGGACCTATGATGGCTAGTAAGGTATCTACTTTAGCTGTTTCACCTTCGGCAATACCTATTTTTAAGAGCGTACCTGAGTAAAAAGACTCAAACTCCATCGTGGCTTTGTCTGTTTCAATTTCGGCTAGAATATCACCTTCTTCCACAGTGTCACCTTCCTTTTTTAACCAAGACGCTACGGTTCCTTCTTCCATAGTATCGCTCAAGCGAGGCATGTTAATAACCTCAACTCCTTCGGGTATTTCAGAATTGGCAGAAGTATCTTCTTCTACTTCATCTTCTTCTTCCTCCTCATCAGTTTCAGTTACATCGCTATCGTTAGCTTCAGTTTCTTCGGAATCTTCTTCTTCAGTTTCTTCGTCTTCTTCAACTTCAGATTCTGTTTCAGATTTCGCACCATCGCTTCCTTTTCCATTCAGCAGTTCTGAAATATCTTCATCTTCAGCACCAATAATAGCCAACAACGTGTCTACTTTGGCCGTATCTCCTTCTTGGATCCCAATATGAAGCAACGTTCCTTCATAAAAGGATTCAAACTCCATCGTGGCTTTATCTGTTTCTATTTCAGCTAGTATATCGCCTTCTTCTATTTTATCGCCCACTTTTTTGAGCCAGCTTGCCACGGTTCCTTCTTCCATGGTGTCACTCAATCGAGGCATGTTTATTACTTCTGCCATTGCTTATAATTTATGAGGTAAAAATGGGTAATCTTCTTGTTCGTATACTGCGTCGTACATTACGTTTTTTTCTGGGTATGGAGATTCTTCTGCAAATTTTTCACATTCCTTCACCATATCCTTTACACGCTTATCAACTTTTTTAATTTCTTCTTCGGTCGCCCATTTCTTTTCATAAATGGTATGCAACACGTACGAAATTGGATCTTCTTCCTGTTTTTTCGCTACTTCTTCTTTCGTGCGATAATGTTGTGCGTCACTCATAGAATGTCCTCTATACCTGTACGTTCTAATTTCTAAGAAGGTAGGCCCATCACCACGTCTTGCGCGGTCTATGGCTTCGTCCATTTCTTTGGCAACGACTTCTGGTTTCATTCCGTCCACGGGTTTACACGGCATTTCGTAGCCTAAACCTAGTTTCCAGATATCAGTATGATTGGCAGTTCTAGCTACAGACGTTCCCATGGCGTATCCGTTATTTTCACAACAGAACACAACAGGTAGTTTCCATAACATTGCTAAGTTAAACGTTTCGTGTAACGATCCTTGACGTACAGCTCCATCCCCCATATAGCATAAGGTTACGGCATCACGCCCATGAAATTTATCTCCAAAAGCAATACCAGCTCCCAGCGGGATTTGACCCCCCACAATCCCATGACCCCCATAAAAACGGTGCTCTTTGGAGAAAATGTGCATAGAACCTCCCAAACCTTGGGAAGTACCAGTGGCTTTTCCATACAATTCGGCCATAACACGTTTTGGATCCACACCCATCCCAATAGGCTGTACGTGGTTACGGTAGGCGGTTATCATATTGTCTTTGGTAAGATCCATGGCGTGTAGCGCTCCTGCTAAAACAGCTTCTTGCCCATTGTACAAGTGTAAGAAGCCACGGACTTTTTGATTGATATATACTTGGGCTAATTTGTCTTCAAATTTGCGCCAGAATAGCATGTTTTCATACCAATCTAAGTATGTTTTTTTGGTGATTTTTTTCATCAACTAATAGTGTTGGAATACTGAAAAAAAGGCTTCAGCATTTAATTTTCGCGAATAACAAAAATAAGGATTTTATACCCTTATATAAAACTTTAGTTTCTAAAATTAAGATTGGGAAGATAATTGGATTTTGGGAGGTTTCCCCCTTCCGAATTTCGACTATCCTACTTCGTGAGTTTTATTCAAAATCGCAATGTTGAAATCCACCTTCCCCCGAATCGCGGGTTAACATTTAGACTTTTAGATTATCTATATTTAGCCGCTTGGGGAAGGAGCCAATATTTATTTTTCTAAAAAAGTTTACAAATAAGAGCTATCAAAAATAAGCGGCAAGAGATCTTTAACTGAATTTGCCCGAACCACTTTACCCGTTTCGCCCATAAAGTAGAGGGTGATAGGTGATTTCTGGTTTACTTCGTATTCGGCCAGGGATTGGCGACAAGCGCCACAAGGTGGCGTTGGCGTGTTCACTTCTTTATTTAAGGAACGTACCGTTAATGCCATGGTCTGGAATGCAACTCCCGGATAGGTAGCTCCTGCGTAAAAAGCCGCTACACGCTCTGCACAAAGCCCTGAAGGAAATGCAGCATTTTCCTGGTTGTTACCTGTTACTAATTCACCATTGGCCAACTGTAGTGCAGCGCCCACCTTAAAACGCGAATAAGGCGCATAAGCTCTTTCACGAGCTTCTTGCGCCTTATGCATTAATTCTTGTATGGACTGAGGAAGCTCTTGTAAAGATTCAAATACCGTAAGTTCGGCGGTAATCGTGAGTTTCTTTGCCATTCTATTTTTTAATACTCGTCATATTCATCTCCAAAGTTAAAAGTAAGACCGAAACGAAGTGTTCCTTCCAACGGACTTCTAACTGCTGAAGTAGAGAATAAGTAAGAAATATCGATATTGATTGCGGTGTATCTAAATCCTGCTCCTAAAGAAAGGAATTTTCTAGATCCTTTTAAGTCACTTTCATTAAAGTACCCTGTACGGAAAGCAAATACATCTTGGTACCAGTATTCTGCTCCTATAGCCCACGTAAACTCTTTCAACTCTTCACTGAAACCATCTGGTGCATCACCAAAAGATTTAAAGATACCTGAAAAGAAGCTAATATTTTCGTATTCCTCATCGTCTTCTGCATCAATATCACCATCATTATCAAAATCCTGAGGAGTAGGCACCAATAGTTTATTTACTTCCACAAGTGCGGTAACTTTATTATATTCATCTAAAATAAAATCGAAACCTGCTCCCAGACCCAAATTTGTTGGAAGGTTGTTTTCTTGTCCTACTTCATCATACTTAATTTTTGGACCCACATTTGAGATGTTAAAACCTGCTCTCCAGCGACCGTCAAAATCGTTGTATGCAATTTCTTCAGACTGATAATAACCAGCGATATCCACACCAAAGGAACTTGCTGCAGAAGCATCTTCGTTTGAAGCTTGGATTTTTAGATCGGATCGCAAATAACGTCCAGCAACAGCCATTGAAAATCGATCACTTAAGCGAAGAGCATAAGACACATCAAATGTAAATTCATTGGGACTTTGAATTAATGGCACTTGTTCTGCAGTGTCTCGTAATTCAATATCTCCAAGACTGAAATAACGCAAACTAGCACCTACTGCACTACGCTCGTTGATACGGTTGTAATATGTTAAATTACCAAGGAAAATATCATTTACCAATTGGCTTAGGTATGGAGTGTACGTAACACCCACACCTTGTTTTGAAGTTGCGAAAGCATATTTTGCAGGATTCCATTGTTGTGAAAAAGCATCTGCAGAAGAGGCGACTCCTATATCTCCCATACCTGCGGCACGAGCATCTGCGGCGATTAATACAAATGGAACTGCGGTTGTGATAACTCTTTGGTTAGCGGTAGAGTTATCTTCCTGTGCTTGGGTTTTTACTGTTACCAAGGCCAACAAAATCAGGATTGAAATTTTCTTCATGAGGTTAAAATTTTTTTCAAATATAAGTTTAATTTTCAATTATTAAAGGATAACAAGTTTTTCGAACTTTTCAACCTGCTTATTGGTTAACGGAGATTTTACGGTTATCTTGTATACATACACACCTTTTCCTATTCTATCACCAAAATCATCCCTTCCGTCCCAAACAATATCTCGTGAAAGAAAACCGTCTGTAGTGATGGTTTGGTTTTTTGTCCAAACTACTTTTCCCGTTACCGTAAACACCTGCACCTGAACTTCTAAAGGCTCAAAAGGGCGATTATGGTTAAACCAAAATTCAGTATAATTTACGAATGGATTAGGATAATTAAGCACCCTGTTTATTTCTAGCTCATCATTTCCAGTTACAATAAATTGAATATCTGCGGTAGACGAATTGTTATACACATCCCATGCCTTTAGCGTTAACGTATGTAATCCCTTCTCTAAATCCCGAAGGTTATAATTTGTAAGGCCTCTTGTAAAATCATCTACTTCGGCCTGGTAAAATTCATTTAATACAATTGGATTGGACTCATCCCCGTCCAAAATGGCAATAATGTCATGGCCAATACCACTAGCTGTGTTAATACCGTTTTCGTCTTCTAGTTTTGCCAACAGAATAGGCGAATCGTTCGTAATTCCTCCTGAAACAAAACTTTCATCATTCATAAAAAGATTGATGGTGGGACCAATATTATCTTCTGCAGCATTTTCGTTAAGACCTCCAATTCTAATTCGCTCATTAAAACCCGTTTGATCTTCCAGTTGCGCATTATTTTGGGCATACAAACTTAGCCTACCATTTCCTACGGGGATTTGAATATCCCGAGGCACGACAAACTCAAATTCGAATATACCATTGGTTATGGATGCCTGTCCATTAAAAAGGCCTTCACCTAGGGTAGTAAAATTTAATATTAATATATTATTTGTGTCTCCATCACCATCATAGTCTGTCGATGTATCTCTGACACCATCATTTGCCAATGTTTGACGATCTACCCGTTTATCAAACAATTTTGCTTCCAGCACTCCATTATAGTTACTCAATACATTTCCATTAGCATCGGTCACCTCACCACCTAAACGCACGCGACTTAAAGCTTGCAACACAGGAGATGTTGCTGAAACTGGAGCTCCATTAATAGACGTAAGTCTTATAGATGGCTTGGGAAAGGCAAGCGGCGATGCTGGATCTCCTACAAAAAGGACCACCCGCCTAGTATTTCTGGGTATGTTATTTTTTGCTCTACGCAATGCTTCTGCCGGCGGCGGAATATCATTAGTGCCATACCCAAACAATTCAGGTGCTAATGCATCATTGAACAATACACCAACGCTAACAAATATGGCACGGGTAGTAGTAATGAGTGAAATAGCCCCTCCTTCTGGGTTCCAAAAAGTAAGTTCCCCTGCGGTGACACGCTCAGGATCGTCAAATTTTGTAAACTCGCAGGTTACCGTTACAATAAGTGGTAATGTGTTGGGATTTCTTAAATTTTCGGCAACCCCTTTGGTATAAATAAATTCTTTCGCCAAACCATCCTCACCACCGTGTCCAAAATAATTAATAATTAATGCACCTACTTCAGTTTGGTTCTGGATGGCTTTTACCACCGTAGGATATCTATTTCCACCTGCCGAAGTTTCCTGTAAAAAAGCGTCTGCATGTATTTTCTTTACATTCACAAATTGCTTGTTGGCAGAGATTTCATCCCCTAAGTTATCGAGATTTAATTCTAGATCACGATACTCAAAGGGTGCATCTACATCGTCTGAAATTAAGATAAAATTATTCCGCCAATTTCCATAGGAACTTCTGGATGCGTAATTCAAAATCTTATCTACCATCTGGTTTGCCAATAGTACATTATCTGCTATAATTCTACCTACTGCTATATCCAGCTTATCAATATCGGGCAACCTCTCTCCAAATTCATTTAAATTTTCCCCGCCAATGGTACCCTCATTAGAGTCTACACTTCCGAAGAAATCATCACTCATAAAAGAATTGGCTGTATTTGTACTTAAAAGCGTATGAAAGGAAGGCACATTATTGTTATTGTTGCTCAGCCTGTTTTTATAATCTACAGAAGTATCTCCAAAAAAACCGAGGTATTTAATTCTGTTTTCCCGGCTGGAAGCATTGTCATAAATATACCGTACAAAATTACGGATAGCACTTATATCCTGTTTCCCAGAACTGAATTCTTCATAAATTTTATCAGTAGTGACCACCTTTACATTAAGCCCTCTGCCTTTGTGATGGGTTGCCAATCGCAGTGCTGGTTGTAATAAGAAAGGAGGCGCTATAATTAGATACTCTATATCCTGAAAGTTACCAGAAGCATCGTTAAAGATAGTTCCTTTTAAATTTTGATTCCCAACCACTGGGTTTTGCGCCTGTACTGGCTCTAAAAAGTTGGAAGCGTGTACCGCAACATATTTTCTAAGCTGTCCTAAAGCAGCCTTAAAACTGAAAGAGGCACCTCCATTTTCATGTGGCTTACTAGAAATATTTGCCGTATTGGTTACGTCCCAAACTTGTGTAAAATCGTTCGCATTGGTAATTTGATATTCCCCAATTCCAGTAAGTGTTGTTGCATCATTAAACTGAAAGGGTAATTGTTCCCCCGTGCCAGAAAGTCTACGTACCGCAGTAATTCCAATATAATCTAAGTAAGCAATACTTGCCGGGTTACCACCATTATTATAAATCAACTCCACAGTTACTTCTTCCCCTCCTGCGGGCACTTCGTCTTCAAATTCATCGGTACTTAACAATGCCGTGGACCCCGATGGTGGTATGAAGGTTAACGGATTTAACGTGGTACCGTTAACAGATAGCGCTATGGAGCTAGAAGTTTCGGATGCCGAAACAGCTTTCACTGTTAGATCCATAGGTTCCTGCGATATTATATTAGGAAAATTAAAGGTGAATGTTTGTTCGTTTTCTATGTCAAATCTATTACCATACCAGCGCCTACCCACCCGTACCGGGCTATCTTCATCAAGCTCATGGAATTTATAATCATCGAAGCTACTAATTATTGTAGTGGCATTTCCCGTAGGCTCTACCATATTTTGCACCCGCAAACCAGGTCCCCCAGAGCTTGTAACATAATAATAAGCCTCGTCACTATAAGGGTTTATATTGGTGTCATTCTCAAGATCATATCCTTTGGTACTTATACCATAAAATAAAATGGCATCACCACTATCAAAAGAACCATCTCCTTCCCCCAACACTTGTATTGCATTTTCAGGAAGGTCAAAAGCAACAGGAATTGCATTATATAAAGGAAGTGGCTTCCCTCCATGTCCGTAAATTTTAAGATTTCTGGGATCAATACCGTCGGTATTCATACCAATACTGCTTAAAAATTCTTTCGTTACCCGATGGATACCTGTTTGTTCAATTTTAAATTTAAACCAGTTGCCAGTTGCTAAAACAGAATTTGTGATAGGCATTCGGGTATACGAACTTCTATTGTTTCCGTAGGTATACTTTAAAGAAAACGAAATCACTTTTCTAAGACCTGCATTCGTTTTCACAACTGGAGAAATACTCACTTTTGTAAATATTTTATCCCTCCCCATGGTGCTTGCAATCTGAGATTTTAATTGGGAAGGCACCATGTTCTTATTAATACCTTTTAATTCATCTTGAGTAAGCGAACCGTACGTTACATTTAAAATTTGAAGCGAATTGGCATCTGCAAATCCAGTATCCTCCCAAAGTTTCTCATAGAGAAGACTATCATCATCAAGCTGAAGACCTAATGCTGAATTTCCTGAAGCTTTAGTAACAGTATTAGTATTCACTGTTTTTGCTACACCAATTTTCTTGCTATTAGAACCTACAGAAGTTGTTGTGGTATTATTCCAAGGCACTACGATGTCTTTTTGCTGAGACGCAGCAATTAAAGGTAATACCGATAAAATAGAGAGTAAAATTAACTTTTTCATCATAACTAGTAACGCTTCAAAGATACACTTAGTGTAGCGATCTAAAAGTTTTTTAAAGAAATAGGCTTATACTATAATAATAAAAAAAAAGCTACGTTTACAGTGGGTCGATTTCGATAAAGACCCCTTACATCGGATAAATGGTAAAATATTATTGTGCTTTTATCGTTAATTGTTATATTGCGAACCCAATTTATTCATGACTGAACCTATGAACATGATAAAAAACTTAGCCTTAAAGGCATTACTTTTAGTTGCTGTAGCAGCATTTATTACAAGCTGTAACAAGACTCGCGACTATAAAAACAGCTCAAGAGCTACCGGTTGGAAAATGAATTCCAAAGAAGGTGGCTTTCAGTACAACCCCAAAGCTAAAGAGCAAGAAACAGGTCCCGGACTTATTTTTGTTGAAGGCGGAACGTTTACTATGGGCCGAGTACAAGATGATCCAATGCACGATTGGAACAATAGTCCAAACCAACAACACGTCCAGTCTTTCTATATGGACGAGACTGAAGTTACCAACCTAATGTATCTTGAATACTTGGATTGGTTAAAGCGTGTTTTCCCTCCAGAGGAAGAAAATTATCGCCGTATTTATGACGGTGCTGTTCCGGATACTTTGGTATGGCGAAACCGCTTAGGGTTTAACGAAGTAATGACAAATAATTACTTGCGTCACCCTGCATATGCAGATTACCCTGTAGTAGGAGTAAGCTGGTTACAAGCTGTAGAGTTTGGAAACTGGCGTACAGACCGTGTAAACGAACTTATCTTGGAAGAAGAAGGATTTACGGCTCGTAATGGTCGTTATGATGTTAAAACTGGTGAAACTTTTAGTACAGACACCTATTTAAATGCTCCTTCTAAAACCTATGGCGGTAACGATTCCATTACCAAAGGTGGAAAGCGTTCAGAAAGTTTGGCAAAGAGAAGCAAAGACAGTACAAATTTATATGTTCAACGTAAAGATGGACTATTATTACCTGCCTACAGACTTCCAACGGAAGCAGAGTGGGAATTTGCCGCACTTGGTATGAGTAGTTTGAGAAATTACAACGTATACAGAGGTAGAAAAAAATACCCTTGGGACGGACAATACACCCGTTCTGGAAAAAGAAGAAGTCGTGGTGATCAATTAGCCAACTTCAAACAAGGTGATGGTGATTATGGTGGTATTGCCGGATGGAGTGATGATGGAGCCGATATTACTGCTGAAGTAAAATCATACGAACCTAACGATTATGGATTATACGATATGGCAGGAAACGTAGCCGAATGGGTTGCCGATGTGTACCGTCCAATAGTTGATGACGAGTTTAACGACTTTAACTACTATCGTGGTAACGTATATACCAAAAATGCTATTGGCGAAGATGGTAAAGTTAAAATCGTTACTGCAGACTCTATCGTTTATGACACCTTGAGTAATGGTAAAGTAATTGCAAGGAATTTCCCTGGGGAAATTGCACAAGTACCTGTAGATGAAAATGAAACGTATTTGAGAACACAATTCTCAGAGAGCGATAACCGTGACTTCCGTGATGGAGACAAGCGCTCAACGCGTTACTTCTCTTCTTTCAGCGATTTCGATAGCGAAGGAGAAGGTGAGAAGGATGGAGAGCGCATGTACAATTCTCCTAAGCACCAAGTGTCCGCAGACAGTACCGGATCAATGGACCGTCAATATGATAAAAATGCGACCAGAACGACATTAATAGACAACGAAGTACGTGTGTACAAAGGAGGTTCCTGGAGAGATCGTGATTACTGGTTAGATCCAGCACAACGTCGTTTCTTCCCTCAAGATATGGCTACAGACTATATTGGCTTTAGATGTGCTATGTCTCGTGTAGGTTCAAAATCTAAAAAAGGAAAGACACCAAGAGACTAAAAATTCATTAAAATTTATACAAACCCTCCTTTGTTATTTGCAACGGAGGGTTTTTTTATACCTTTATATCTCAAAAATAAATAGCATTGAAAATAGAAGCACTCCACCAACTTTTTCTAAAAAGCAAGACTGTTTGTACCGACACTAGAAAAATCACCAAGAACTGTCTTTTTTTTGCCCTTACAGGTGATAATTTTGACGGAAACATCTTTACAGAAGAAGCACTACAAAAAGGAGCTTCAAAAGTAATTATAGATAAATTACAATTTCATAAAAATACAGGAGAGACCATTTTATGCAAAAATGTTCTGGAAAAATTACAAGAATTAGCCAACTATCATCGCAACTACCTCAACACAACTATCCTTGCTCTTACTGGCAGCAACGGAAAAACAACAACGAAGGAGTTGATTAATGCGGTGCTAGAAACCACGTACACAACAACAGCAACCGTAGGAAACCTTAATAATCATATTGGCGTACCACTTACCCTACTCTCCATGACTGCTGAAACTGAGATGGGCATTGTAGAAATGGGCGCCAACCATTTAAAAGAAATAGAACAACTATGCACCATTGCGCAACCCGACTATGGGTATATCACTAACTTTGGGAAGGCTCACCTGGAAGGTTTTGGAAGCCTAGAAGGGGTTATAAAAGGCAAAACAGAACTCTACGAAAGCCTTCAAAAAAATAATAAACTAGCCTTTGTAAATACAGAAGATCCTAAACAAGTTGAAATTTCTAAACCACTTAAGAAATACACCTTTGGAAAGACGAACGAAGATTGCAATGTGACGCTTTTGGATTCCTCAGCGCAATTAAAAGTAGCGTATAAGAATGAAGAGATTACCAGCAATCTAGTTGGATTATATAATTACACGAACATTGCCGCTGCTATTGCGATTGGGCAATATTTTAAAGTTTCTGCAGAAAATATAAAGAAAGCTATTGAAAGCTATGTACCCACAAATAATCGTTCTCAAATTATACAGCAAAACGGGCATACCATTTTACTGGATGCGTACAATGCTAATCCAACCAGTATGCTCGCTGCGCTTGAAAACTTCCAGCAAGCAGCAGGGGAGCATAAAGTAATGATTCTAGGCGATATGTTTGAATTAGGGAGTTCAGCTGAAAGAGAACACCAAGCTATAGTAGATTTTCTCTCTGAAAATAACTTCGGAAGCGTTTATCTGGTGGGTGAAAATTTCAGTAAAACAAAAACGGAGGCCTCGCATATTTCAAAATACAGCGCCTTTGATTCTCTGGAAAAAGAATTGAATCACACTCCTGTTTCCAAAAGTACAATCCTTATAAAAGGCTCAAGAGGAATGGCTTTGGAGCGGACACTGAAATTTTTATAAATTTATCTCATATTTTTTTTCATTTTAATTTGCTGAAAGTAAAAACTAACTTATATTTGCAACCGCTAACAAAGCAATGGCGAATATCTCAGTTGTTTTAGCGCATCCCGATTTAGTGTCGGGAGAGTCGGGATTACCGAATCCCTTTAAAAAAATCGGGCGCATAGCTCAGTTGGTTCAGAGCACTTGGTTTACACCCAAGGGGTCGGGGGTTCGAATCCCTCTGCGCCCACAAAAGGTCTTCAGAAATGAAGACCTTTTTTTATTTTGAACTTTTGAAATTTGGTTAAAAAGGGTCCTGCTACCCGCTCCAATATGTTACATTGCATAGTGTAAACCTTTATATGAAAGTTAACAAAAAATTCAAACAAATTTTAAAAAAAATAGCCATTGCCCTTGGCATTGCTTTTGGTTTGGCTTGCTTCTTTATGGGCACTGTTTACTTTGGCCTCTGGGGCGCGTTGCCTTCAAACAAAGAATTAAAAGAACTTTCGCAATACCGGGCTTCCGACATTTATGATATCAATAATGAGCTCATTGGTAAATTTTATATCGAAAATAGGCAGCCCATTCCGCTGGACAGTATTCCACAACATGTACTAGACGCCGTTATCGCTACCGAAGATGCACGGTTCTACGAACACAATGGCATTGATACAAGTAGTTTGTTTCGAGTGGTAATAAAATCTATTTTGTTACAGGATAAATCGGCTGGCGGTGGCAGCACGCTTACGCAACAATTGGCTAAAAATCTTTTTAAACGGAAAGAATTAAGCATTTTCACCTTGCCCGTGGCCAAATGCAAGGAAATATTTATTGCCAAAAGAATAGAATCGATTTATGAAAAAGACAGAATTCTAGAACTCTACCTTAACTCTGCCCCTTTTAGCGGAAATACCAATGGCATTGAAAGTGCATCAAGAAAAATTTTTAATAAGCCTGCTCAAAAATTAACCACCTCAGAAGGAGCTACCCTTATAGGCACCTTAAAGGCTACCACCTATTACAACCCTTACAGATATCCCGAACGTAGCACAAAACGCCGTAATGTAGTGCTACAGCAAATGTACAAGTACAATTATCTAACGGAAGCTGCTTTGATAAAATTTCAGCAAGATTCCTTGGTAACAGATTTTGCCAGGTTCGACGAGCAAAATGGCCTGGCTCCCTACTTTCGGGAAAAATTAAGACAACGTATGCTTATCTGGTGTAAAGAGAATACGAACCTTTTAAAACAACCCAATTTATATACCAGCGGTCTAAAAATTTATACGACCCTAGATAAAAAAATGCAGGAATACGCCGAAGCTGCTACCCGGGAGCATTTGCAAAAACTCCAGGGACAATTTGAAGGGGAATACGGAAGTAAAAAACCGTGGGGACAAAAAACCGATCTCTTTAAAAACAAATTAAAAACTACAAACGCCTATATAAAACTGAAAGAAAAAGGATATACAGAAGCGGTTATTCTGGATTCTCTGCGCATAAAACGAAAAATGAATGTATCAAGTTTCGGCAAACAGCGAAAAGTACGTTTCAGCACTATGGACAGTTTGGAATTTTATTTAAAATCTCTGAACACGGGCACCTTGGCTGTTGCTGCAGACGGCGCCATTAAAACGTGGGTGGGTGGTGTAGATTTTGAAAATTTTAAATACGACCACATACAGAGTAGAAGACAGGTTGGATCCACTTTTAAACCTATCTTATACGCAGCAGCTTTGGAAAGCGGTATGCAACCTTGTGATTATATTTCGGCACGAGAGGTAGCCTATGAAAATCTAGACAATTGGACGCCATCAAATTCTGGTAATAAAGATGAAAAATATATAAACTATAGTATCAAGGAAGCGCTCACGCAATCTATTAATACCGTTTCGGTAAAAATTATTGAAACAACAGGAATTCCAAAGGTAATTGCCCTTTCAAAAAAACTAAACATTACCTCCAAACTGCCTGAAGTTCCATCCTTGGCACTAGGTACAGCAGAATTGAGCGTTTTGGAAATGGCAGGTGCTTACACCGCTTTTATAAACGAGAGTAAAGCATCTATACCCTACTACTTGGTGAAAATTGAAAATGCACAAGGTAAAGTCCTCGAAAAATTCGACCCACCAACGCCATCAAAAGAAGCCTTTTCTAAAACTACCCGACAACAAATGCTTGTCATGATGCAAAATGTTGTGAATAATGGTACTGCAAAACGTCTACGCGCTAATTATTTACTTAAAAACCAGTTGGCAGGAAAAACAGGAACTACACAGTCCAATAAAGACGCCTGGTTTGTAGGTGTAACCCCTACTTTAGTCACAGTAACTTGGGTAGGGCACGACGATCACCGTATTGGTTTTAAAAGTACACGCGTAGGGCAAGGAGCGAACGCAGCATTACCCATTACGGCGAAATTACTTCAAAAAATGAATAGCGATAAACGCTTTGATACTATCACCAAAGCAAGATTCCCAATACCAAGCAAAGAAGTTCTTGCTTCCTTAGACTGCCCACCCACAAAAAGAGATGGATTTTTAAAGCGTTTATTTACCAATCCCGACAAAAAGAAGACCAAAAATTTTAACGGTAAGAAAAACTAAACCACCTCTGCCACAACAAACGTACTTCCTCCTACAAAGATTAAATCGGTTGGATGCGCGCTTTTTTTAGCAGCTTTTAGAGCGCTCTGCACACTTGGGAAAAGGTTTCCTTTTAATCCGAAATTTTCTGCTTGTTGCATTAGTTTCGCAACTTCCATTCCTCTTGCTATGTCTGGCTTGCAGAAATAATAGGTAGCCGATTTTGGAAACAGTGGCAAGACCGTTTCGACCGCTTTATCACTTACAAAGCCTAAAACTATATGTAGTTTTTCAAATTTTTCGCTTTGTAATTGTTTTAACACATACGTCAATCCCTCCTTGTTGTGCGCGGTGTCGCAGATTATTTTAGGGTTTTCCTGCAGTGTTTGCCATCTCCCTTGCAAGCCTGTATTGTCAACTACATTTTGTAGTCCTTTCCCTAGATGTTGAATCCCAATATTGTATTTTTTTTGCTGTAAAATCTTTACTACAGCTTGTACAGTTCTTATATTACTTTTTTGATAATCTCCCTTCAAATCTGAAGGCAATAAAGTTTCCGTAGATTGAAATGCCTTGTAAAGTTTTGAATTATTTTTTAATGCAATTTCTTCAAAAATTGCAAGTGTCTCTTTGTGGTATTCTCCTATCACTACTGGAATTTCAGGTTTTATGATCCCAGCCTTTTCGGAAGCGATTTCAGCCAAGGTAGTTCCTAAGAACTGTGTGTGATCTAACCCAATATTGGTAATGACTGAAACTTCCGGCGTGATAATATTTGTGCTATCCAGCCTGCCTCCCAGCCCAACTTCGATAATGGCAATGTCTACTTTTTTATTTCGGAAATAATCAAAAGCTAGACCAACTGTCATTTCAAAAAATGATAATTGATGGGATTCAAAAAACGATGTATGGGTTGCGATAAAGGTTGATACCGTGCGTTTCGGGATCATCTCCCCGTTTATTTTAATTCGCTCTCTAAAATCTTTTAGATGTGGCGACGTGTACAAGCCTACGGTATATCCCGCTTCCTGCAACACCGATGCTAACATATGGCTGGTAGAACCCTTCCCATTAGTTCCAGCCACGTGAACGCTTTTAAAACCATCTTCAGGATGCTTTAGATACGCTGCAAGCCTATGGGTATTATCTAAGTTTGCTTTATAAGCAGCTTGACCCACACGTTGATACATGGGAAGTTGTGCAAAGAGCCAGGTTACTGTTTCAGAATACTTGATAGTGTGTTATTTTAAGATCAACTTTTTGGTTTGGCTAGTACTCTCGGTTGTAATCTTTAAGAAATACGTACCCGCTTTTAAGTTTGCTACTGAAATTTTCAAGTTGCGTTCATCATTAAATTTGAACTGCCTCACTATTCTTCCCAAAGCATCATATACTTCAACCGAAGCATTTGCAGCAGTTTCAGCAAGTGTAACTGTCGTAACATCTGTTGCAGGGTTTGGAGCTACGGCACTAGTGGTGATTTTAGAAATTTCAGCAGTACCTAAAATTACTGTAGAAAGGTCTAATTTATAAATAGAGCGTCCGTAGGTTGCTGCATACAACACATTGCTTGACTCGTGAATATGCAAATCTGTAACTAGTACTGAAGGCAAATTACCATCTATAATTTCCCAATTATAATCACCTGTTCCTGCTCCAAAAATACCTACATCTGTGGCGACATAAAATTTTCCAGCGGCATCCTTTACAATATCATTTACTGGAATATCCGGCAAAGCAGCTCCAATAGCACCCCACGATTGTCCTTGCGTATTGCTGGCATAAATATTTCCATTATCTTCTCCATACCGGTAGCCAGACAAGGTTACATAAACCCTATTTACATGGTTGCGATCTGCCAAAACTTTGGTCACCCAACGGTTAGGAATCCCTACTGAAATATTAATCCAATCCATTCCGCCGTTTTGGGTCATCCATACATTTCCATCGTCTGTACCTACATAAATTAGATTGCTGTCCAACGGAGATACGTCTATGGTGGTTATGGTTCCGTAGGTATTATTTCCACCTCCAGAACCGTTGGTTAAATCGGGACTAATAGCGGTCCAGCTTCCTGCGGCATCGATAGTTTTATACAATCTGTTGGCACCGTAATACAAGATTTGTGAATTGTTTGGATCGAAGGTCACTGGCGTATCCCAATTTTTACGATCACCTCCTGCAATGCCATTAGTTGCTCCAGAAAATGAAGCTGCATTATTGGTAGATTTCACAAAACTACCCCGTTGTGATAAAGCATAAATTACGTTGGTATCCGTAGCATCGACCAACGGTTGGAAACCGTCTCCTCCATTAATTACATTCCAATTGCTTACTCCGCCCGTCGTGGTTCGCATGGTACTATTATCTTGCGCACCAGCATATACTTTGTTTTCGTCTTGGGGATCTACGTATATTCTGTATAATTGAGTAATTGGCAAAGTGATACCCTTGACTGAAGAAGCCCCGTCATTGCTACTGTAATACAATCCGCCATCATTACCCAGCAGGACTTCACCAGCTGTGGAAGCATTAAAAGCCATCGCATGCTGATCTACATGTACATTTGGAAATGAGGTTGACCAATTAGCACCGCCATCGATTGATTTTTGTACCTCAAAGTCTACATTATAAATAGTGTTTTCGTCCGTAGGATCTACAAATATTCCTCTAAACCACCAATGAAACCCTACATTGGTAAGCTGCGCAGCGTTTTGCTCCTGCCATGAATCACCCCCATTTTGGGAGCGATATACTCCTTGAATACTTCCTGCTGCATTTGCGTACCGTGCGTAAAGTACATTGGGATTAGACTGAGAAATATCGATACTAATCCGTCCTTTTTCGCTGGCTGCTGAAGGTAATCCTACAGTCATTTCTGTCCAGGAATCCCCACCATTTGTGGAGCGGTACAATCCCGAAGTTGCTCCTCCAAAAACTGTGGCTTCTGGTCTACGAATGCGTTCCCACATAGCAGCGTAGATGATATCGCCATTGACTGGATGTATGGCCATATCTATAGCTCCAGTGATATCACTTACAAACAATACCTGATCCCAGGTATCGCCTCCGTCTTGGGTTCTGTAGACGCCACGGTTAGTATCATTTCTGAAAAGAGGCCCCATGGCGGCTACAAGAATATTATCTTCGTTATTTGGATCTATGACAACTTTTCCTACGCTTCCAATATTTGGAAGACCTTTAGCTTGCCAGGTAGCTCCAGCGTCTTCAGACTTGTAAATACCATCGCCATCGTATACCAAAGAACCACCTCCAGCATTGGGCTCTCCTGTCCCAACCCAAATCACATCGGTATTAGTTTTTGAAATTTCCATATCGCCAATGGAGAGCATATCCATGTCATCAAAAATAGGTTGCCAGTTTGCACCACCGTTCGTTGTTTTAAAAATACCACCTGAAGCTGCTCCTACATAATAGGTATTCGCATCGTCCACAGGAATTTCAATATCTGTAATTCGCCCGCCGACATTTAAGGGGCCTGCAAATTCCCAAACATTTAATTGATTGCGTTGTGTGGCTAGTTGTTCTTTTTTCCACTGAATAGCTTCGCGATAGGCTTCCGGTTTAATTTCACCTTTAGGATAGGCGCGCTGCAGAAACATAAAATCTGCTGGGACTTTTTCTGAAGTTGGGGCAGTTGTTTTTTTGGAGGATTCTTCGGTAGTAGAATTACAAGCAATAAAGAGTGTTGCTATTCCGAGGAACAGATAAGCGAAAGGTTTCATAGCTAAGCAAATTAGACTATAAAGATACTTAAAACTCAACTGAATTATTGTGACAATGTGAAGTTGTAGATAATCTTACCGATTTGTTTTGCAGGTGCCTTTCCGTCGGAATTGAATTTGGTGGCACGCGCATTTTCTTCAGCTTTTTGAATTAAACATCTGGTATTATTTGTAGTACCACGAGCACCTCCTTTTGCGGTTATTACGTTACCATTTCTATCCACTTCAATACTTACTACAACTTTGCCAGCTTCGTTACATTCCTGCGGATTTCTAGGTTTGTTAAGGGGTTTTCTTCCCCCTAAAAGGTAATTTCCATCACCATCAAGTCCTTTTCCGGTACCATAATAGCTTTTTGCATTTGGATCACCGTTAGGATCACCTTTATCGCCACCACCTGTTTTATCATCCCCTTCGCTACCTTTGGCTGTACCGTCACTCTTGGGGCCGTTAATGAGGCTTTCCAAGGCATTTTTGGTTGTTTTATCGGGCGTTTTCTCTACGGGTTTTGGCGTTTCTTTTTTAGGTTCCTCTTTTTTTGGAGTTTCCTTTTTAGGTTCTATTTTCTTTTCTTTTTTGATTACCGGAGCGTCTTCATTGTCTTGCGTGACAACTTCTTCCTTAATGTCAGTTTTGGGTTGTGAAGTGGGTGGTGGTGTGGTTTCCTGTGGTGCCGACTTGATAGGCGCTGTAGGTTGAATGTTGCCGCTCCCCGTGTCTGTAGTTCCAAAATTTACTGCAATTCCTTCCTCTGGTGGCGGGTCTAAATACGTTAACCCTACAAAAAACAACAAAATAAGCAACAGCACGTGTAAAATTACCGTGATGGTCATGCTCTTTTTTTTATGTTTTGTGTCTAGGATACTCATTTTATTATTTTCTATTATTGTCCCCTCTCCGCCGCGGCGGATCTCCCCTTAAGGGGAGAAAGTATTTAAAATTTAAATAAATTAGTCTTTGAGTTAGGCCAGCCTAAACTGCGCACTGCAATTGAATACTGCATACTAATTAGGACGTACTGCTAAAACGACTTTAAAGCTGTTTTTATTGGCTATGTCCATTACAAATACGGCATCTTCAATAGGCACGCCTTCTTCTGCTCTTAGAATAAGGGTGGGTTCTTTTTCCCCTGCAAAAATACTTTGCAATTGTTTTTCTATTTCGTATTCGCTTACACGTTCTTTATTTACATAATAGGCGCCATCTTTAGTAATGCTTACCGATGCTTTTTGTTGGTTCGTAGATTTACCTTTCGCTTTTGGGAGGATTAAATCCAGGGCATCTGGTGTGATGGCTGGCGAGGTTAACAAGAAAAACACCAACAGCAGGAATACAATATCGGTCATAGAACTCATACTGAATTCCGGGCTTACTTTATTTCTTCCGCGTAAGTTCATATTATGCTGGCTCGTTTAGTAGGTCTAGAAAATCTACGGCTGTCGCTTCCATCTGGTGTACTACTTTATCGGTACGCACTACCAGGTGATTGTACCCCATATAGGCTATAATACCTACAATAAGTCCTGCTACCGTGGTTGTCATCGCTGTGTAAATACCTTCTGCCAGAGCGCCCATTTCGGCTTGACCACTACTGGTTGCCAATTGGTGAAACGCTAAAACCATCCCGATCACGGTTCCTAAGAAACCAATCATAGGTGCTGCACCCGCAATGGTTGCCAAGATGCTCACGTTTTTTTCGAGTTTGTATACTTCCAGACGTCCTGCATTTTCAATAGCGGTGTTGATGTCTTCTAAGGGACTACCAATCCGGCTGATTCCTTTTTCGGTGAGTCTTGAAACGGGTGTGTTTTGTTGTGCGCAAAGTACTTTTGCGGCTTGTATATTTCCACTGGCTACATTGTCTTTAATTTGATGCATAAAATTACCATCTACAGCAGTTGCTGCTTTAATGGCGAATAAACGTTCAAAATAAATGTAAACTGCAACAAACAGTAGAATAAAAAGAATTCCAATAATGATCTGACCTCCAAGGCCTCCATCCATGACTAATTCTAAAACAGAAAGTGTTTTCTCTTCAACAACGGGTTCCAGGTCTACAGCGTCTTGTGCACCGTCTTGTAAAAAAAGTGAGAGCATAGGCAAAAGTTAAGTTTTATAGGTAACGAGATATGATGGCTGAAATTGTCTAAACCCATAGGAGTTTAACAACAATTTAGAAGTATATAACTATTCTCACTAGGGCAAAACCCTAGTAAGAATAGTTATTTTATAATTTTAATGTGCAAAGATCACTCTTTCAATGAGTAAGAAAACACCAGCGCCAGCTATAAAACCTACAAAGGCTAGCCATGCTATTTTCTTTAGGTACCAGATAAAATCTATTTTTTCCATTCCCATAGCGGCTACACCAGCGGCAGAACCAATAATAAGCATACTTCCACCTGTTCCTGCAGAATAGGCAATAAAGTGCCACAACACAGAATCTGTTGGGCTATCGTACATTCCTATTGAGGCAGCTACTAATGGAACATTATCAATAATAGCAGAGAATATCCCAAGTAATATTACCACAACATCCTGATTAGGGATGGCAGCTTGCAATACTTCGGCTAAATAACGTAGGGTACCTACTGGATCTCCTTCTGCGGAAACACCATAGACCAGACTTTCCAATCCTGCTACGGCCATTAAGATTCCGAGGAAGAAAAGGATGCTTGAGATTTCAATTCTAGACAATGCTTTGTGTGCAGAGTATAGGTGTTTTCTTTCCTTGCTAAAATCTTCTTCTGGATGAATATATTCTGAAACCAACCAAACAATACCTAAGGCAAACATCATTCCTATATAGGGAGGAAGGTGTGTTATGGTCTTAAAAATTGGCACAGAAACGATCATTCCCAACCCTAAAAACAACATAGTTTTACTACTAAGCAACCGTTCTGAAACAGCATCTTCTTCCAGTTCTTCGGTTTCTATATACCCTCGGAACGGCTTCATATAACTTGCTATTAAGAATGGCAGGGCAAAACAAACTACCGATGGGATGATTACATATTCCATCAATCCACCCGCAGTTACTTTCTTAGCAATCCAAAGCATCGTAGTGGTTACATCACCAATAGGCGACCACGCACCACCAGCGTTGGCAGCAATTACCACCATAGCAGCATACCACAATCGGGTTTCTCTATTAGGAATTAGCTTACGTAATAACGTTATTAAAACGATAGTTGCTGTTAAGTTATCAATGATAGCAGATAGTATAAATGCTAAGATTCCAATAATCCACAGTAATTTTCTTTTACTCTTAGTCTTTACGGCACTTTTAAGTACTTCAAAACCACGGTGTAAGTCAAT
Source organism: Rasiella sp. SM2506 (assembly GCF_050859505.1). Taxonomy (GTDB): domain Bacteria; phylum Bacteroidota; class Bacteroidia; order Flavobacteriales; family Flavobacteriaceae; genus Marinirhabdus. The sequence continues at coordinate 1,543,955 of NZ_CP193934.1, read as the reverse complement.
AATTTCCACAATGGTCATCGCTCCGATTAGGAATATGAGGATTTCCGATGTTTTACCAAGATGATGGAGCAGGGTGTTTTCAAAACCTTCTTCGGCTACTTCGCCACCTCCCAAGAAATTAAATGCTTTTTCGTGCGTATCAATAACATCAAACCAGCCGGCATGAAAACCTATAGCCAATACTGCCCAGATAAGAGCAGCCATAATAAGTGCTGGGACTGTCTTGTCTAATTTAAGGGGATGTTCGAGTGTAATGGAAAGATAACCGATTACAAAAATGAGGATGATGATAGACTCCATAAAATGAGGTTGATTATTGTTTATTAATGCCTTTTGGCTCTTATTATCTATTTATTATTTCTTACCGTTATGAAATTAAAATTTCGTCTCTTCAAGTAATTCTGTTTAAAAACCTCACTAAAGTAGCTGTTTCAGTGCTATTTCAAAAGCAGTTTTGCTAATATTTGTTTTAGTACTATTGTTGTCAAACGTATTTTGAATGGCGTTTCTAATAGTGATAGACGTATCGTTAAAAATTGCTTCGTCCGTCATTTGCACTTTACGTTCCATAAAGTAGGCAAACACACGCGCCATACCACAGTTAGAAATAAAATCCGGGATTAAACTTACGCGCTCGTCGGTATATTCCATAATAGGACCGAAGAATATTTCTTTATCGGCAAACGGCACATTGGCACCACAGCTTATTACTTCCAGACCCGTATCGATCATAGAAGCTATTTGTTCTTTCGTAATTAATCGGGACGCCGCACAGGGTGCAAACACTTCACATTCCAGTGTCCAGACTTGTTTATTAATTTCCTCAAATGACAACATACTATCTGCCACTAAGGTGTTTCCATCTTTCTGAAGGAACAACTGTGTAATTTCTTCTTTACTGAAACCGTCTTTATTTATAATACCACCTACGCGATCTATAATTCCAACAATCTTCGCTCCCATTTCGGCAAGATAATACGCTGCAGCAGCGCCCACATTTCCAAAACCTTGTACAATGGCTCGTTTTCCTTTAACCGAACCTCCATAAATATCGTAATAATGACGCACAGCTTCTGCAACTCCGTAGCCCGTAATCATATCTGCCACCGTATATTTTCTTGAAACATCCGGGGAATAACTTGTGTTTTCCAACACTTTTATAACACCCTGGCGCAACTGCCCGATACGATTAATTTTATCAGCTTCGGTTGGGGTGAAATGGCCGTTAAAAACGCCTTCTTGTGGATGCCAAACTCCGCTTTGTTCTGTAATTGGGATTACCTCATGAATTTCGTCTACGTTTAAATCACCACCTGTTCCGTAATACGATTTCAGCAAAGGCGAAACAGCTTTGTACCAACGTTCCAGCACTCCTTTTTTACGAGGATCACTAGGATCAAAATTAATCCCAGATTTTGCACCACCAATAGCAGGTCCGGACACGGTAAACTTCACTTCCATGGTTTTTGCCAAGGAAAGCACTTCGTTTTCATTGAGCCCTGGACGCATACGTGTTCCGCCACCAGCAGCACCTCCACGAAGGGAGTTAATGACTGTCCAGCCTTCGGCTTCGGTTTCTGGATCGTTCCAGTGGAATACAATTTCGGGTTCTTTTTCTTCGTATTTCTTGAGTAATTCTTTCATTTGTAAGGAAACTTCGGTTGGTTGAATTTGAAGTAAAATAAGGATGCCTTTTCACTATTTTGAAAAAGACACTTGCAAATATACTATTTTGAAATAGGCATTTTGTTAAATTAAATTTATTTTAGAATGTGTATGTATGGAACAATTAAGATTTTAGTTCCCTTAACTTTTGGCATGAAATATAAAACCACGAGAAAGGAAATCTTCATGTCATTTTTTTCGTAATTTTAAATAATATATTAAAATCTGATGAAAAAACTACTCTTCCTTATAGTATCAATCTGGTTCGTATTTCCTTCTTTTGGACAAGGCAATGCTTTGCAACCCAAAGACTATTCGCAATTAGTTTCGCTATTTAAAGAATGGCGAACCTTTGAAAATCCCCCAAAACTGCATGGCGCTCCAGATTATACTGTTGAAACCTTCAAAAAACGCCAACCCTACTTTAAGGAATTACAAAATCGCTTAAAAGCAATTGACACCACAAACTGGACTATTCCCAACCAGGTAGACTGGATGGTTGTTTGGGCCGAAATGAACGGCTACGATTTTAATGAACGAATTTTAAAACCCTGGGAGCGAGACCCCGCATTTTATAAAACGGTTTGGGCTTATAAAAGCGATGTACCCGCTCACGAAGGCCCAACACATCACGCTGTTTTAGAATTATGGACCTACGCTTTCCCACTTTCCGAAGCCGAAAAAAACAGATTGATTGGCGATTTAAAAATAATCGCACCTTTAAACGAACAAGCAAAAAAGAACCTGACAGGAAACGCCAAGGATCTTTTTATTACTGGCATTAGAGATATAGAAGCACAAAGCGACCTATTGCAAAATCTGGCTACTAACGCTGAAGTGACGTCTGATAAAAAGCTTTTAGCGGTTATAAATGAAGCGCTGGACGCTACAAATAATCTAGTGTCCTGGCTTAAAACCGAAGCAAAAACCAAAACAGGAGCTTCGGGGATTGGGAAAGAGAATTATACGTGGTATTTACAAAATGTACATTTGGTTCCACTTACGTGGGAAGATGAAGAAATGATTTTGAAACGCGAACTCGCAAGAGCCTGGACCTCTTTAAAACTGGAAGAACATCGCAACAGAAACCTTCCTCAATTAAACGCTGCAGACTCACCAGAAGCCTATTCAAAAATGGCCGAAGAGGCTGCTAAAAGTCTGATGACCTTCTTAGACAAGCAAGAGATCTTAACTGTAAAACCTTATTTTGAACCTGCTTTGCGAACACATTTGGGTGAATACATCCCCAAAGAAAAACGAAATTTTTTCACCATTGGCGAGCATTACGACCCCAGACCATTGTATTCTCACTTTTATCATTGGTTTGAATTGGCGCGAATGGAATATGAACCCAACTCCAGTGACATACGTAAAGGTGCTTTACTTTATAATATTTTCGATTCCCGTAACGAGGGTACCGCGACAGCCGTAGAAGAAATCTTTATGCAAGCAGGCTTATACGATGACAGTCCACGCACCAAAGAAATAGTATACATAATGATTGCCCAACGCGCTGCCAGAGGCCTAGGTTCTTTGTATGCGCACGCCAATGAAATGACGATGGAAGAAGCGGGTGGCATCCATAGCGAATACACCCCACGCGGCTGGATGAAAACCGAAAAAGATCTCTTAATTTTTGAACAACACCTTTATTTACGCCAACCAGGATACGGCACCAGTTATATTACAGGAAAATATTTACTGGAAGCTGCCCTAGCAGAGTATGCAAAAATGAAAGAAGGCAGAAACGAACCTTTTAAACTGAAAGAATTTTTTGACACCCTCAACAGTATTGGCAATATTCCAATTTCACTGGGCCATTGGCAAATGACGGGATCTAATACACATTTAAAAGAAATTAAAGATTAATCTTACTTTGGTGTTTCTGCAACGCGTTCCCACAATTTATCGGTAGTTAAGGTAAAACTATCTATAAAATCCCAGGAACATTCTGAGGGAGAAATAATGGATAAAAACGGATCGCCATTTTTAGCTCTGTACAAATGATACAATTCGCCAATAACAGGCTCAAAACTGAATTTTGCTGAATAGATTAAATTGTTATATTCAAACGTATCCATCATGGTTTGATATTCCTTTTTTAAGGTTTCAAACTTTGTTTTAAAATGATGGTTAACTTTATGGACATTGGTATTTTTCCACGTAGTCATATCGTCCATCTTAATGGCAGGTGCGCCCAGGTTCGTGGAATACGGCTTGAGTGCAGCATCATACCTCCCAGTTTCTTCGTTAAAAACAACCTGATCTGGTTTTTTGGATTCTTTTTTCATAGCAGCACAAAGGTACGAAGCCGTGTGCTATTTGTGAAAAATAATTCCGCTGCTATGGTCTCGCTCGGCTCCTGTAACAGTTGCCAGACAATTTATTTCTTCCCGTAACCGTAGCACCCCCAACAACCCAAAAATTAGCGCTTCTTTATACTCAATCAATGGTGCTTCTGGAATTTTTAATTTAATATAGTTATGGAATTGAACACGCTCCAATAAATAATCATTGTACGCTCCGCCACCCGTCACTAAAACTGAAGCCCCTTCTTTAAACTGCTTTGCTAACTGCATCGCAATGTGTTCTGTAAATGTTGCAATCGCATCCGCTACAGAAATTTTGGATTTTTCAATAACGGGAAACACAAACTTTTTCACCCACTCCAATCCCAACGATTTAGGGGGTTCCATTTGATAAAACTGAAGTGTATTCAGCACGTCCAACAAATTACTATCAATGGTCCCATTTCTGGCAATAGTTCCACGATCATCGTAGGGTTTTCCTAGTTGTTGCGCTAATTCATTCAGCACAATATTTACAGGGCAGATATCGTATGCTATTCGTTCCCTGTTTGCTTCAAAAGAACAATTGGCAAAGCCGCCTAAATTTAAACAGTACTCATATTCAGAAAAAAGCAATTGATCGCCCATGGGAACCAACGGCGCTCCTTGTCCGCCCAACGCAACATCCTGCGTCCTAAAATCACAGACTACGGTTTGTTGTAAAAGCTCGGCTACTTCGGGCAGATTGCCAATTTGCAGGGTGATTCCTTTTTCTGGCTGGTGTAAAATGGTGTGCCCATGACTGCAAATTGCGTCTAGATTTTCAATATAATTTGTACTACTAAATTTTGAAATGACTTCTGCCAAATAGCGGGTATAGTCTTTGTTAAGTGTTCTTAGTCTTCCTTCAGAAAAATTCACGGCTTCCTTCAAAATTGTCACCCAAATTGAAGGATAGGGAACAGTTTTGGCTTTTCCTATTTCAAAAGTCCAGCTTCCTTCTGCAGAAATTTGGAAATCAATCTCCGCTACGTCAATTCCATCCAGCGAAGTGCCAGACATGATTCCTAAAACTTTATACGTATTCTTTTTCAAACCCAATTATTTATTTTAAAGATACTAAGATATGATCAAAAAAAAATCCAGAAGTAAGTTTTCTACATGGGTATGTCTTTGGAATTTGAAATCTGAAATTTGAGATTTCGCAATAATGCGGTATCTTTGCACGGCAATTCTGAAACGTATGTAACGAAGTGCCGTCTTTTTAACATTTTCAACAAAACACCACTATGGATTTTTCACTTTCTGAAGAACACTTAATGATACGCGACGCAGCCCGTGATTTCGCTAAAACCGAATTATTGCCAGGCGTGGTAGAACGTGACAACAAACAAGAATTCCCCACCGAACAGGTAAAAAAAATGGGAGAACTTGGTTTCTTAGGGATGATGGTGGATCCAAAATACGGCGGTGGCGGTATGGACACGGTCAGCTACGTATTGGCAATGGAGGAATTGAGCAAGGTAGACGCTTCTTGCTCTGTTATAGTTTCGGTAAATAATTCTTTGGTATGCTATGGTTTAGAAGCCTACGGAACCGAAGCGCAAAAACAAAAATATCTTACAAAATTGGCAACGGGTCAATCTATTGGCGCTTTTTGTTTAAGTGAACCAGAAGCTGGAAGTGACGCTACTTCACAAAGAACTACAGCCATTGACAAAGGAGATCACTACGTATTAAACGGCACCAAAAACTGGATCACCAATGGTAATTCTGCAGATTTCTACTTGGTAATTGCACAAACCGACAAAGAAAAAAAACACAAAGGAATTAATGCTTTTATTGTTGAAAAAAGCTGGGAAGGTTTTGAAGTGGGCCCAAAAGAAGACAAGCTAGGAATTAGAGGTAGCGACACCCACACCCTAAACTTTAACGATGTAAAGGTTCCTAAAGAAAATAGAATTGGCGACGATGGTTTCGGCTTTAAATTCGCTATGAAAACCTTAAGTGGTGGCCGTATTGGTATTGCTGCACAAGCGTTGGGAATTGCTGCTGGAGCGTATGATTTGGCACGGGAATATTCAAAAGTGCGTAAAACATTTGGCACTGAAATTTGCAACCACCAGGCAATTGCTTTTAAACTAGCCGATATGCACACTAGTATTGAAGCGGCGCGTCTCCTCGTGATGAAAGCCGCCTGGGACAAGGACCAAGGAAATAATTACGATATGAGCGGCGCTATGGCAAAACTATACGCCAGCCAAGTAGCGATGGATGTTTCGGTAGAAGCAGTACAAGTACACGGTGGGAACGGCTTTGTAAAAGAATATCATGTGGAACGTATGATGCGTGATGCGAAAATCACACAGATTTACGAAGGAACCAGCGAAATACAAAAGATGGTTATTTCTAGAGGGTTGTTACGGGATTAGCTTCTCCACCCCTAAATCCCCTTCCCAAAGGGAGAGGGGACTTTAAAAATATTTAATAATAAACTCGGTCTTTGGTCGGGTTTTTTTGTTGGGCGAGACCCTTTCCTGTGCTACTTCCATCGCACGGGTCGGGCTTTACGCTTCTACTCCGCTCCCGCTCTGGCGGGATGCGGGGTAACCGCTTCAATCCCTCTCGCAAGGCACGACAGGAAGGCGCAACAACCTTAGATCCTGAGAAAAATTAAAATAAAGAAAATTATAAACCTGGCTTTTTGGTCGGGTTTATTGTTTAAGCAGGTTGCAAAGCATTTAATTAAAACTTGAAAACTAAGGTAGCTGAGTGATTATTTGTTTTGCCCAAAAGCAAAACAAATAATTGTACCGAAGCTATAAAAAGAAATCCCAAACCAATCCAAACCGAATCACAGCATCACGATACGGATACGTAGGTGCAGAAAAGTGACTGTTGGTACTGTTGAATAATTGGTTTACATGTTCAAACTTAAAGAAGATTCTTGTTTGTCGCACTTTGGCATTAAAGAAAATATCTACCAAGGGAAAACCGCCTAGCTTTTGGTCGTTTTGCACGTAGAATTCGGCTAGCACGGGGTCGTAGCCATTCATATTATATTCGGTGAAATATTTGAAAGTAACTCCTGCTTGGATGAATGCTGCTTTTTCAAACCATTCGTCCTGATAGTAGATACTTTGTCTTGTAATGATTTCTGGAATATTGAGCACTTCTCCTCCCGTTAGGGCTTGCTGAATCATAACAGTATTCATTAACGCAAACCTTTTATAGCGAAACTCTTTTTCGGCTTTCACTTTAATATAATCCACACGCTCATTGTACTGCTGTGGCGTTGGTGTAGAATCGTTTGGTTGAATAGCAAAATACGTATAGTCGTCAATTCCCGTATACGTTAACGAAGCATCTAATAATTTTTTAGATTTCAGCTCAAACTGAAGCTCTTGCGTCTTCACATTGTTGAAACTGGTCTGCCAGTTGTAATTCACATAATCACTTTGGTACAGCAAAAAATTAAAATTAGGAGCAGATGAATGGATACTTGCCGAAGCCTTCACCCTATTGCTCTCATTAAAACTGAATGATGCTGCACCTTTTACATAATTAGCATCAAAATCGCCCGCTACGTTAATAAAACCTTCACCTTCCAGCGCAAAGCCTTTGTATTGTTTTTTATAGTTAGCTCCAGCTGTGATGATGTCGCCTTGTAGTCTGTTTGGAATACGACCATCGTCTAAAATTAATACCGAGTTATAACCGTAGTTATAATTTGTATACCCAACATACGCACCTATTTTACCTAATAATGAGTTGTCTAGCTTCGCAAAAGCCTGAGCATTAAAATCTTCCAGTGTCGTTTCTTTTTTCAGATTGGCAGCTTCGTAACTAGCTCCGTAACCAGCAAAAGGAGCAAGTTGTCGGTATTCGTAAAATTTGTCTTCGTAGCTTATTTGGTTTCCTATGGATAGTATATTATAACTTACACTATCTCGCTGGCTTATAAGTTCATACTCATGATCGCCATAAAACCGAAGTCCTTCTAGTTTATTTTCGGCATTTTCAAAATTTACGTCTAGTCTGGCGCGGTCGTCAAAATTACCTATGTTATTTACAAATAGAGGAATTGAGGTGCTAAGTAACCCTCCATTTTCTTCATTTAAAATATCTTGTGCTACTATATGCGCACGGATTTTATACCGGTTATTTTTAGTATGGTAATTTGATGTGAACCTAAAATTCCCAGTACTCGCCAAGGCTTGCTGGTATTGTCCAAGCGATCGAATACCTTTATATGAAATACTAAAATTAAACTGCTTACTGGTGTTTACCGTGAAGAATGCATCCAACTGCTGGCCTTGCTCGAAAGCGGTTTTAAAGTAAAGTTCAGACAAGGGGGTTGGCACACTGTAATAGGAAATAGCTTCAATTTGCTCGTAATTAAAGTGATGCCCCTGTGCTACAAACAAGGGTTTAAAATTCTTTCTGCTAAAATCATAGGCAAGGGTATTGTAGGTTTGCCCCACATTGGCAAAAGGTAACAATTCAAAATTATCCTTCCGCAGGTAGTTAAATTTATATTCTTTTTGAATACTAAGTGTAGTATCTATATAGGTAGTATCACGGTCGTGAGAGATAATTTTATAAAGGTCTATGGGAGGTTTTTCCTTTTTATCTTTTTTTGGCAGAGCAGCATTTTCATCCTGAGCCCACGAAAGCGTGGTTACAAAACAACACAAAACAAAAAGCAAAACGTTTTTCATGCAAATTTTAATAAGCGGTAAAGGTAAGATTTCAATTCTGAATTCAGAATTCAGAATTCAGAATTTTGAACCTCCTACCTACTTAACTATCTTTACCCCCTATTTGGTATGCTTCAACTTAAAATACATCACGAATTCTTAGAATGCGGTACAGACGAAGCCGGACGTGGTTGTTTGGCGGGACCTGTGACGGCGGCTGCGGTTATTTTACCAGACAATTTTAGCCATCCGTGGTTAACCGACAGTAAGCAACTTTCAGAAAAAAAACGTCTGGAACTTAGAACAATCATTGAAACCGAAGCCATTAGTTACGCTGTAACTCACGTGATGATGGATGAAATTGACAAAATAAATATTTTAAACGCTTCCATCTTGGCCATGCAACGCAGTATTAAAAAACTCTCCCCAATACCACAATTTATCGCTGTAGATGGCAACCGCTTTAAACCACTGGGAGACATTCCCTACGAAACGGTCGTAAAAGGCGATAGTAAATTTTTACACATTGCAGCGGCTTCTATTCTAGCAAAAACCGAGCGGGATGCTTTTATGAAAAATATTGCTGAAGAATTTCCCGCCTATGGCTGGCAACAAAATAAAGGGTATCCTACAAAAATACACAGAGAAGCCATTAGGCGATTTGGACCTACACCTTATCATCGTATGACTTTCAGGCTGTTGCCAGAGCAGCTATCACTAGATTTATAATTTAAATACACGTAAACTCCTCCTCATTTTTCTGAGGGAGGCTAGGTGGGGGACTGTTGAAAACACGTCAATAACCTTTTAATTTCTTCTTTAAAAACCCTACAATCCTCCCTATTTTTGTAGTATGGCTTTTTACACTAAAATATGCTTAGCATGGCTCTGTCTCTCTATTTTTATAGGGTGTGACCAGGAGCAGACTTCAACCAAGGAACTTTCGGCTTATGTGCCACAAGACGCTACCTGGGTTTTAAAAGTTTCCAATATGGAAGCACTGCAAAATGAAACATCAAACAATAAATTGCTTTCGGCATTTGAGGATGCTTCTCTCTATAAAATCCTTAACAAAAAAGGCAGCCTTCTCTCCTATCTAAATCTGAAAAACGAAAGTGTTGTAAGCCTTACAAAACGTAACGATAGCATTTGGGATTACACCATAGCAACGAGACAAGACTCACTGGTTTTTGTAATAGATTCGGTTGCAAACAAAAGTGTAGAAACATTGGAATATGATGGTGTAGTTGTACAGCGCATTACTTTAGATGGCGTAAAAGGTTTTACAGCAATAAAGGATAGTGTGTTTATAGCAAGTACCTCGCAACAGCAATTGCAGGCAATTTTAAAAGGGGATTCCCCTGCTTCAATAAATTTTGAAAAAGCATTTAAAGTGCTTAAAAATAATGAACTAACGTCTATTATTCCGAAGCCAACGTTTCAATTTTCAAAAGATGAGATACACATATTAGCAGACTATTCGTCATTAGATGTCTTTTTGGGACCTAACGGAATTAGAACTTCCGGAGTGGCACTGGCACAGGATACGTTACCAAAATTACTTTCAGTTTTTAAAGGGCAGATTGCACAACAAAACGATTTGGAACACATGATTCCAAATTCCGCCACCAAAGCAATTTCCATTACGCTTAGCGATGCTTCACTTTTAATTGAGAACTTAAAAAAGTATCGCAAGGATAGTATCTCTGTAAGCAAGTTAGATCTTTTTGGTTCGGCAAGTGAACTAGGTGAAATTGAACTTCCCGAAGGAAATGCTGTGGTATTAAAAAGTATAGACAGCGACCTTACCAATGAAGCCTTAGCCTCTTCGCTAACCGAACTAGAAATTTATCGTGACACGCCTATATCTAAATTTGATGACGGCAGTATTTTTAAGAAAATGTTTCGACCTTTTGTGCAAACCGATACCGTGTCCTTGGTGTTTCAGTTAGACAACTTTTTCGTTTTTGCTGAAAACAATAGTGTGGCGCAAACCATTATTTCAGCAGTAAAAAACAATACGTATTTAGGAAAGTCTACAGCATTTGAAAATGCACAGACACAAATTAGCAATGCATCTTCTTTTCTTAGCTACGGAATGAACGATGGTGTTGGTGAAGTGATAAATAATGCTTTAAAAAATGAAGCCATTAATCTAATTGCTTCTAAAAACCTGGATGATTTTTCATTGGCGTTGCTTCAGTTTAGGTTCGACCGTGATTTTGCTCATATTCATTTTGTTTGTGAGGAAACTAGTGGCACAAAGAGTACGGGTGTTGGAGTTTCAGAAGTTTTCAGCAAAACATTGGACAACACTATTATGGGGAGTCCTCAATTTTTTAGCGACCACCGCTCAGGCACTAAAAACATTGTAATACAGGATATTACCAATACCCTTCACTTACTTTCAAATAATGGAAAAACACTTTGGACCAAGCAATTGGACGGCGCTATTATTGGAAAAATAAATGAGGTAGACTTGCTTCGAAATGGGCAAAAACAAATAGCGTTTACTACTCAAAATAAATTCTACGTTGTGGACAGGAATGGTAAAGATGTAGGGGCGTTTCCTATAAAATTTAAAGATAAAATTACCCAACCCCTATCAGTTTTTGATTATGATAATAACCGGAAGTATCGTTTTATAATTGTACAGGGGAAAGAAATTTTGATGTACGATAGTAAAGGAAAAGTGGTGAGTGGTTTTACTTTTAAAAAGACGAAAAACACTATTACACTGCCCGTTGAGCACATACGTATTGGCAATAAAGATTATATTATTGTTGCTGAAGAAAATGGCACTTTAAACATTTTAAGTCGCACAGGAAAGTCGCGGATCTCTGTAAATAAAACATTCAACTTTTCAGAAAACCCAATTGAACGTGAAGGTTCTAGCTTTGTAATAATTACTAAGGAAAACGAAAAAATAAGTATCGATACCAACGGTAAAGTTTCCACTCAAAAACTGGAAGTGACCAACAATTATCATTTTACCACCTCAGGAAGTACCAAAGTTACTTTGGACGATAATTTATTAAGAATAGATGGAAGATTGGCAGAATTACCTTTGGGTATTTACACAAATCCACAGGTTTTTGTAGCTAACCGAAATGTATATATAGTCATTTCTGAAACACAGGAAAAGAAGGTATATCTCTTCCGTAAAAATGGAACCTTAATGAATGGATTTCCTGTTTTTGGAAGTTCGGGCGCATCAATTTCAGAAGCTAAAAACAAAATACTTCTAACGGTAATAGGTCAAGACAACGAGGTCGTTCTGTTTCAACTATAAAAATTGTAACGACACCTTGTTACATCTGTCACAGTTTTAAAAAGCTGATTTGCATATTATTGCATATCTTTAATGTACCAAACCAGCCCAACTTGTGAAAAAGCTTTTCATCTTTAGCAGTCTCTTATTCTTTATTTCTGGCATAGCGCAAGAGAAACCGTATGTAGCGACTATAAGCGCAAAAGATTCCTTAAAAATAGTTACGTACCGTACCAAGCTTTCGCAATATGTAAATCCCATTCCAGATAGTGCTTTTTTTTATGGAAGAAAAATAAAGGCAATGGCTATTAGTTTAAACTACGGAAAAGGGATTGCAGATGCAGATTACTTATTGGGCGCCTGTTTTAAACGTATTCAAGAAAATGATAGCGCTATATGGTATTTCAAAAACTCTTTAGCACTTTCTGAAACATTAGACTATGATATTGGTAAAGGTCGCTCCTATAACAATCTGGGTCGCACCTATTATTTACAAGGCAAGATGGATAGCTCCATTGTTGTAAGTAAAAAAGCCATTGCCAGTATTAAAAAAAGGGGCGCCGTAGAAGAAATGATCATTGCAGATTCCCATACTGCTTTGGCTACGGCTTACTCCAGAAAGAATGATATGAACAATGCCATTATGCATTTGTTAAAGGTAGATTCTATGCATCAAAATTCGGCTTTGCGACCCGATGTGATTGCCGCTGCGTATCAAAATCTAGGAAATATTTACCTGGAATTAGAAGAGTTTCCTTCGGCTATTGAACAGTTTCATAAAGCGAATGAACAATTCACCAAACTTCCCGAAGGTGCTTCACAATTTTATAAAAACACGACCAACGTCTATTTAGGCAATGCCTATTTGCAAACTGAAAAATTAGCCGAAGCAGACAGCTTGCTTTCCAATTCGTATAGCTACTTTAAAAAAGCGGAAGATCCGCGTTTAGTCGCCGAAATAGCAAGTTTTTTAGGACAGCTGGAACTTAAAAAAAACAATCCCGCGAAAGCTGAAACGTACTTTATTGAAAGTTTTACCACGCATAAAAATAATAACAGACCTCTGGAAGCCGCTCAAGGAGCCTTAGAAATTGCGAAGCTGGAACTATCAAAAAACCAAGCAGAGAAAGCCCTCTTTTTTATTGAACAAGCCAACTCCTTAAACCTAGATACACAAAACAGCAAGCTACGACAGGAGTTATTGTTATATAAGGCACAAGCATTTAGCCAAAAAGGAAATTACCAAGAAGCATATAAGTTTAGCAACCAAGCAAAAAAACTGCAAGATTCGCTTCAAAAAGTACAGAGTGCCGAAAAAATTAAAGAGATTGAAGCCATTTATGAAACTGAAAGCAAAGACCGTGAAATAAAACTACTCATATCTCAAAACGAACTAGCCGAACAACAAAAAACCAATCAGCGTAACCTTTTATTGGCAGGACTTGGGGTTACCACACTACTTGGGTTATTTTTCTTTTTTCAATATAGAAACAGACAAAAAACACACAAAAAATTACAAGAACTAGACAAAGCAAAATCTACCTTCTTTGCTAATATTTCACACGAGTTTAGAACTCCATTGTCACTAATCAAGGGGCCGATAGAAGACCAGCTAGAACAACCATCTTTAAAAGGAAATCAACGTAAAAATTTGTTGTCTGCTCAACGAAACACCCAGCGTTTAGAAGGGTTGGTAGAACAACTTCTGGCACTTTCCAAATTGGAAAGTGGTGCAATGAAACTACAGGTGCAACCTACAAACCTGGATTCATTTTTAAGGGCGCAAACCGAGTCTTTTCAATATATAGCTTCAGGCAAGAACAATAAGTATACTGTAGCTCTTCAGCCTATAAATGAGACCTACTGGGTAGATCAAGACATTCTAGAAAAAGTTTGTTTTAATCTACTAGGAAATGCTTTTAAGTATAGCCCGGATGAAGCCACGATACATGTAACGTCTGTTATACGTGAGGGTATATTAAAATTTACGGTTCAGAATACAGGGGTCTGGCTTACGGAAAAAGAACAAAATGATATTTTTATACGTTTTTATCAAACCCGCACCAACAATCCTGGATCTGGAATAGGATTGGCCTTAACTAAAGAATTGGTGCATTTGCACAAAGGAAATGTCGCTGTGACATCTTCCGAAGAAAAAGGGGTATTATTTGAGGTGAGCATTCCTGTTTCAGAAGGAATATACAGCACTGAAGAAAAGCTAAATCCACAATTATATACAACTGCTTCAGAATTTACTGAAAGCATTACAATTATTGAAACAGAGAGCAGCACTCCCGAAGATGCTCCATTATTACTACTAGTAGAAGATAGTAAGGAAATAAGAGATTATGTGGCTTCCATATTTGAAAGCACCTATACCGTACTCACAGCTACCAATGGAAAAGAGGGTTTTGAAGCCGCTCAAAAACACATACCCGACATTATTATAAGCGATGTAATGATGCCTGTAGCAGATGGATTTGAGCTTACAAAGAACTGCAAGGAGGATGCGCTTACATCCCATATACCTATTTTACTGCTTACCGCCAAGAACGAAATTACCGACCAGCTAGAAGGCTTGGGCATAGGTGCAGATGCATATCTTACGAAGCCTTTTAGCTCAAAATTATTAAAGGCGCGCATTAAAAACCTACTTGAAAATAGGCGAAAACTACAAGAGCGTTTCTCACATGATATTATTTTAAAGACCCAAGAAATTACCATTACGTCGGCAGACGAACAATTTTTAGAACGGCTTCAAAATGTAATGGACAAAGAATTAACCAACTGCGAATTTTCAGCCTCGGTATTTTGTGATGCCATGAGTGTAAGCAGAATGCAACTCCATAGAAAATTAAAAGCACTCACCGGATATTCCACTACAGAATTTATTAGAAGCCAGCGTTTAAAATTGGCAAAGCAACTCATCGAGCAGGAAAAAATCTCTATTTCTGAAGTTGGATATACCGTTGGTTTTAACGATCCTTCTTATTTTTCTAAGTGTTTTAAACAAGAATTTGGGCAATCTCCCACAGATTTCTTAAAAAAAGGATAAGCCTACACCCCTTATTTTACTGAACTTCCCGCCAGTTGTTACAAATGTTACAGCTTTCGATACATTCGTCATAGCCCTACGGCACCCTTCCTTCTAAGTTTGTATTGCTTACTACCCAGAACCATGACTAAAAAACGGTTTCAATACAACGGTAAGATTTCTTTGAATCTAAAGAATGAAATCTACTTGCATGTTGACCACCTAGAGCAAGGCACCTATACGATCCTGCTTATGGAAAACAACAAAGTATTAAAAAAAATAGATTTTAAAAAATGAAAGCACTCATCAATGTCACTATCGTCGCTTGCTTCTTTGCAGGACACTTGTACAGCCAGGTAGGCATTGGCACTACCACTCCAGACGCATCATCAATTTTGGATATTACGGCAACAGATAAAGGAGTTTTATTGCCTTCTGTTTCCTTGGGAAATGTAAACGACACCACGCTGGACGGCACCAATGCAGCAGAAACCGGACTCTTAATCTATAACAATAACCCCCTTGTGGCAGGCGGAGGAGGCGTTGGTTTCTACTATTTTAATTCAGCATTCTGGCAACGACTCTCCACACAAAACAGGGACGCAGAAAATGGCTTAAACCTAACTGGGAATGCTGTGAGACTAGGTGGATCGCTCCTTCAAAACACTACCATAACAAATGGTGCTTTTGATTTTGATATTAATTTAACCAATAATGGAGATTTTCACATACAGGATAATGGAGTAAATCATTTTTCCGTAGAAAGCACTGGCACTTCTTTTTTTGGTGGCAATGTGTTTTGGAGAAATAACAGTACTTCAGGAACTTTATTAGCTGCTTTAATAGCTAGTGGGGATGATGGTCAGTTCAGAATATATGAAAATGGAGACATATCTATAGACTTAGATGCTAATGGCACCTCCGTATTTAATGAGCAAGGTCTTGATAGAGATTTTAGAGTAGAATCTAATTCCAACCCCAATGCTTTGGGAGTAGATGCCGGTCGTGACATCGTGACTGTTGGAACGCCAACAGTGGGTTTGCCAAATAATGGTGCTACAATTAATGGTGTTACAGTAGATTATGTAGCTTCTTTTTACACACCTGATCTTACAAATGGAACTGCAATTCAATTAGGCTCTACAGAATATATTATGGACTCAGGCAATTTGCAAATGTCGGTTTATGGAAGCTGGCTACCTTATTACCCAATGGGAACTCCGGCTTTTACTTTGGGGAATGCAGCACAACGATGGAGTAGCGTTTGGGCTATAAATGGCACCATACAAACCAGCGATACCCGTCTTAAAAAAAACATTAAATCTTTGGATTATGGTCTTACTGAAATTTTACAAATAAACCCCATTACCTATCAATGGAAAGATGGAATAGACACTTCAAATAAAATAGGGTTTTCTGCTGAAGAATTACTCAAAATAATTCCCGAAGTAGTAGTTACGCACAGCTACGAACTGGACAAGGAAGGTGGTATTGCTGTTAAAAAAGAAAACGAACATCTTGGCGTGTATTACAGTGATCTTATTCCGGTACTAACAAAAGCAATCCAGGAACAACAAAATCTCATCCTAAAACTTGAACAACGTATTACTACATTAGAAAACAAAAACTAAGACTTATGAAAATTATAGTGAACATCTTTTTTTGCCTCCTTTTATTCTCTTGTAATAACACAGAAAATAAAAACCAAATTGAAGCTGCTTCTTCAAATGAAGGAACACCTACTACTACTACTTCCATCGAAAAAGAAGCAGTTTTAAAGAAAGACAATCCCAAACAGCAGAGCAACTATGGCGACCTATTTGAAAGAGGGAATATCGACTGCGATTTTATAACCGCAGCGAGTCTGGCAGAGGCAATAAACGTGCCTGCCAGCTTAGTGGAAGAAGGGTATACTAGCTGTATCTACAACCTTACTGAACCAAAGGGCACTAAAACCAATTTTAAATTTTCAATTCAAGAATGGGGTAATAAAACTGTTTTAAAAGAAATACAAACCGCTAAAGAAAATGCTGAAACCTTTGGAAAAGACTCTAAACTTAGTCAATATCGACTTAGCGAAACTGGCGACACCTATCTATCGATGCATCAAAACAGGATGGTTCGTATTTTAAACGAAAAAAGCACAAAAGTTATCATTATTTCTTATTCCATAGAAACTTCCCCAAATAAAACAGGTATTGAGAAAGTTTCCGAAGAAAAAGATATCGCTCGCGAACGCTCCTACTCCATTGCAAATTATATACTTAATACACATAAACAATAAACATACCTCATGAAAACACGACACATACTATTGGTAATTTGCTTACTCGCAGTAGCAACACCTTCGCACGCACAGCTATTCAAAAAACTAGGTAAAGCGGCCGAAAGAGCGGCCGAAAGAACGGTAGAACGACGCGTAGAAAAAGAAACCACAAAATCTACAGACAGAGCTTTGGACACCGTAATAGAGGCACCAAAAAACAAATCGAAAAGACGTCGAGATAAAAAGAAAAAGAAGAACGATGGAAACATAATTGGTGGCAACACCAATGAACAGGATACAAACACAGATTCCAAAACTGTGGTGAACTCAAATTTTGACTTTACCCCTGGAAATATTCCTATTTTTAAAGACAACTTCTCCTCAGACAACACTGGAGATTTTCCAGCCAACTGGGATAGTAACGGATCTGGTGAACTAGTAACCATCGACGGTCAAAAATGGCTTCGGTTAGGAAATAAGGCTACTATTTTCCCTATGCTTAAAAACAAACTTCCAGAAAATTACACCATTGAATTCGATTTATTTACTGACGGCATGGATGGAAAAACAAGCTCTCAAGCCTTTTTGAAACTATTACTTCACGATACCGAAGGATTTCAAAACCCTAAAACATTTAGTGTGGTTGAGCTTTCACCCTGCCAGTTTATAGAATCCCAAGGAGTGATTGAAAAACATGTGAATGGTACACGGGAAATACGCAATAAAATTGGTAAAGACATTAGAAATGACATCACCGGAAAATCTCGTGTCTCTATTGCGGTAAATAAAACACGGATGCGTGTATGGCTTAATGAAGAAAAAATTGTTGATGTACCCAGGTTAATCCCAGAAGGCGCAAATAACTTTAAATTTTACTCGACTGGCCTTCGTGATAATGGAACAAATGATAAAATCTATATCGCTAATTTTTCTATCGCAAAAAGTGGCGAAGACAATAGAAGCAAATTACTTACTGAAGGACGTCTTTCTACCAATGCCATTTTGTTTAACACCGGGTCTGCCTCCATTAAAGGCGGTGCAGATGCCATTTTAAAAGAAATAGGAGAAGCGCTACAAACCAATCCCAATGTCAATATTTTGATTAATGGGCACACAGATACCGATGGCGATGCAGCTAGCAATCTTAAGCTTTCACAAGAAAGAGCAGCTTCAGTAAAACAAGCGCTTATACAAAAATATGGAATCGCCTCGGCTAGAATACAAACCAATGGCAAAGGAGCATCTGAGCCTGTGGCAACTAACAGTACCGATTCCGGAAAATCTCAAAACAGGAGAGTAGAATTTATTAAACTTTAATTAGAAGTGTACCCACCAGTATAGCACAAAATTTAATCAAGTTAATACCTATCCATTTAAAACCATAAAGTATGACACCTAAAATTTATTTTTTACTGATTACTGCAGTAGTACTTAATCTTACAGCAGTTAGAGCACAAAATTGTGTAGACATTAAAACAGAAGATTTGACTGGTTTTTTGAATAAAAATATAAAACCAAACCTAGATCTTAAACTCGACAAAACTGATGGCTTTTTGGCTATAAACAGACAACGGCAAAATTTATACATACCCGATGTAACCGTTAGCCCTATTTCTCGCACTTGGAATTATTACTTTGATGACGTGAGAAGAATGGACAGTAATTTTTTCTATGATTCAAAAACAAATTCAGTAGTACTAGATGTAAAATTTGAAAAAAATGGTTTTGAATTAAAAGGAATCTGTAATGGCTGCATGAATAGGTTTAAAGACAGTAGAGCTCCAGATGTTAGTTGGACAGACCCTCAAATTTTACGTATCTATTTAAAACCTATTATTTATCAAAGGTCCGTGTCTTTCAATGTTACCAATGTTGAAATGATTGGAAATCTCTCTGCCAATGGTTTTGGTGATTTAATTCCAAATCTTACTAAAAAGATCGCTGCTCAATTAAATATTGAAATGAAAAAAATATTTAATTCCAGTGAAACCCAACGCTTATTTAATGATGCGTTAAAGCCTTTATTAAATGCAAAAAAAGTGGGATCCTTAGCAAGTGTTTCTATGGCATCCAGAAGTATGAGAGTTTGTGAATAGATTAAAAACCACTACTCCTAAGAAAACCTAATGAGAATCCTAGAATAGGAACTCGATACATCCAAAAATTAAAAATTACACATTATGAACCTGCGTATATATTTTACAATTACAGCCCTTCTTTGTTTAACAATTACAATTGCCCAACAGGGCTGCAGTGATTTTTATCCTTTTGAACAAGGGGTTACATTTCAAATAACCAGCTACGGCAAAAACAAAAAGGTTGCCGCCATTACAGATTTCCTGGTTACCGAAGCTACAGACAACTTCGCTACCTTCAAATCTTTTTTAAGAGATAAAGATGGCGAAGTATTGAACGAAGCAACCTTTACCATGTCCTGTGAAAATGATGGTATTGTGGTAGATATGGAATCTCTTGTAAACCCAAACTTACTAGAGAACTATAGAGATTTTGAAACTGAAATTTCTGGAACCCAAATAGTAATTCCAAACAACTTACACATAGGCCAGGAATTACCCGATGCTACTATGAATATGAGAATGGACATGAGTGGTATTAATATAAGCATGGAGGTCTCCATGACAGACCGCACCGTGCTAACCAGAGAAACTATAACAACCAGAGCTGGCACGTTCGAATGTTTTGTTATAGGGTATACAAATACCGTTAATATGGGAATAAACCGTACCACAACTGCTAAACAATGGATTGCAAGAGGTGTTGGCATGGTAAAACAAGAAGATTATAATAGACGTGGAAATATTACCAGCAGTAGTGTACTTACAGACTTTCATAGATAAGTGTAAACTACTTTTTCAGATAAAACCGAAACTTATAGCGTAAACTCTTAAGGTTTTGGAGAAAGTACACTTGTTGCACGCAATAAGGTTTAAAAAAAACAAATTGCATAACAAAAGGGTAGAAACATTAATAGTAGTCAATTGGTAAAAGAGGGGGGTTGTCCCCTAAAATTTGGAGGAAATACCCTACAATTAACCTTTCCAATCTACTTATTTTTGAAAAAGTTATTCTTTCAATAATTAACAAACTTAAAACCATAACTCATGAAAAAATCCATTCTTTTAGGACTTTTAGTTGTAGGTATTGTATTTACAAGCTGCAAATCAACTATCCCAACAACAGATAATGTGTACCCAACTGTATATTTTCAATTTTTACCCACAAGCAATAGTGGAGAAGACATTTTTATAATAAAAGGAGAGGGAACTGTAAAAATAGGTAATCAAGCAGTGCAGCCCTTCAATTTTGACAGTGATGTTTTATATCTTAAAAAAGACAATGTTTACAATACCTTGATTGGTGGGAGCGATGACAAGGACCCGAGTAATGGGAAAGGTGCCGTTCTAAGTGCAAGTTTAATAATGCCCAGTAATAGAATAATAAACATTTCAAATACTGCAGAAATCACTTCTGGAAAATGGGATGAATCCAGCCTCACAACAACACCTAATACAAGGACTTTTAGATACACTAGTGACCCTGATGATATACGCGATGGAACCGTAATTTCTCCAAACATAACTCCAAGACTACAAAATATAAGTGGCAGTGGAATTGATGATTTTGAATTTACCTTAACCGTAACAGATTATTTTGATCATGCCACAGCTAAAACACTGGTGGTTCGCATCACCAATGCAGCCAGCCATATTGGCTTTGGGGAACTTTAATAAGATATTTAAAAAAAGGATTGTTGACTGGCTGGGTTCTCTATAGATGAATCCAGCCAATCTTATTTTTTATAAAAACCAAAGTAACTATTTACGCTTCGATTTTCTGTTTTAGTTCAGCCTCAAAAAGCTGGGTGAAGTGTTTCAGTAGTTTTGCTTTTACTTCGGCTATATCAACTTCGGCTTTGCCTAATTCTACGTTTAGAGAAGTAACGGCTTTGCCTTTTATGCCGCAGGGAATCATATTGTCAAAATAACCTAAATCGCTGTTTATATTGAGTGCAAAACCGTGCATGGTTACCCAACGGCTGGCACGAACACCCATAGCGCAAATTTTACGGGCAAACGGAGTTCCTACATCCAGCCAAACCCCTGTTTCACCAGGGCTTCTTTCAGCTTCTATACCATATTCGGCCAACGTGAGAATGACCATTTCTTCGAGAAAACGAAGGTATTTATGAATGTCGGTAAAGAAATTTTCTAAATCAATAATGGGATACCCCACAATCTGTCCCGGTCCGTGATACGTAATATCGCCGCCACGGTTAATTTTATAAAAGGTGGCTCCAATTTTTGCCAGATCTTCTTCAGAAACCAGTAAATTTTCAAAATCGCCACTTTTCCCTAAGGTATAGACGTGTGGATGCTCTACAAATAGAAAGTGATTAGGAGTTTTCAAGCCAGCGTCTTCTCTTCGGTTTTTGATTTTTATATCAATAATTTCCTTAAAAAGCGCTTCTTGATACTCCCACGTTTCTTTATAATCTTTGTGACCTAAATCTTGTACGAGCAGTTGTTTGTTCATTTAATTTTTTTCTAAAATTATTTCCACATCCAGTTCGTCCGGATTCTTCATGTATGCTAAAAACGGTTTCTGAAAGGTCACCGTTTTTCCGTCGCTGGATATTTTAGCATCCTTGATGGATACGCTTTTTATTTTCTTCGGAAATGTATATTTAATTGTATACATAGCATCCTCCATAAAAGCTTCCAAGGACTGAATACTATCGGAAATTTTAGCAAACGCTTCGGGATCTTTTATATAGGCATCACGTTTAAACACGCTATTTTCGTAGGTAAATTTTACCGCTGTAGGTTGTTCCTGCGATTCCTTTTTCTCTTTTGTCTTATTCGAATTACCCATTGGGGACCCACCCATAGTTTCCGAAGCATTTAGCCCTTCCATTAAATTATTGGCTTCTGCAACCGACTTGAAATCTGTAAAAATCTCGTATTCCATTTTCTGTTTTTCGGGATCCATTAGGATTCGCATTTGGTAGTTTTCGAGCAATTTTAAACGCTCTTGTTCTTCTCTTGGAAGTGTTGCAATGCTGTCTTTCTTTTCTTCAAATAGTTGCTTGAAAGACATCACACTATCCATTTTCATATCCAGCGTATCCTGCATAGGCATCATTGCCATCATTTCACTCATATCCATGGTAAGACTCATGCGTCCTGTACCATCTTCATTTAGAACCATTGTTTCAGAAAATTGACAACTCACCAAAGTTACTGCTAGTAGCACAAGGAGACCTAATTTTTTAATCATCGCTATTAGTTTTTAGGATTATTCAAGATAATAAGTGCGGCGATAACGCCTGGAATCCAACCACAAAGGGTTAAAATTAAAACTATTAAAATAGATCCACAGCCTCTATCAATTACAGCCAATGGTGGAAACAAGATAGACAACAATACACGCCAAATACTCATAGTGACAAAATTACGGATTAAAATTCAGTATAAACTCATCTTGACTTCTTGTTTGGAATATAGCATACCAGAAGTTGAGTTCCGTATATCTGTCGGGTGAAAATTGTTTTGTTACATGAAAACTTGTCGCTATATTCGTTGTAATGAAATGCTTCTATTTTCTTTTCTTTCTTGTATCACTAGGCGTCTCTTCTGGTGCTTCTGCGCAGTATTTATTTGAAGGCACCGTGGATGTACAATTTACTGAAGGCGAGGTCTACCTCTCTGTTATTGAAGATTACAGAAAGCTCTCTGGCGTATATCACGAACAAATTATTGCTAAAGTAAAACCCGATAGCTTGGGAAATTTTAGGTTTGCGGGCACCAACCTGCCTACCGAAAACAAGATGTACCGCATACACGCAGATACCTGCAAAGAGACCGATCAAAACCTGTCTCACATCACAGGACATTGTAAAAACAGTGAGGAAATTGTATTTGTGGCCAACAACCAAACTACGCTGGCGCTCCCTTTTTCTTTTGAACAGGAAATGTTTTGCAAAGTGGTTTCCAATAATGAAAAAGCAAAAACTTTTTTAAAAATAGATTCACTTAAAAACGATATGCGTTTCGCTTTTTCCAATTACCGCAGCGAAGCCAACCGAAAATTAAATACCGAAAAATGGTTTAGTATTCTTCAAAATTATGGAGAGCAATTGCAGGAGCCCTTGGCAGAATTGTACATCTACTCTTTTTTAAGTGATCGAAGAAGCATTTTACATGGCTACTATCTCGCAGACTTAAAAGTAAATCCTTATTACGATGTGTTATTAAAACGGCTTAAAAGTCAGTATCCAGACACCCAATACGCCAAGCAATACGAAGCCGAATTAAAAAGCGATCGATTCCTAATCTCGGACAACGAACCTTCAACATCGTTACCTTGGTGGGCTTATTTGTTAGGTGGAATTTGTTTAGTTTCAATCCTAGGGAATTTTTATTTCTTCGGAAAAGCAAAAAAACACAAAGCGGTCGCCGAAGGAAAAGCTGCCCTCACGCAACAGGAGAATAACGTACTAGAACTTATTCTTCAGCAAAAAAGCAATAAAGAGATTGCTTCCGAACTTTTTGTGAGTGTAAGCACTGTGAAAACACATATTAATAGTATCTACAAAAAACTGGGCGTGTCTTCCAGGAATGAAGTGAAGGCGCTATATTCTTAGTGGTGAGTGGTGAGTTCTCTCGCGTAGCTCGTTTTGAGTGGTGAGCTTAAATTTTGTTGTTCATCAAGAATATCAAATAACATTCAAATCAGTTCTAAAGCCTTAAAGACTAAAAACACTACGTACTCTAGTTAAACCTATCAGGTTTTACTAAGACCTCACCTCTCACCTCTACAACCTCACAACTAATTTCCTCCCCGGTCTAGTCCCTTTTTGCAACGAACTACCGTCTCACTTTTTACTGAAGTTATCTCACTTTTACAGCAATAACCAAAATGGTTCTTTGTAATCTTTAAAACACATATTATGAAATTAAAATTGAACACAGTAAAAAAAGGAGCAATACTTTGCTTTCTATTCGTAGTAACAGCACCATTGAGTTATGCACAAATGGCACGTGAGAACATCCCTGCTGCTATTGGTATAATCGATTTTAAAACTGAAACAGTAGCGTATGGAACCATAGCTCAAAATAGCGATGGCCAGCGAACCATTACTTTTAAAAACACAGGAGATGCGCCCTTGCTCATTACAGATGTAAAATCAAGCTGCGGTTGCACCGTACCCAGTTATTCCAAAACGCCTGTTATGCCAAATGAGAGCGGTAAAATTACCGTGAAGTATAACACCTCAAAAATTGGTGCTTTTAATAAAACAATAACGGTTCTTTCCAATGCTTCGGCAGCATCAAAGCAAATTAAAATTAAAGGAGAAGTGACGAAGGGGAGTTCGCTCTAATTTCGTTTTGTAATTAAGAGGTTGTCTAAAAGTAATTGATAATGTCAAACTGAACATTGTCGAAGTTTAATATATTGATAATCAATATAGGTTTCGACTGCGCTCAACCAGACATTCCAAAGAGTTTACTTTTTATGCAACCTTTTTTTTATTTTCAACCAATCTCCAACCTAAAACTTTTTCCCTTGTTTTAAGGGTTAAAATCTTCAAATAGGCTAATTTTGCACCTTAAATTTTACACAATGCAACTTTCAGAACTTGAAATCATACGACGCGAAAAACTAGCCCAATTACGCGAAATGGGAATTAACCCTTATCCGGCAGATTTATATCCGGTAGATACTACTTCAGCACATATTAAAAAGGAGTTTAATGCAGGTAAAAAAGTAGTGATTGCTGGACGTTTAATGTCGCGACGTATTCAAGGGAAAGCAAGTTTTGCAGAGTTACAAGATGCTGAAGGTCGTATTCAGGTATATTTTAATCGTGACGAAATTTGTACAGGCGAAGACAAAACACAGTATAACGATGTCTATAAAAAATTGCTAGATATAGGTGATTTTATAGGAATTGAAGGCGAGCTTTTTGAAACTCAAGTGGGTGAAAAAACGGTGATGGTGAAAGCGTTCAAATTGCTTTCAAAAGCGCTAAAACCTTTACCACAACCCCGTGTAGATTCTGAAGGAAAAGTTCATGATGCTTTTACAGATCCTGAACAACGCTACCGTCAACGCTATGCAGATTTAGTCGTAAACCCACACGTAAAAGAAGTTTTTGTAAAACGCACCAAGTTATTTAACGCCATGCGAACGTTCTTTAACGACCGCGGATATTTTGAAGTGGAAACTCCCATTTTACAACCTATTCCAGGTGGTGCCGCTGCGAAACCTTTTATGACACACCACAATAGTTTGGACATTCCATTGTATATGCGAATTGCTAACGAATTATACCTAAAAAGACTTATTGTTGGCGGATTTGATGGTGTGTACGAGTTTTCTAAAAACTTCCGTAACGAAGGAATGGACCGCACGCACAACCCAGAATTTACCGCCATGGAAATCTATGTTGCCTACAAAGATTACAATTGGATGATGGATTTCTGTGAGCAGTTGTTAGAACATTGTGCGCTAGCAGTTAACGGAAAAACAGAAGCTACTTTTGGCGAACACACCATAGATTTTAAAGCGCCTTACGCACGCATAACAATGGCTCAGAGTATCGAGCATTTTACAGGATTTGATATTACAGGTAAAACCGAAGATGAAATCCGCGAAGCAGCCAAAGGAATGGGCGTTGCTGTAGATGCCAGTATGGGGAAAGGAAAGCTGATTGATGAAATTTTTGGTGAGAAATGTGAAGGAAATTATATCCAACCTACCTTTATAACCGACTATCCGAAGGAAATGAGCCCGTTGTGTAAAGAGCACCGTGAAAATCCAGAATTAACCGAACGTTTTGAGCTTATGGTCTGCGGAAAAGAAATCGCCAATGCCTATAGTGAATTGAACGATCCCATCGATCAACGGGAGCGTTTTGAAGCTCAGTTAAAGCTTGCCGACCGTGGGGATGACGAAGCGATGTTTATTGATAATGACTTTATTCGCGCCCTGGAATATGGAATGCCTCCAACATCAGGAATGGGGATTGGGATGGACAGACTGATTATGTACTTAACCAACAATCCATCGATTCAGGAAGTATTATTCTTCCCACAAATGAGACCAGAACGTAAAGCGGTTGCTTTAACCGATGAGGCTAAGGCAGTATTAGCTATCCTCAAAAAAAGTGGCACTGTAGAACTTTCAGCATTAAAAGAGCAATCAGGATTGTCCAATAAAAAATGGGACAAAGCTGTGAAAGAATTGACCAAAAATAGCTTAGCAAAAGTTGAAAAGACTGAAGAAGGGTTGTTAATTAACTTAATTTAGTGCCCTCTATATATTGAAAATGAAGACTTGTCACGTTTAAAAAACTGATCTGCCTTCATTTTTTTTTATTATTTAAACCAAACCCTACATTTTAATTACTTTTGCCCCTCACGTAAAAAAACACTCATGAGAAAATTACTTTTTACCAGCATCATGCTGTTATGTTCTGTTGCTCTTTTGGCTCAAAAAGGAGACGTATTGGAAGGTTCCTGGAAATCTTTAAAAGATGCTTCAAAATTCGATTTGGAATTTGATTACTCTAATGTACAAATTCCCGATTTTGATACCGAAGAAGAGTATATCAAACAAAAAATGAAAGATAAAGAAGCGGATGAGCCAGGAACAGGAGAAGCCTGGAAAAAACGCTGGTTCGATGATAGAGAAGCACATTTTGAACCAAAATTTGTAGAATCCTTCAATAAGCGAGGCGATGAAAAAGTAAGTAAAAAATATGATAATGCTCCTTATATAATGAAAATCACAACTACCAGACAATACAATGGTTGGAATGTGGGTGTTATGCGTAAAGCTGCTAGGATTGACGCAACTATTTCGGTTTATAAAAGAGGAGAAACCAAATCATTGCTTAGTGTAGCCTACGAAGATGTAAAAGGTGGTGACGCTATGGGGTACGACTTTGCTTCACATTCTCGAGTTGCTGAAGGCTATGCAAAACTGGCCAAATCATTCGCCAAAGAATTGAAGAAAAAAGCGAAATAGTTTTTCAAATAAAAAACGGCCCCCTCCTCCAAGGCAGCCGTTTTCCTACCATCAAAACAAACGCTGGCTATTCGCTGGCGTTTTTCTTTAGTTCAGTTGCTACGTATTCTTTTATTGGCGTGTTATTTACAAATACATTTTCTAACACCGCAACGTTCTCTTTTACGTATACCAAACCATAGCAATTCTCCAACAAACTATCTCTGTTAGCTTGTCTTACTAAGATTTCAGCTGGAAGGGCTTTACTTTCCTCCATATAGAAACGGGTAAAAGGCAAATTAAAAAACACCGTATCTGTATTCGAATTTCGTGCGGTGGCAAGGATGTAATCCTGTTCTGTATCCAGTTTTATCTTACTCGCTTTAGTCGCGATTGCAAAACCTTCAGCATCTATTTCTAGATACACATACACCTGGTCGTCCCAATTAATATTTTGGTTCCCAACCAATAGTGCTTTATTCATATCATACCGCAACGCTATGTATTTTCCGCGCAGAGGATCGCTTGGATCTATGGGTTTGGTTTTAAATTTATAGGCAGTGCCCTGACTCAGTGTGGCTTCTTGATTTAAAATCATCTTGCCTGGCACAAACCATTGCGCCACTACCATCACTACAAAGACACCTATGATGAGGAATTTATTCATGAGCTTTTGTTTTAAAAACCAAATACAACATAAAAAGAAGCTTAAATACTTGTTCATTTTCCATTTGATTTAGATTGTTTTTTATACATAAAATAATTGGCGCCAAAGAAGCCTGCACCAATGGCTATAAAGAGTAATCCGCGCACTACAAAGGGGATTTCAGTATCAAAAAATCTACAGCTAATGAGGGTGGTAATAATAAGCAGTCCATAATTTAAAATACTGAACTTTTCCTGTCGCGAACCAATGATCACGGCTAACAAACCCAATACCAGAATAAGTATGTTGGTAAGTACTGAAGCAATCTCAGGCTGGAAAAACCCGAAGATATACAACCCTCCAAATACCAAAAAGGCAAACTGAAACAGATTAAAAGGTTTCAATTTATTTTTAGTAAATAAATACCCAACAATGCCTGCTGCTGCTAAGGATATAATTGAAGTGATGCCCAAGTCGTTGTTAGAAATATAATCGGGTATAAAGTCGTCCCACACATAACTGAAACTTGCGATTAGTAATGAAATGATAGTCCCCAATGATCCAATAATCAAATACCCATTGCGGCGTAGTTTCTGGTTTTCAAAATAAGGAAGCTTTCCTAGATTGTAAAACAAACCGAACAAACACACATGCGTCAACAACCCAATACTAAAACCACTGTTTAAAAAAGCCCCCAATAGAAACATGAAACTTAACGGTAAAATCCAATGAAAAATACCGGTGATATTTCCGTTTGGCTTAGTTTTCAGTAAAGACACATAGTGTGGAAGTACTCCTGCCAACGCTAGTAACGCCCAATAGGGAGGCTTGTTTATATCATACCCAATCATACATCCGTAGCTTGTAGCGAGAATAATGTACAGCAAGGCTGTTGCGTGGGATTTCAGCAAATATAGTAAGGGTGCTGCGAGGATAATCCACGTAAGTAAAAAGGAATCTATTGCACCAGGAATGTTATAAATCTGACTTACCAACGAAATACTGGCACCAATAGCAAAGAACAGAAAGGTAGCTGCTGTTTCTCGCCAGGCATCGTTTTTTTTCTTAAACAAAGCAAAGGCAGCCAATACTTGTCCTGCTACTAAGGGCGCAAATGCCCAAATAGTTTTGGTTGTTCGGCTAAAATCGTCCCAATTGTGCGCAAGGATGAGGATAATCCCCAAGCCTGTGAGAATGGATCCCAACACTCCAAAAACTACAAGTAATGTATTGGGTTGCGCTACTTTTTTAGCTACATAATATCGTTGTATATCCAGCTGCACCTCTGAAGTGATAACCTGTTTTGTTACTAACTCCTCTAAATCCTTTTCTATTTTTGAACTCATTATTTACAGTTTTGTAGTGTCTGAAATTCGTCTAAATGTATCTGTATGTTGAAAGTTTCTACCATCCAGAAAAACCATTAACAATGCAGCACCAGATCTATGTTCGCTAACATCAAAAATTAAATTACCATCTTCATGTATGGTTAGCCGTACACGCTTTACGTCTATCCCACCCAACACATAAGGTAGTAAGAGTAGCTGAAGGTTCTTATTTTTCAACTTTAAGTATCCGTCTTTAGTGATTTTAGCTTTAAGGGTACGACTTCGGAAAACAGCATTATCTTTTAGATACTCAATCTGGATTGACTTCGAATTTTTCATTTCAAGACGAAAGGAATACTCGCTTATAGTGTCGAACACCAAGGTATCCTTAATAAGCTTTCTATCTATTTCATTTAAAAAATTTCTACTGTAGACAGACCATTCACCATTAGAATCTTTAATGCTGTCAGGTATGCTTTCAACAGTATATTTTCCATTCAAGAGTCCAACGTTAGTAGGGTTCAACCTAGTAGGGTTTTTTACATTTTTGTTGAAAGGAGCACAACTTGAAAATGCGCCGAAAGCAACTAGTAGAAAGAGTAGCCTGAAAACCCAGACTACCCTTTTGTTTGTATATGTGAATCTATTCATCATCCACTAGTTTTCGTTCCATAAACTTTACGTCTCTTGTGTTTTTCTGAACAGCCACCGCAGCAAATAAACTTAGCAGGAAACTCATTCCGTAGAAGCCTTTTTCGCTCAATTCAAGCTCGGCATTCCAAAGACCTATGACCAATAATAAGATGGATGCAATGGTGGTAAACCAACTGATGCCGTAGTACATATCGGTTACCGGGATGCCTTCCAGTCTATCCCGCACACTTTTTTGTACCGAAACTACCGAGAACAACCCAAAAAGTAGGATAGTAAAATAGTACCCTTTTTCGTTGAGTTCCATCCCAACATTCCACAAACCGATGCAGTAGGAAATCATCCCTATAAAGAGGGCGGTCCACGCGGCACCAATAAAAGCTGGTGTAGGTTTACAAGTAAATGGTGCGTCTTTCTTTTTGATGTTTTCCACCAAGGGTGCGTTTACCGGTTTTTTTTCTTTAAAATCTGAATATTCCATAATCTGTTTTGTTTTGATGATTAGTATTTGATTACCATACAAAGATGCGGTAGGAGCTTCAGTTGAGGAACGCAACTATTTTAAAAAACTTACGATTAAAAATGTGTATATTGTAGCATCTTAAAAGTATAATTAACTCATATATTTTATATATAGTTAAATTCATTAGTCTTCGACTGCGCTCAGACCGACATTGAAAACAATATTTCTTACGATTAAATGAAGCAAATAAAAGCGATTATAGCTACTTTTTCTACGGAAGACACCCGTGAGTTCTCGCTATTTCAGCAGAAAAAAAACCGCCGGGGAGACACAAAAAATGAAGCGCTCTTTAAGTTAATCGCAAAAGGCGAAACAGAAGATTTGGATAGAAAGCTCTACGGAAAGCCAGCCAAAAATAGCTATCACGCGCTGTGTAAACGTTTACAGGATTCGTTAATAGATTTTGTGGCTACCAAAAGTTTTTCGGGAGAGACAAGTGAAGAATTAGACATACTAAAACTCTTGCTCGCCGCCCGTATTTTCTTTGAACACAAACAATATAAAGTAGCTTTCAAAACCTTGGCGCAAGCCGAAAAGAAAGCAACAGCCTTAGACGTGTACGCCATTCTTACTGAAATTTACCACACCAAGATTCAATATGCGCATTTGGACACCTCTTTGGATTTATCGAAACTGAAAGTTGTTTGCCAGAAGAACCTGCAACACTTTCAGCAAGAACAGGAGCTAAATATGATTTACGCTACTATTAAGCAGGAATTACAAAAGCCTCGAAAAACTTCGGTAGACGCTATTATTGAACAATCCTTTGCCGATTTTACCATTACTATTGATACTTCTCTTACCTATAAAACGCTATTTCAGCTATTACAACTTACCGCTACTGCTGCCAAAATGCAAACGGATTATTATAGTAACCTTCCGTATATGGAGCAATTATTTGCCTTGGTTTCAGCAAAAAAAGAACCTACGGAGAAGCATTTGTTTTATCATATTCAGATTTTATATGTAATGGCTGTGGCGCATTTCAGAAATAAAAATTTTGAAGAAGCTTCCGCATTGTTGGCGCAGATGGAAACGGCAATGAAACATAAGAATAATATGTATTACAGTCGGTTTTCAGAAAAATTTATTGCTTTAAAAGGGGTGAATCTTAACTACAAGGGAAATGCTGCCGAAGCAATTGCACTATTACAAGAACATCAAAACACCTCACTAGACATAGCACTTTCACTACTTATGTCTCTTTTTCAGCAGAAAGAATATGCAAAAGCCTACGACGTCTTTAAAAATATGAACCATAGCGATGTGTGGTACGAAAAGAAAATGGGCTGGATTTGGGTGCTGAAAAAATCTATCATCGAGATCTTACTATTGATAGAATTGGATAAGCTAGACCTGGTATTATCGAGATTGCAACGATTTCAGAAAAAATTTAATAAAAAACTAAAAGGCTTGGGAGAGACACGAGTTTTAAATTTTATGAAACTCGTAGCATTGTATTACGAAAAACCATTTGAAGTAACTTCCGAAGCCTTTTATGACAAGGTAGAAAGCTCTTTTGAATGGATTGGCACAGAACGAGAAGATGTATTTGTGATGAGCTTTTACGCCTGGCTAAAAGCAAAAATGGAAGAGCGAGACTTGTATGAAGTTACGCTGGAATTGGTAAGAAAATAAGGTCTAAACCGTTAGTATAACTATAATGCTGCTCTCAAATTAATAAGGTTTCTAGATTTCTGTTCTCCATATATTTTACGCGCAATTGCGGTATAAAATTGATGCTCATCCAAAAACCGTACGTTAAGTTGTAACCATTCTTTATCTGTAAAAATCATTCCCAAAAAGTTTTCCCATTCTTCGCGCAGCAGCCTATTTTTAGTTAAAAATGATTTCTTTCCTAAATGTCCTAAATCTGCATCACAAATAATTTCCTCCAGTAAATTAGCTGGTTTCCGGTGAATTTCGGTCGCCAAAATAATGTTCTCTATTTGTTGGATTTTTTCTTCGGGATAGTTTTCAGATTCCAAAAAACTACGGGCTATGGAACAACTAAGCATTTCGTGTGCTTTGTTTGCCTCCATATTCCCAACATCATGAAAATAGGCCGAAATAACCAACAACTCCCTATTCTCTTCTGTAATTCCAGATTGGGCAGCAATTAGGTTTGCGTTTTCAACAACGTCCAATGTGTGTTGATAATTATGAAACTGCAAAGCTTTGCACCTGCTTTTATCCAGTAATTCCTTGCAGTAGTTTTCTACCTTTTTTAGTATTTCAGTATTCATTTATACCAATTTCTTTTTATGACTGTAAAAAACTAACATGCTCAACAAGACAACACTTACTAGTGTCGCAGGAATAGTACCCAGATCCAAACCACCCTCAGCGGTTGTTTTGGTAAGCAAATCGCCAAAGGTTGCGCCAAATGGACGCGTGAAGATAAAAGCCACCCAAAATAAAATAACGTAATTAATTTTGGACACGTAATGCAACAGAACAACCACTGCAATTACTCCTGCAGTTAACATGGCGCCTTGCAGGTAGCTTAAACCAGCATTATCACTTAAAAAATCACCAAATGCAGTACCCAAACTATTCGAAAATAGAATGGCAATCCAATAAAACAGCTCTACCTTTTTATTGAAAATGGGATGCACTTCTATCTTGCCAACGGTATAATTCCAAATCCAAAGTGTATTCAACAGCAGGGTAATTAAAATCAGAGAACCTGCGAGATAGCCCAGATGGAGGGTTCTGTCCATAAAGTCGGATATTTCTGTACCAACTGTTGTTGTACCAATAATGACTAACCAATACAATGCAGGAATGTATTTTTTTGCTTTTAGTTGTATTGTCAAAACCACAAGAAAAAACACGCCCGTTACTGCAAGCCCTATTGCATACCCCAAATGAAGCGTATGCGCCAACAAGTCGCCCAGCGTTTCCCCCAGCGTAGTTGCTATAATTTTCATGAGCCAAAACAGCAGTGTGATTTTTGCTACTTTGTTTAAGGTGTCCTTAGTATTTAGTGACTTTTTCATCTTAGCGATTTACCTCATCAAGGAGTTTCCGTTTTTTCATGACTTTTAATACTAAATAGAGCACTGTCGTGATGATGGCGCCATAAAACCAAAATCCAGTTTCAAATTCAAAAGGTTCTTTTTCTACAAAGTCTCCTACTACATCGAAAATCCAAAAGAGAAGGAAAACGGCACAGAGTCCATTTTTTTCTTTTTTGAGTACTTTTTTTAAACTGAAAGGATATTTTGCCTTTGAATAATTTTTGAAAGACGGAAGAAATGCAGGGACACGCGCTGCCCAATTTAAATACACTTGACCAAATTTATTCCGAAGAAAATTTTCTTCTGCATACATAATTCGTTCATAATAAAAAGCGTAGAAAAAAACGAAAGCAATGGAAAACCAGGCATTTTCAGTAAGCATCGCCACTCCTAACCACATAAAAAAGTTACCTAGGTATAAGGGATGCCGAACCATAGAATATATTCCTGTTGTATTTAATTCTGCGGCCAATTGTCCTTCATTCGTATTGCGTCCCGAAGTGTTTTTAGGGGTATGCCCTACAGTTATAACTCGAATTAGAAGCCCGATCAAACTCACTCCAAGGCATATATATTCAAAACTCTCTGAAAACCAAGTTTCGGGTGTTTCAATTTCGAAATATTCGGTGTGGATATAAACCGACAGTCCGACTCCTAAAATAACTAAGGGTAAGTAACTCCTGTTTTTGAAAAGAAAATCGCCTTGTGTTTTTAATTCTTCTTGTAAAGCCATGTTGTTAAAATTTATAAGTGAAACCAAGTAGATAGTCACCTTCTTGACTGGCGAAGGTTAACTGCATATGTTCTTGTTGATATTCGGTAGTAAACAAAAGATTACTCCCTAATCCAATAGCCGCTCCTGCCAATATATCCAGGATGTCGTGCTTTTTTGAATCTATCCGGCTTGCTGCTGTAAAGCCAGCAAGTGCGTACGCTGGGATGCTGTATTTAAATCCGTATCGTCTGTGCACATATCCAGCGCTGTGAAAAACGGTAGACGTATGTCCCGAAGGAAATGAATTATCATTACTCATATCGGGTCGCTGTTTATTAACACCCAATTTGAGGCCGTAAGTAACCGCCTCGGTTAGTATAAGACCTTTGGTGAACTGCCAAGCACCTTTTGTATCGCCTATAATTAAAGAAGTACCAACAGTTGCAAGTGGGAGCGCAATAAGAATAATATCACCCACCTTTTGGGTAGTACCAATTTCTGGTCTGGTTTCGCTGGTATCCTGCGCTTGAACCTGTAAGGTTGCTAGTACTAAAAGCAAACTTATTATTAGCGTAAGAAAGCGATGCGAAAAAGAGTATTTCATGTACGTATTTTGAATTGTTATTCAAAGAACGCATGAATTTTGATGGAAATTTTAACAGATAGGTACAGAACAATTTATCTGCACAAATTGGGTATACTAGGAAAGACTTTTTTTAAATTCAGTAGGGGTTAAACCCTTGAATTTCTTGAAGGTAGCATTGAAAGAAGATTTAGAATTAAAACCCACATCTGTAGCAACTCCCATGAGTGTAAAATGGTCATTCTGGTCGTTTTTTAGCCGTTTTATAAATTCTTCTACTCTATATCGATTTATGAAATCTTGAAAGCTTGTGTCCATATGCTCATTCAAAACTTCTGAAATATATTGACGTGGAATAGTAAGTGTTGACGAAACATCGTGAATGGATAGTTTTCCATTAAGATACAATTTATCTATTTCCATAGAATGAACTAAATCTAATTTGTACTGCTCAATCAATGCTGAGTTAAGGTTAGAATTTTTGTATTTGTTTGTTTTGGTCTTAGGTAAAATAGCTTTGCCTTTGCTTAATAGTTTATAGGCTATAAAATAGAACAGAAATGCAACGACCAATAAAAGGTACGTATTGAAATTTTGGTCATTAAACAGAGGCAATTCTGCAACTTCAAATGTTTTAAGAATATCGTTTAAAGAAGAAAGCGCAAACAAAACAGCAATAGGTATTGCAAAATAAATAATCCAATGCTTCTTCCTAGTGGTGATAATAGAATGGATGATGAGCAACAAATAAACAACAAAAGCCAATTCTGCAGCAATTTCAAAGATTTCGATTACTAAATTTTCCTCCACCATCCCTATTTCAATACCCTCAATAACAAAATAAATAACATTGGGAAGAAAGAAGAGGTAATCGAGTTTGGCGAATTTTTTCTTTTCGTTTTTGTAGTACCGAAAAAATAGAAATAAGAAGGTTACAAACAAAGAACTGTCAAACAGAAACCAATCGGCATCTTGCAAGAAAATGTTGTTTTCATCATCACCAGCGATGTATAACAAAACCGAAAGCAGACTGCCAAATAGCAACCAAAAAGTGGTTTTTTTATACTCCCTACGGTTAATAAATAAAACCGAAAGAACGAAAACACCTTGTAACAAGGCGATTATCTGAAGTGTTTTAAGCATTCATATATAATAATTTGGAAAGGTAGAAAATTTTATGGCTTAGATTGTCATTTCGTATATTTTTAGGTCACCTATCTAAATCAACGCAAAAAAGAGCAATCCATTTCATTTCCAAAAAAAATAATTCATAAAAACCCCACAGCGCTCCTACCTTTGGCATGGGTGGTCCCATATTCCTATGGACGGCTGTGGGGTTAGCTTTTCCGCCTCAAGGACGAAACCAACCTAAACATCAACTATGATTGATATTTAAAGATACAATGTGTTTCTGGGCTGTAAAAGCAAAGGGTATCTTGCTTTATAAATACCGACCCATTACTTACCCATATTGTTTAAGAACTGTATGTCATTTTCCACTGTAAGTAGCAGAACGCTAGTAGCTGTACAAAAAACAGGGCTTGTAATACAGTGATGTCCATTCCAACTTCCATCTTCGTTTTGTATTTTTAAAATACGACCGCTCATATTGTCATACCATTGCTTCCAATCATCATCTTTATTTACAACCAAGGACTCTCCTGTTTGTAAAAAGCTTAAGAATTCTTCGCCACCATTATTTCCAAACCCATTGAGAACGTCGTCCCGTTGCGCGGTGTTTTTAGCAGATTGATATACGTTATACGAAGCGTTATAATCAACTGCCTCTGCTTCAGAATAACCAGCCTTTATCAAGTTTCCTACTGTTACGGGCGCATTGTCTGATAATTTACCTTGCTTTTTGGCTTTGTTTAATTTTTCTTCCGCTCTTCTAGCATCTTTAGCACTTGCTCGTACGCTTCCACTAACAGCGTATAGCATGACTCCTGCGCCGTCTTCTGTTTTGACGTTTCCGTTGGTATCATCGTAGTTTTCTTTTTGATAGTTTCTGGCGCGGTCTAAAATTTCTCCATCCACATCTGCCCCAACAAATTGTGCAGCTTCCAAAGCACTATTTGCCAATCCGCTTTGCAGCACGCCAGCCCAGCCAGCACCTTTTTGCTTTCCAGCAGCATCGGTTCCTGCTTGTATTTTCGCCACGCATATGTCCAAGGCACGATGTACTCGTTTTTTGTCGAGTCCTTTTAAATTTCGGTCTAAAAGATTGGACAGAAATTGAGCCGTAAGCACGGCATCAATATTTTCACCCAACTTTCTTTGTATTTGGGTATCTCTTACATCAGTTATATAAGGATCGGTTTTGGGGCTATTCTCTACGGTTTCTAATAAATAGTTGATAGCATTTTTTAAGTTATCTGAATACGCTCCTTTTTTCAGTGTAATTCCACTTCGCACTAAAGCTTGTGCTGCCATTGCCGTAGTTGCAGGATCTGCTTTTACCGCATGTGGATCTTTACTATGTTGGGCAACGTGACTTCCTGCACCGTAACCGCCATTGGACAATTGGGCTTCTGCTAGCCAAGAAAGACCATCGCGGACAGAGAGTTGTACATTTTCATTCGTTTTAAAGACACTAAAACCTTCGGAAGATTGCTCTCCCATGGTGGTCATAAATACGCAACCCTTTTCAGGTTCTAAGGTTCGTTTTGTTTCTGGGTAGTCTTCCGTAGAAATAAATCCTGAGACTACAAATCCAAGCAATGCTACCGGTACGAATAGCAATATCAATTTTGTTTTCATTGTAAATGTGTTTTAAATTCAAGACCGAAACTACTATGTGAAATAGATTTAAAAAACACACTTTTAGGGAACATGGCTTTTGAGTAAGGGAACACTACTTTTTTAGAAGGTTGATTTTTAACAGCCAGCGGAGCTATCATTCGGTTTTGTTTTTATATTTTTAGCACCGAAATAGAATTTCTTATGAAATGCCCTATATTAATTTGAAAAATATCTTACACGAATACTTTGTCCATTCCATTTTTCAATTTCTAAAATATTATATACCGATGAAAAAAATTACGTATATTCTTTTATTGTTAGGCGCTTTTACGCTAAACTATTCTTGTGGAGGCAGTGACGATACACCACCGCCTATTGCCGATGTGGATGAAGAAAACCCAACAGCACCAGCAAACCTGATGCTAACACTAAGTAAGGAAACTTCCATAGATTTAGCTTGGGATGCCGCCACAGATAATGAAGGGGTTACTGGTTATAGTGTTTTTCAAGATGGCATCATGGTACAGGATAATATAACTGGCACCTCCACTACGATTGCCAATTTAACTGCTGAAACTTCCTATAATTTTTATGTTATTGCTTTTGATGCCGCAGGAAACCAATCTGCACCTAGTGCCAGCATTGATGCTTCAACAGCCTTATCTTTTAGAGAATTATTGTCTGAAATGGGCGTTTTCCAAGCAATAAATGGAAATATTACTCCAGCAAACGGAGTACAGCTATATGAAATAAACTCCACACTTTTTACAGATTATGCTCAAAAACAAAGACTAATTAGGTTACCCGCCGGGACTACAATGAAACCTAATGGAAATGACTTATTACCAATTTTTCCAGACAATACTTTAATTGCTAAAACATTTTTTTACAATATAGACGATCGCGATCCTAGCTTAGGAAAACAAATAATTGAAACACGTATTTTCTTAAAAATAGCAGGAGCATGGCAAGTCGCAGACTATATCTGGAACGATGCACAAACCGAAGCGATCTATACCATAAACGGTTCTCAAAAACCTATAAGCTATATAGACCTCAATGGCGACATGCAAGACGTACAGTACGAAATTCCTTCGCAGCAAGATTGCTTTACTTGTCACAACAATAATGGCAATACGTTTCCTATTGGTTTAAAATTGCGTAGCATGAACTTTGTTCCTTCTTATGCCAATCAGAACCAATTAGACTTTTTTGTGTCACAAGGTATCCTGGAAGGAGTATCTGCTGCTGGTGTAAGTGTTTTACCAGACTGGACAAACACAACAGATTACACACTGGACGAACGCGCTCGAGCCTATATAGATGTAAATTGTGCGCATTGCCACCAACCTGGCGGGAGTATAGATTCTTTTGGTTTAGATTTCAGATTTGAAACACCTTTTAACGATACTGGTATTTACGCAAACAGAGGAGAAATAGAAGCTCGTTTTGGAAGTACATTACCCACGTACAGAATGCCACAATTAGGGCGTACCATACTTCATGAAGAAGCCTTAGAAATGCTCGTTGAATATATTGACGCATTATAAGCGCACCAGATTACATACATTTTAAAGCTGTCTTAGGGCAGCTTTTTTTTATGCTAAAAAGTAATCTTAATTAAACCTTCTTCGTTTCCCAAGGTCATAGCATTATAAACTTAAAAAAAATAATACTATGAAAAATCTTGTTTTAATTGCCTTTGCTTTATTCACATGTACCCTTTCTGCTCAATCTGTAAAGCATGAGCGAAAAGGAAAAAAAGAAATGGTTGAAAAAATGAAGGATTGGACCCCAGAACAAAAAGCAGAATTGGCTACCAAAAAGCTGGCGCTAGACTTAAATCTAACAGAAGCTCAACAGAAAAATATATATCCCATCCAATTGGAGAATATAAAAGATCGTGCGAAAATTAGAGCTACTAAAGAAAAGAAAACAGAATTGTCTTCAAAAGAACTTTTCGATGTGCAAAACACACGCTTAGAGAAACAAATAAAAACGAAAGAACAATTTAAAACCATTCTTACCGCAGAGCAGTTTGAAAAATGGGATAAAAAACACCCTAGAAATAAAAGAACAAAACGAGGAAAAAGATCTGAGCGCAAATAACAAACACTAACTTTCAATGGACATTTAATTTTTGGCTCAATTTTTGAAATATCTATATCAAAATAGTTACATTAGTAACCTAAATTAAATTAACGACCCATGAAAAAGTTTATTACAGGTATCGCAATAGCTTGTTTCGTATTACTAGGAATGAATACGATTGCAGCTCAAAGTTTATCTCAGGATAGCCAGAGACCAGAAGTAATCGCTAAACAAGAGGTTGCAGATATTTCTGCAGATCTTAGCCTATCTGGAGATCAAGAACGTAGTCTTTTTAGAGCATATGTTCAAAAGGAGGTTAATTATAATAAAGACGTAACTGGGAAAGATCAAAAAAATGCTGCCGTTATGGCCGCTAAGAAAAAGTACGACGATCAACTTTCAGCTGCCGTTAAAAAAGTATTAACTCCAGAACAGTATAAAAAATGGCAGGCAAAACAAAAATAATAGTGCCTTCATACCCTAAAAAAGTCCTTCCAATTGGAAGGACTTTTTTATTGCAATGTTTTTGCCACAGTAGCTGCAGCTTTAATAGTTGTATCTAGATCCTCGTAGGTAAGTGCGTCGCAGAGGAACCAAGTTTCAAAAGCACTGGGTGCAATATAAATTCCTTCGCGTAACATTCCGTGGAAAAAAGTTTTAAAATTTTCACCATTTGCTTCTGCTGCCGTTTTAAAATCTGTAACGGGAGTTTCAGAAAAGTGAATAGAAATCATAGACCCTATCCTGTTTATAGTATGGGCTACATTATTTTGTTGCATTACATTGGCTAGACCTTTGTGCAAATATTCAGTCTTTTTTGCTAGGGAATCAAAAATCTCAGTATTGTTGTTTAGCTCAGTAAGCATAGCGAGTCCGGCTGCCATAGCCAGAGGATTTCCGCTTAAGGTTCCTGCCTGGTACACAGGCCCTAAAGGTGCAAGGTGATTCATAATCTCTTCCCGGGCAGCAAAGGCTCCTACTGGCAAACCACCTCCTATTACTTTTCCGAAAGTAACTATATCTGCACGCACTCCATACAATTCCTGCACTCCACCTTTGGCGAGTCTAAAGCCCGTCATTACCTCATCAAAAATGAGTAGGATATTATGGATATCGCATACTAATCGTAACGCTTGTAAAAAACCTTCGGCTGGAGGAATACATCCCATATTTCCTGCAACAGGTTCGATAATAATACAGGCTATTTCGTTTTTATTTTCAGCAACTATTTGTTCTACGTGCGCGATATCGTTGTATCTCGCCAACAATGTATCTTGGGCGGTACCCTTTGTTACACCAGGACTGTTGGGCGTTCCAAAAGTAACAGCACCACTTCCCGCTTGTATTAAAAACGAATCACTATGTCCATGGTAGCAGCCAGCAAATTTTATAATTTTATCTTTGTTAGTATAACCACGCGCCAATCTTACAGCACTCATACAGGCTTCAGTACCACTATTTACAAACCGTATCTTATCCACATTGGGCACCATGCGTACGGCTAGTGCTGCGATTTCGGTTTCAATTTGTGTAGGCATTCCAAAAGAAGTGCCCTTTTTGGCTTTTTCTATAACAGCATCCACAACTGGTTGGTGTGCGTGTCCTAAGATCATTGGGCCCCATGAGTTTATATAATCTATGAGTGTATTGCCATCTGCATCATAAAGGTAAGCACCTTTTGCTTTTTCTACAAAAATTGGAGTTCCGCCCACGGCTGTAAATGCTCTCACTGGAGAATTTACCCCACCAGGAATAACCTTTTGCGCTTCTTCAAATAAAGCACTACTGCGTTGGTATAACATAACTAATTATTGATTTTTTACAGGGTGCAAATATAACTCTTGTCCTATAGAAATTGTTGTATCGGTAAGTCCATTATACTCTTTTAACGTTTCCACCGTAATGTTGTAGCGCCTTGCGATATTGTATAGCGTATCTCCTTTTGCAACCTCGTGAGTGGCTATTTTGGCATCAACATCTTTCTTGGGACTTCCCTTTTTACCTAACACGGCATCATCAAATTTATCCAAATCGTAGCGTTCTACAATGCCAATTAACTTGTCTGGATATTTAGGATCTGTAGCGTAGCCTGCTTTTTTAAGTCCTTTGGCCCAACCTTTATAATCATCTTTTTTCAGCTTAAAAAGATCTTGATAACGGCTACGTTGTGTTAAAAATAGTGAGTGGTCGCGAAATGAATATTTTGGATCGTTATATTTTCTAAAACATTCCTGTGCTTCGTCATCATCATGGTATACTTTATCACCTTGCCATCCGTGACATTTAATGCCGAAATGATTATTCGCCTTACTGGTAAGCTCTCCTCTACCTGCGCCACTCTCCAAAATTCCTTGTGCCAAGGTGATACTTGCTGGAATACCGTATTGAAGCATTTCTTCCTGGGCAATTTCGCTATAACTATCTATATAGGCTTGCACAACCTCGGCATAGCTAGCATTGGGCTTTGGAGTTATTACCTCTGTTTTTGGCGTTTCGGCAGCTGTCTCATTAGGCGTCACTTTTGGGCGATTGTCTACAACAACTCGTTCTTTTGTAGGCCTCTTTTTCTTTGAAACCACACGTTTTTTTGAAGTACAAGCTCCAAGAGTTAAAAAT
Organism: Rasiella sp. SM2506; assembly: GCF_050859505.1. GTDB lineage: Bacteria > Bacteroidota > Bacteroidia > Flavobacteriales > Flavobacteriaceae > Marinirhabdus. The sequence goes on along the minus strand of NZ_CP193934.1, from coordinate 1,501,781 downwards.
ATAAATAGTAAAAGTAGTGCCGATTTGCGCAACATATTAGGTATGTATTTGAGGTAAATTCTTTTTTTTGAGTTTTTTGTTCATTCCAGAGATGCCTTGTAAACCGCCTGTATGAATGGCTAAAATACGGCTATTTTCAGGGAAATGTCCCAATTTTATATCTTCAATAATCCCAAAAAGCATCTTAGCAGTGTACACAGGATCCAATAAAACTCCTGTTTCTTGTTTAAACTCGTTCATAAAACGAACTAATTGTGAATCTATTTTGGCATAGCCTCCAAAACAGTAGTCATCTTTTATAACATAGTTGGTCTTCTGGGTATATTTTTCAACTTCAGTAGCTTGGAAGGTTCCTTTCAATGCCGAATAGCCCACCACGGTTTGATGCGCTTTAGATGCTGCAACCAAACCAGCCAGAGTTCCTCCAGTTCCTACGGCAGTACATACGTAATCGAAATCTGCATCGTCTTCAGTTAAAATTTCGGCACAACCTTGTATGGCAAGTGTGTTTGTCCCACCCTCTGGCAATAGGTATGCATTAGGGTATTTTTCTGAAAGTGATGCCAGATACGCTTTATCTTCTTTCATTTTATAGTCCTCACGAGAAACAAATTCGAAAGTCATTCCGTTGGATTTGGCAAATTCTAAGGTAGCATTCCCCTTATAATTAGCAGCCAATTCTTCGCCCCTAATCACTCCAACTGTTTTTAATCCCGCTAATTTTCCCGCTACGGCAGTTGCCGAAATATGATTGGAATAGGCACCCCCAAAAGTAATAAGGATTTCATTTTTCCTATCTAAAGCTTCGGCAATGTTATATTTTAATTTTCTGAATTTGTTTCCAGAAACAAATGGATGCAACATATCTTCCCGTTTTAAAGCAACCGTGTATTGGGTTCCTATTAAATTTTCGAGACGTAGCATCTGTAATTTTGAAACACTTGGCTTAATCCACATACTATTTCATTAGTGTTGTACAAAAATACAGAATGAAAATGAACAAAAAATATAGATGGGCACTACTATATTTCAATCTTGTTTTTGGATAAAATAAAATTAATCCTTAATAACGCTAACGGAAAAAATTAAAATATTATAGTATTACCTACTTATTTTGTAGGATTTTGCTTTCAAACGTTAATTTTTAACGTTTTACGTCGATAATATTAGGTTTATGTCGGATATTTGTCATATCCTTGATCTAGCAAAATAGCTATAACTAAACAAGTTGCAAAAAAATACAAACCAAAAAATTTATTTTCTCTGCCAAAAAGTTAAATTTTAAAATGAGGAGTGAATTACGTAACAATACACATAAATATTACTTTTTAAAGTTGCCTTAAAGCCCTTTACAATGAATCTAATCAACAGCTACAAAAACAGAGGTTTTATTTACCTTTTTCTTATCGCCACTACGATGTCTTTTGGGCAAGTAGGTATAGGAACACTAACTCCGGATGGTGTTCTAGATCTTAATTTGGACCAAGAAAAAGACGGCTCAAGTACAAATAAGTATGGTCTTGTTTTGCCAAGAGTCATGCTCTCAAGAACCGATGAAGCAGCTCCTGTTCTAAATTCGGATCCTGCTGCTTTGCCTGGAGAACTTGCAATAGGAACCGTAGTATATAATACGGTAACTACAAATTTTGGTGAATTTAGTGTCTATCCCGGAATATATATGTGGGATGGTATAGATTGGATTAATGAATTTCCCAAAAAAAATGCATCAATATTTAAACAAGAATACCCTAACCCAAGCGCTCCTTGGTTAAGAACGATTACTACAGGATCTTACCAGGAGATTCCAGGATTAGGAGTTAGTGATGCGAAAACATTTACACCAGCGTATTCCGGCACCTACAAAATAGAAGTAAGTGTGAATTGGGGTTCTGGAACGGTGGAAGACCCAGGATCCACTATCAACATTGCTGCGCAAAAAGGGGTGTTTAAATTTACATTTGGTTCTCCTGCAGTTGATGAATTGATCCCAGTACAAACCTGGTCAGCCAAATATGGTGCCGGTACTGTTTATTTCGATATCTGGGAACAATTTACCATCGTACTATACAAAGACCTCGTTGCAGGCACAGCCTATTCATTCAACTTAGGATTTGATCAAACTGTTTCAGACGGATTTATAGGTAATGGGAATTCAGGTCAGGGAATGGGATGGATAGGAATTGATTTACCCTGCACCGTTGAATTTGTTTTTCTGGACTAATCATCATTTTGAATAACATTAAAAATTATGAAAAAAATTACTTTATTTTATAGGTTATATGCAGCAATGCTATTTTTTATATCGGGTATTGCCTTTGGTCAGGTAGGGATTAACACAACAGACCCCAAGGGAATTCTGGATATAAACAGCACAACACTAGGTGTAGTATACCCAAATGTTAATTTAATAGCAACTGACGACCCGTCTCCTGTAGTAAATCCTCAAGGAGGGGCTATTGTAGTAGGAACTGTTGTTTACAATACTAATAGTACAGACACGAACCCTCTTACTGATGTGAACCCAGGAATTTATGTTTGGGACGGCGGTAAGTGGATTATTCATTTTAAGAAAAGACAATCTGAATTATTCAATCAAACCTCTTTACTTAGGACAGAAGCAAACTTTGCTGGTGGTTGGCAAAACGTTCCGGGCCTAGGAATTACTGACGCTAGAACATTTACTGCTCGCTATTCTGGTCTCTATAGAATTGAAGTAAAATCTAACTTTGGCGCAGGCAGAACCTCGCGCAATAACAGTATTTTTGTAAGCATGGCTTCTGGTCAGTTTAGGTTTTTATTTGGTGCAAACCCTGCCAGAACTTTTGAAACCCAAGCTTTCTCCGCCCATTCAAGTTTTATCAATAGCGGAACGTATTTCAACGCTATTTCCAAAGAAACCTATCAAACCTATTATGTTACACTGGTGGCCGGAACCACCTACCCTTTCTCATTGAGTTTTGACGCCTATAACGCACCTGGTTTTATTGGAAATGGCTCTACAGTTCCAAATGCTTCAGTAAATTTAGTTAACGAAAATTTTAACAGCCCCTATACGGTAGTCCAAAATCACACACCCGATGGAGATTGTCCTACTAATGGATGGGTAGTTAGTACAGCAGCCAACCAATGTATTTCCTGTGTAGGCAATACGCTCAACATTAATTCTAATGTTGGTACTAATAATTGTAGCCAAAATGCAACCGCTTTAATAAGTTTTACACCCTCTGCAAATACAGTAGATATAAATTTTGATTATCGTTTTAATCAGAATGCCAGTTTCTATGATTCTTTTAGAGTTTATCTTCACGACGGAACTGCTCAAGTTGGCGGGAATTTAGTAAATCGAGTAAACGGTAATGCAAATACATCTCACAGCAGCTCCAGAGCGGTAACCCCTGGAAGAACTTATACACTTCGTTTTGAATACATTAATACAAATAATGGAAATTATGCCTCAGTTGATAATGTTAGGATCAGCGAGATATCACCAGGTGATGTAGGACGTGGATATGTTGGAAATGATGTAGATTGTCAAATTGAGTTTACCTATATAGGAGAATAAATTCAGTGTTATTTTTTTAGCTACTTTAAAAATTATCCAAATCATGAAAATAGTAAACAAATATAAAAATATAGTTTTTACATTGTTCTCTTTAGTTGCCCTGTCAACTGCAGCACAAGTTTCCATTAGCAATGGAGCTCCCACAACTACCCCAAAAGGATTGTTAGATATGCAAAATAGTACTGCAGGGATTGTATATCCGAGATTTGAATTAACAGCTACAGATATAGAAGCACCTGTTCAAAATCCAGACGGAAGTGGAAGCTTAGTACCTGGCACTGTTGTTTATAACACAAATACAACAGACGATGGTCTTGGTACAGACGTATATCCAGGGCTTTACGCTTGGGACGGTAATGAATGGACTACACAATATATTAAAGAAGATTCGGAGATTTCGGTACAATCAAGTTTAGGACAAAGAGTTGCCAGAGGTAGCACCTCCTACCCAACTCCTTCTTCTGAATGGATTGACGTAACAGGTTTAGGAGCCGGCTCGTCATTCACGCCAAAGTATTCAGGAACCTATAGAATTAAAGCGAATACTAATTTCGGTGCAGGTCAAATTGATCCAAACCTGGCTTTTGGAACATCGATGGCTACAACAGAAGGTAATTTTAGAATAACCTTGGGAGGTGTACCCTATGTAATTTATACTCATTCATATTCAGTTTACAATGGTGAAATTGGTGCTGGAACTTATTTTGAACAATTCAGGCATGATTCATCGCTCATTGTATACGTAGACTTAGTAGCGGGAGTGCCTTTTACCTATCAGTTTGAAATAGATGTATTTGTCGCAGATAATTTTGTAAATGATGGAAACTCTGGAACAGGAATGGCTTATGTGGGTGTTGGGTTACCGTGTACGATTGAATTTACCTTTCTTGTTGAAAATTAATAATATTTAAAATTTACTCACTATCATTAACTTAGTATCTAGAAATACTTACCAAATATGAAAAAACCGTTACTACTAGTATTAGCTCTTGCTATTGGATCATTCTTACAAGCACAAACACCTTGCTCTGGCGGTACCGCTGATGGTTATGACTGTAATGGAATGACTCTCCAAGCACGATTAACCATTGCTCAAATGGGTGGCCAGGGATATGGAGGCAGTGATCCTGCCGAAGCTCAAGATTCATGGGGATGGACAGATCCCAATACTGGAAAAGAATATGCGTTGGTTGCTATGAACGATAAAACTTCATTTGTCGATATATCCAACCCCAACAATCCAGTATTCATAGGAAAATTAGATTCTCAAACAGGTACTAGTTGGTGGCGCGATGTTAAAGTATTCAATAATTACGCATATATTGTTAGTGATGACAATGGAAGTCACGGAGTTCAAATTTTCAACTTAGAGAAGTTGCGAAATCCAGACAACGACCCCCTACCTATAAACTTTACCAGAGACGGTCTTTACACTAACATCAGTTCTGCTCATAACTTAATTATTGATGAGGAGAATGGTTTTGCATATATTTTAGGTTCTAATAGAAATGGAGGTGGACCTAGAATCTTAGACCTTAATACAAATCCGACTAATCCTACAGTAGCTGGAAATATAGCAACATATGGTTATTGCCACGATGCTCAAGTAATTACCTATAATGGCCCTGATACAGAACATATTGGAAAACAACTCTTCATTGGAAGCTTTAGCGGGTCAGATTATGTTCGAATATTAGATGTCACGAATAAGTCTAACGTAACTTCAATTGGCAGTATCGATTATAGCGACAAATATTACACGCATCAAGGATGGTTTACCGAGGATCAGCGATTTTTTATAGTGGGAGATGAGCTGGATGAAACCAATGGTCCTGGATTCAATACTCGAACATTAGTTTTTGATTTAACAGATCTTGATAACCCAGTATTACACTATACACATTACGGAGCCACTCCGGCAATCGATCACAATGGATATGTAAAAGGCAATCGATTTTACTTGGCAAATTATAGAGCTGGAATGCGTGTTTTCAAATTTGAAGATTTGTACGATCCTGCCATTACAAATAATCAAATGGAAGAAGTAGAATTTTTCGACACACACCCAGGTAGTAATAGTGCAGCATATAATGGAGCTTGGAATGTCTATCCCTTTTTTGAAAGTGGTAATATAATTGTAAGCGATTTGGATAGAGGTTTATTTATAGTGAAAGACCCCAATTACGACAGCGAACCTCCTGTAGTAGCATGCCAAAACTACACGGCTGTGCTAGACAAAACAACAGGAACAGTTACGATAGATGCTTCCGATATTGATGGTGGTTCTACAGACAATTTTGGCATTGTTAAACGTACTGTTACAGGCCAAACTACCTTTACGTGTGCAGATCTTGGTGATCATACCGTAACCCTTACCGTTGAAGATGACTACGGACTTAAAACATCTTGTACTACCACAGTAACAGTAGTTGCAGAAACTACGGTATATCAAGGCGGGGGTTCATGGAGCAATGGATTACCAGATGTAGGTTCACTCGCAAAAATTAGCACTAACGATTACAATACCTCTGACCCTGGAAACGCTAGTTTCTCTGCTTGTTCTTGTGAAGTAGATACCAATAGAGTATTAACGGTAGGACCCGATGATCATATTCTTATCAACGGAGATATTATTGTAGATGGGTCGTTAATGGTAAAGCACACAGGTAATGTAGTCCAAATTAACCCAAATGCTGTAGTTACCAAAGGTGCTTCAGCAGTTATTAATGTTGAAATTACCACACCAGTACTTCAAACAAGAGACTTTATGGTTATGGGAAGTCCTATGGATGCGGAAACACGAGACGATGTTTTTACCGATGCATTTTTAGTATTAAACAGTAACTCAGGCAATTTCATACCACATCCGGATGTTGGTGGAGGAACAAATTTTGCCGATGATAATGGTGATTACTGGACCTCCTATACAGGACCAATTAATGTAGGAGAAGGGTATATAGTGAGACCTCAAGATGGTTATTCAGACCCCGCAAATGAGGCTTATTATATGACCTATGCTGAAGGAACACTAAACAACGGAACAATTTTAAAAGGAGCAATCTTTAACAATATAACCGAAAATCCAGACGGCACACCTAATGCAGTATCAAATCCCTATGCCAGTGCGATATCTGGGTACGAATTTATTGACCAAAACGATTTAGTTAATGAAATATATTTCTGGGAACATTTAACGCCCCCGAACAGTGGAACACCCGGGTCAAATTCTATTAACTTTAGCATGGGAGATATTTCTATGTACAATTTATCTGGAGGAACAAAGGCTTCTAACGATCCTGGAATTAGCACGATCCCAAACGGGATTATCTCTACTGGACAGGGATTTTCTTTTAGATCGTTGGCCACAAACAATGTTGAATTTAACAACAGCATGAGGCTAACTTCAGGAAATACCACATTAAGGAGCCACAATGAGAGTGAATTAGATAAAATTTGGATCAATTTAAGAAGTGTAACTTATGACATAGAAAGCAACACCTTGCTAGCGTTTAATCCAGAGGCTAATACTGCAATAAATCCAGGCTTCGATAGTGGTAGAGTAGGATCTTTTGTATCTCTTTATACTTATCATAGCGACACAAAAAGCGAATTAGGAATTCAAACTACAAGTGCTTTTAATCCAGATATGAAATTTCCACTCGGTTTTGAAACCCTGATAGATGAAGGTACGCTCTATGAAATTTCCATAGACCAATTAATTGGACAACGCATTGAAAAAGCGAGAGTATTCTTATATGATTTCCAGGAAGGTATCACTACAGAACTTAGTACTACTCCATATGAATTCAGATCGAACGCTACCAATACGCAAGAGAGATTCACACTTTTCTTTGTTTCAGACGAAGTTCTTGGACCCAATGATGAAGAGTTCGACAATATTGTAGTATATCCAAACCCTACTAAAAATATCTTAAATATACTTTCTGCACAAGCACCCTTAGAGCGATTGGAGATATATGACTTACGAGGAAGATTAATACAGGAGGATATTGAAGGTGAAGATATTGTAACTACTTCCTTAGATATATCACGATTAAGAGCTGGTGTCTACTTTGTGAAAATTTTTACAGCTACAGGCACTATTACTAAAAAAGTGATCAAAGAATAATTACAGAGAACTTATATAACGATAATAAAAAAAATCACTGGTTAGAAACCAGTGATTTTTTTTATTCAGAAAGTCAGCATCTATATCTTTAGAAATACAATAAAGTCTATAAATAATTTACAAACCTCCAAAAAGACCTCTGTTTGCAATAGTTGAAATCTTTTTCATTGGCATAAGCTTCTCGTTCAAAAGTTATGTTTCGATACGCAAGGTGTCTATTTTTATACTGAAACCATCGTACTAAAAATTCTACTCCATACCATATATAAAAAAATACTATTAAAAGTTCGGCTTGCTGGTATAGGTGGATACGTTCGTGATTGAGCAATCTAGTATCTTCCTTTAGTTGTTTGTTCCGAAGCACTACAAAAGGCCAAAGGGTTATTCCATTAAAACCCTTCCGAAGTAAAAAACGATTCACAATCAATATCATTTGTGTAAAAATACCTTTTTATAGTAACACCTTTTCAAACGGGAACTATCATTTCGCATTTCGTTTTTTGTATTTTTGAAATATGCTATTCCCAAAGAAGAAAATAGAACTAGAAGAAGGCGATTTTTACCTCACTCCAGAAGGCTATAAATGTTTTACGGAACAATACCACCTTAAGAGGGGCTATTGTTGTGAAAGTGGCTGTCGTCATTGTCCTTATAACTTCAACAAGAAAAGAAAGAACATCTAAGCGCAACCTATACAAAGTTATTCATACTAATAATTACAGGCATTATTATGACATTTAAAGAAGAGATACTAGTAGGAATCCCAAAAATTCTTCCCGAAATAAAACCGTATAACGCATCGGTAAACCACGCGCCAAAGCGGAAAAAAATTCTTTCTGCCGAAGAAGAAGTCCTCGCATTAAAAAATGCCCTAAGATATTTTAGTCCAGAACATCACGCCACACTCCTACCCGAGTTTAAAAAAGAACTGGAAGATTTTGGACGGATTTACATGTATCGTTTTAGACCAGATTACAACATCTACGCACGTCCTATAAGTGATTATCCAGGGAAATGTGAGCAAGCTAAAGCGATTATGTTAATGATCCAAAACAATCTGGACCATGCCGTAGCACAACATCCTCATGAGTTAATTACGTACGGTGGTAACGGAGCGGTGTTTCAAAATTGGGCACAATATAGGTTAGTAATGATGTACTTAGCCGAAATGACACAAGAACAAACACTCGTTATCTACTCTGGGCATCCGCTGGGTTTATTCCCATCGCATAAAGATGCACCAAGAGTTGTAGTCACGAATGGAATGATGATTCCCAACTATTCACAACCCGACGATTGGGAAAAATTTAATGCGCTGGGTGTAACTCAATACGGCCAAATGACTGCAGGAAGTTATATGTACATTGGCCCGCAAGGAATTGTACACGGAACTACCATTACGGTGCTTAACGGTTTCAGAAAAATAAAAAAATCACCAAAAGGAGGTCTCTTTGTCACCTCTGGATTAGGCGGTATGAGCGGCGCACAACCAAAAGCCGGAAACATTGCAGGCTGCGTAACCGTATGTGCCGAAGTAAACGAAAAAGCCACTAAAATGCGTCACAGTCAGGGCTGGGTGGACGAAGTAATTAGCGACGTCCGTTTGCTGGCCTCCAGAGTAAAAGAAGCTCTTGCCAATAAAGAAGCAGTTTCCATTGCGTATGACGGAAACGTAGTAGATGTTTGGGAACATTTTTATGAAGCGGATATTAAAATAGATTTGGGAAGCGACCAAACCTCTTTGCACAATCCGTGGGCAGGCGGGTACTATCCTGTAGGAATGAGCTACGAAGATGCCAACAAGATGATGGCAAACAATCCCGAGCAATTTAAAGCTGAAATACAACGTACCTTAAAAAGACATGCAGCAGCCATAAATAAACATACAGCAAAGGGAACTTATTTCTTCGATTATGGAAATGCATTTTTATTAGAAGCCTCCAGAGCGGGTGCCGATATTATGGCTGAAAACAACATCGATTTTAAATATCCTAGCTATGTTCAGGATATCATGGGACCTATGTGTTTTGATTACGGTTTTGGGCCTTTTCGTTGGGTGTGTGCTTCGGGAAAACCTGAGGATTTAGCGAAGACCGATGCGATTGCCTGTGAAGTTTTAGAAGAAATCATGAAATCTTCTCCAAAAGAAATTCAGCTGCAAATGCAGGATAACATCACGTGGATTAAAGGTGCACAAGAGAACAAATTGGTAGTAGGTAGCCAAGCTAGAATTTTATACGCAGATGCCGAAGGAAGAATGAAAATAGCGAGCGCCTTCAACAAAGCAATTTCAGAAGGAAAAATTGAAATCGTAATATTAGGCCGAGACCATCACGATGTTTCAGGAACAGATTCTCCGTATCGTGAAACCAGTAATATTTATGATGGAAGCCGCTTTACGGCAGACATGGCCATCCATAATGTAATTGGCGATAGTTTTAGGGGAGCCACTTGGGTAAGCATTCACAATGGCGGTGGCGTAGGCTGGGGAGAGGTTGTAAATGGCGGCTTCGGTATGGTTCTTGATGGTAGTAAAGATGCGCAACGACGTCTGGAAAGTATGTTATTCTGGGATGTAAATAACGGGATTGCAAGACGCAGTTGGGCACGAAATGACGAAGCAATTTTTGCTATAAAAAGAGAGATGGATCGCAATCCAAACCTTAAAGTGACGCTTCCCAATTTTGTAGATGAATCCTTATTATAAAAAAATACACTATGAAAATATTTAAATTAACGCCGCTACTTCTCTTGTTTGTGTTTGCCTCGTGTACTTCAGTACGGGTGGTAACAGATTATGACAAAAAAGCAGATTTCAACAATTACAGCAGTTTTGCTTTCTATAAACCAGGCATTGACGAAGCCAAGATTAGCGACCTCGATAAAAAAAGAATTTTACGCGCTATTGATGCGAATCTTCAAAGCAAAGGAATGACAAAATCTGAATCGCCCTCCCTATTGGTAAGTATCTTTACCAAAGAACGTGAACGTGTGGACGTATACAACAATAATTTTGGTTACGGCTGGGGTTGGAACCCTTGGTATTACGGAGGACGTTATGGAAATACGGTTTCACGTTCTACTGAAGGAAGTCTCTACATAGACCTTATAGACGCCAAAACAAATGAACTGGTTTGGCAAGGTGTAGGAAGTTCTCAACTCTACACAGGAAGCGATATTGACCGTCGTGAAGAAAAAATCAGAGAAATTGTTTCTGAGATTTTAGCCGAATATCCTCCGGGAGCAATGGCGAAAAAATAAACTACAAAAGACCAGTTTAAATTTTTAAACTGGTCTTTTAGGTTTTGTATGTAACTTAGTTATCTTTTTATAATCTTAATCCCTTTGGCATAACCTTCAGTCATTTTCAGTTGTAAAATATACATGCCAGCAGTAAGATTGCTCATTGCAACAGATACATCGTTTCCATTTGTTTGCTGTATCAAAACTCTTTTCCCTGTAATGTCATACAATTCAATAAGCTCAATTTGCATCGTAGCTTTTATTTGTAATATGTCGCTAACTGGGTTATTGTAAGACACTGTAGTTTCAATTACATCATTTACAGACAAAGCAACCTCTTCAACCACATTCTGCGCATATATTTTTGCACCATCTCCTTTATCTTCAATAAAAACGGCAACACTTTGTCCCTGAGCAGGGGTCGTGTAATGAATTCTGCTTTTATTGGCTGCAAATGTTGCCAAGGGCTTCGTTTCTTCTGGCCATGCAAAATCTCCATTTTCATCAAGATAGGTTGCTTCTAATGTGGTTGGAGAGGCACCATTATCAACTCCATTGTTTATAAGGAACCAAGGCTGGTCATCCAACAAGTGCAACTTACCCGCGTGAATTTTTTCATCGCCTATAGCAAACACCTCTTTAGCACTGTCTGTAAACAATCTATTTCCAGAATCCTTATCAAATTTTTGAATATATTCCCCAGTCATACTTTGTCCGGAATCTGTAGTTCTGCAAATTGCCCACACGTTTGTTGAGCCTGTATTGAAGGCAATTTCAGTATCGGTTTCAAAATTGGTTTGACTCGTATCGAAATCAGCTCCATTAATCCCCCAGGGCAATGTACCATCTGGATTAATACGTTGCAAAAAAGAATCGAACCTATTGTTACTAGCGGCAAAATAGCCCATATAGACAACATCTCCATCATGAACGCCCGTGTAAAGACGATTAAATGCCGTTAGTTTATCTGAAAGTTGCATAGCAGCTGCCCATACAGCATTTCCGTCCACATCATATCGCTGTGCATATAAATTAGAATTAATACCCGAAAGTAAACGGTGGAACACTACTACATACTCTCCACCAGCCATTTCAAAAAGATTTGCAGGAGCAGCAAACCCAGTACCTGAAGTAATTATTTGTGTGCTAGGCCAAACTGCCACCCCATTGGCATTATATTTTTGCATAACTGCACCAGTAGAAGATAGCCAACTTACGATTGCTTCACCAGAAGTAAGTGGTAAAACAGTCACTAAATTGCCCCCACCCACACTCACTCCATCGGCATTCCATAAGTGATTTCCAGCTGTATCCAATTTAAATACAAAAGCGGGATCTCCACCACCAGTGCCAGTCACACCCACATAAATATTATCATTGGTATCTACCACTATTTTCCAAATAACTGTAAATGTACTCATAGGTATTTGGTCGCTCAATAACATGCCGTCACTGCCCAAGGTTTGATTGCCATCTGCATCCAGAACCTGCATTCTTAATTCATAATTGGTAGGTGCAGCTACTGGTTTCCAAAAAACAACATAGGTTTCACCAGTAGAAGTTCCTAAAGCTTGCATATCGCCAGTTTCAGAATTTGTCACCAATGTATTTACAGCGGTATCTGTAGTCCACTGTGCTTGCGTAATAGTAATGACCATACAGGCCAAAAGTGTAAAAATAGTTTTCATAATTTTCATGTTACTTAGGTTTTGAGTTTGACTTTTTATTTTCTTCAAGTTTTTGAACCAGCTTCTTTAATGCATTTTTTTTGTTTTTGCTATTTTCTAGAAGCGTATCCAATTCGGTTTTAGTTTCTTTTCTTTCTTTCATCAAGAAATCTTTGTTAATGAAACAGCGCTTAGTTTCCGTTTTAATCTGGGCCAAATATATTATGCCTCCTTTTCTTTAAAAATTAATTAACCCATACAAAAACACTCACAGTCGGATTTTGACCATAGCAACACCACTCAATTATATATATTTAATTGAATTAAAGGTAGTTAACGTTCTTGTGTAATTCCGAATTATTTAATCGAAACTGAATAAATAAGCTGAAAGATCGGTGTCTGCGTGTGTAATATTTAGCTTTTTCCGAAGTCGGGTACGTGCATTTTCTACAGATTTTGCAGTTTGACCCGTAATTTGAGCAATCTCTTTTGAAGTGAGATTCAGTTTTAAAAGGGCACATAACCGTTTGTCTTTTGGAGTAAGGTCCGGGTGTTTTTCAATTAGATTCTTGTAGAACGATTCATGTACTTGTTCAAATCGTATTTCAAATTCTTCCCACAAATTGGCATTGGTGTCGCGTTTTAAACGTTTGACCACATAATCTATAGCATTTTGGGTTTCTTTCTTAGAGGCTGTTAATCGCACAGATTTTAAATCGGTTAAGATATCTTCAATTATTTCGGTACGGTGTATTTCAACCATTGCCTTACCAATCAATTCTTTGTTTTTCAGTTCCAGCGCTGTGTTCAGTTCTCTTTGTTTGGCAGTTGCCAGTTGTTTTTCAAGTTCCGTGTTTTTTAGTTTTGCTCTAAACCGAAGTAACAAAGCACCCAGTAACACAAGTGCTCCCAATAATCCCAAAAGAATCATATAATTTCGAAACCTTTTTTTTCCTTCTTCTAGCTCACGTATTTTTTCTTGGTTTCGGTATTTTTCTTCAATAAGCACACGCTCCACATTTACCCGTTTGTCTTCCAAATCGATAGAATCACGGATCTGATTATATTTTTCAAAATACGTTGCAGCTTCTTCATACGCGCCTTTTTTCAAGAGGCTTTTATACACCAATCCAACGGCATATTGTTGTTCAAAACTGAAGGGTGCAGACACATCATTGGCAACAATCACTTTTTTGGCATATACTAAAGCGGAATCAATTTGGTTATTCTGCAGGTAAAATTGAGACAACTCACCATACAAAAAAGAAGTTGTTCGTGGGTTTGACATTGCTGAAACACTTTGCAATGCTTTTTGAAATGAACTATTTGCCCGTTCCATTTCTTCTTTCTTGAGATAACTTCTACCCAAATTGGTTTGTACATAAATGGAAAGATTAGGATCCTTGCTTACGTTAGCCAATTTTTCAGCTTTTTCGAAATACACCAATGCCGAATCTGCATTTTTACTCAAATACAAATTCCCCATATTGTTGAGAATTTGAGCTAATAACAAAGTGTCTTTTTGTTGCAATTGGTATTGGTACACCTTATCAAAATAGGACAATGCCTTTTCCTTATTATCAATCCTGGCATAGACAATCGCGAGATTATTCTCTAACCTGAAACGTTTTGAAGCTTCTTTATCTTCGTAATAATTGTATGCTTTCAGGAAATTCTCTAAAGCAATATCGAGTGCGTCTTTTGCTGAATAAATAGTGCCCGCCGCTACATATACTTCGGCTAATAATGCTTCATCATTTGCGTTTTCAGCAGTTTCTTTGGCAATATCTAAGTAGTGAACAGTACGTTCCCAATTGGATTGTTGCAATTCTTCTGCTATAGAAAGGCTTAATTGTGTTTTTTCAATAGAAGAAGAAGCTTCCGCAAGGCTGTCTACCAAAACAGAGACTCTATCTTGAGCAAAACTTACCTGAAAGCAACATAAAAGCAATAAAAAACGCAAGTGCATAGCTTTATTTTGAATTGAAAAGGTACTGAAATTTTAATAAATTTATATCTCTTACGCTTCGCCTTTACTTTATCAATTTATGGAATCGCTGCTTTATTTTCTTAGTGGTTGTGAAATAGTGATTTAAAAAAAGCCTCCTTGTATTTTATATACAGGAGGCTTTCTAAAAAATAACTTTATTATTATTTACAGATCAAACCCTGTAAGCCCAAGGAAATTAAAAGCTCCTGGTTGACCTAAGCCACTTTGAGTAGTTTGAAGTACTATTTGCTCTCTATAATCAACTCCACTTTGGGTGATATCAAAAATATTCATAGAGAACGACTGAAACGCGCCGAGGTGATATAAGTATTGATTGTTTGGAGTAACCCAAACATCCTTAGAATCGGCTGGAGGTGCATTTCCCTCACGCGCCTCAACAGGTAAGGTGCTTGTTACATTTCCAGAAGCACCTAATGCAAAAGGAGTGATTACGTTTGAACCAAAACTCGCTACATATAATCTATCTCCAGACGGACTTACAGCAGTCCAGCAGGCTTCGTCTAAATCGTCTGCAGTACTAGTTGCAAAATTACCCGACTTTGTTACACTAGACCCATTGTCTAATAAAACTGTCAAGCTATTGTTTGTTTTAGCTATTGTAGTATTGAAATTTGTTGAATATAACAGCGAATTACTCCCACGTGCCCAATCAATTCCTATCGTACCTGCAATACCTTCTTCTTGAAAGAAACGTCCGTTTGATGCAGTTCCATTATTAAAATCGTACACATATACTCTACTTGGACGTTGTTCCTCCAATGATGGACTATCTGTGCCAAAATGCGCAACTCCCCATAAAGAAACGGCTAATTTAGAACCATCTTCACTAAAAGTAACATTTACAGGCCCACCATTTTCACGAACATAATTATCTAGTTGTGATACTGAAGTTAAACTCCCATTAGTAGTATTAAAACGGAATAACTGAATATTACGCTCTTGGTCTGTAGCATCAGGTTGTGTTAGGTCCATCATATGAAACGCATCATTTGGAAAACGCCTCAAATCAGCTCCAGAACCCTGAACATTTGGATTGTTCCATTGGTTACCCACAACAACCCAGAATTCTGTAGTACTACCGCTCACTGGAGTAGACGTAATACTAACCGGGCGTGTTCCCCCTGAATTTGTATTCGCTACACGCGTTAAATTACCATTGGTTTTATCCAATGAAAAAACTGAAACAGTATTCCCTCCAGAATTAACAGTTAAGAAGTAGTCGCCAATAATGCGAATTGCTCCTTGTGAATCATAATCTCCAAAGGCATCCCCACCTACGCTAATATTTGCTCCGCCATTACTGCCAGTGGGGAAAGCGGTTTCATTCCGTAAGGATCCGTCATCCATTCGTTCAAAACGAATTACCTGATTTTCTCCCTGCCCATTAGTTGTGGTATAAATATAGCCGGCAACAACTGGGTCTGAATCACCACCATCTGTAATATCATCATCATCATTACTACATGATGTAAAAGTAATTGCTGCTACACAACATAAAATTGCGAATGAACTTCTCGTTAAATTTTTCATAAATTTTTTTTTAATTTTTTTTAAAAGTTTTACTGCTTTTAACTGTCGTAAAATTAACAGCAGTATTTTAATTAAAACTAAAATTATGAAGGCATTAACGAATCTAAGTAGTTAATTTTATGTTAGTTATACACATTGTTCCTTTAAAAAAGAAGATTGTTCCCTGTATTAATTTTTTTGCAGTTCTTTTTTAAATCTCAATGGACTAATGCCTACATTTTTTTTGAAGAAATTCGAAAAATGACTCGCATTGTTATAACCTATTATTTTTGAAATATCTTTAATAGAATTATTAGAGTATAAAAGTAACCTCTTTGCTTCTAAAATTATTCTTTCATTTATATGTTGTAATGGCGTAGTATCACTATATTCTGAAAAAACATTGGATACCGTTTTGGGTGACTTTTTTAATAAAGTTGCATAATCAGTCACTTTATGATGCGTTCTAAAATTTTTTTCTACCAAAACATTAAAGGCGCGAATTGTTTCTTTTCTATCCAAAGTTCCCTCCGGTGCTCCGAACTTAGTTTCTATTAAACGTGTAGACTTTATGATAAGACGTTTAAGCATCACACGTAGCATCTCACCCTGAGATCGGTTTTCCTTCAATAGTTCCTCCTCAACAATTGTGTAAATTTCTTTAAAAAGCTTTTTTTCAGTATCATCGAGCATAATGACCATTGGCGAAGAAGAACCATAAAACAAAAGACCATTGCAGGAAACTTCCTCGTCGTTATCTCTGATACAATAAAACTCCCTGTTAAATACAATTGAAATGAGCGCATTATGTTCATGTGACATTTCAATAGTATTAAGTGGCGTACAGAAAATAAGTTGATTTTTTCCAAACGTATATGCACACCCGTCTATTAGTATAGAATTTACCTCTTCCTTTGCCCAAATAATTTTATAAAACTCATGCCCATTTAATAATCCCCGACCCTCTGCACAGCTGAAATCTGTAAGAGTCAAATGACTATTATCTATAGGTTCTTTGAAAACTAAATTCATTTTTATTTGTTATTGGGAAGGTAGAAAATTTTAATACTTTAAAATCTCTTCAATCTTAGCCTTTACTTTTTCAGTTGAAGGAATCATGGTTTCTTCTAACACAGAGTTTAAAGGAATCGCTGGCATATTTTCAGACCCAATTACCATCACTGGCGCATCTAATTGCTGAAAGCATTCTTCCTGAATTCTACCCTGCAACGCCCTGCTGAAGCTATTTTCTGACGGCTCTTCAGTGACCACCAAACACTTTCCACATTTCTTGACACTCTTAAAAACTGTTTCGTAATCCAGTGGGTGTAGTGTGCGTAGATCTACAATTTCCACACGGTCTGTAATGCCCATTTCTTTTGTGGCGTTATACGCCCAATGCACTCCCATTCCGTAGGTAATAATTGATAACGTTTCTTCCTCCTCTTGTGGCCAGATTTCTTGTAGTACCCACGCTTTCCCAAAGGGTAAGATATAATCCTCTGCAGGTTCTAAACTTGTAGCGCCTTTGGTTCCTTTTACTTTACTCCAGTATAATCCTTTATGTTCAAAAATCACAACGGGATTAGGGTCGTAATAGGCAGCTTTCATCAGTCCTTTTAAATCGGCCCCGTTACTTGGATAGGCTATTTTTATGCCTCGAATGTTACTCACCACACTTTCCATAGAAGAAGAATGATACGGTCCACCGCTTCCATACGCACCTATAGGTACGCGTAAAATCATAGATACTGGCCATTTTCCGTTAGAAAGATAGCAGCTACGTGAAACTTCAGTAAAAAGCTGATTAAGTCCAGGCCAGATATAATCTGCAAACTGCACCTCAACAATAGGTTTTAATCCCACAGCACTCATTCCTACCGTAGAACCTACAATAAAAGCTTCCTGAATAGGCGTATTAAATACTCGGTTATCGCCAAACTTCTGCGCTAAGGTTGCCGCTTCTCTAAACACACCTCCTAATCTTCCGCCAACATCTTGGCCGTATAGCAAACATTCAGGATGTTTCGCCATTAATTCTTCAATCGCAAATAAGGCGCAATCCACCATTACCACTTTTTCGCCACCAGCAGGAGAACGCTCTCCAACTTCTTCGGTGATTGGGGTTGGGGCAAAATCGTGTGTAAATAAATCTTCGGGTTTTGGGTCCTCGGCTTTGAGCGCTTTGTCTAGACTTGAAGCGACTTCGGTCTCCGCCGAAGTGACAATTTTGTTTAATTCATTTTCCGAAAATCCATTATCCAATAACAATTTTCGAAGTTTTGGATACGGATCACGACTACGCGCTTCGTCCAAATCGTCACGATAAAACTCCATTCGAACTCCAGAAGTATGGTGATTCAACAATGGAACTTTGGCGTGTACTAAAAACGGGCGGCGTTCGGCTCTAATTGTTGAAATGACTTCTTTGATGGTATTGTAGCTTTCTTCAAAATCAGTTCCATCTATCGAGATGGCTTCAAGACCGTGAAAACCTGCCGCATATTCGGCTGCATTCTGGGCACGGGTTTCGGCAGCATTTGCTGAAATATCCCAACCATTATCCTGCACTAAATACAAAATAGGCAATTGCTTTAAAGCTGCCATTTGAAAAGCTTCTGCGATTTCACCTTCGGTAACCGACGCATCTCCTAAAGAGCAAATTACAATGGGTTGATCATCGAAAACCTGTTTAGCAATCGGCTCATCTTTCCCTAAAGATTCTTTATAAGAAAACCCAAGCGCAACACCAGTAGCAGGAATTGCCTGCATTCCTGTAGCACTACTTTGGTGTGGAATTTTTGGTTTATCATCGTCACGTAAACTAGGATGCGCATAATAGGTGCGCCCTGCTGAAAACGGATCCTCTTTCTTTGCCAACACCTGCAACATCATTTCATAAGGCGTCATCCCAATGGCGAGCAACATGGAGTCATCCCGATAATACGGAAACATATAATCCTGCGGCAGCAATTGCATCCCCACAGCAGTCTGTATCACCTCGTGCCCACGCGATGTGGCGTGCACATATTTTGAAACTACTTTAAAATTCTCTTCGTAGATTTCAGTCATTGCTTTTGCAGTGACTAGGTTTTTGAAGGCTTTTAGTACTATATCTTTTGTAATCTTCATTTTAAATAAATTCAGATGTATTCCATATAGAATAAATCATTATAATGCAGTCTAATTTATGAAGGTCTCGACTGCGCTCGACCAGACAACTTTAATATTTTCTATTTAAGTCGAAATTCTCCATATAATCACCTACTCTTCGCAAGAAAGATCCTGCTAAAAATCCATCTACTATTCTATGGTCAAAGGAGAGTGACAGGTACATCATACTTCTTATTTCTATAACGTCGCCTTCTGGTTTTTCTATAACTTCAGCACGCTTTTTAATAATTCCTGTAGCAAGAATTGCGGCTTCTGGCTGATTGATAATAGGCGTTCCCATTAAACTACCAAAGGTTCCCACATTACTAATAGTAAACGTGCTTCCCTTCATATCATCCCCTTTTAGGTTTCCAGTGCGCGATTTACCAACCAATTCGTTTGTGGAAGCAGCAAGATCTTTCAGGTTTTTCTTATCGGCATTTTTAACAACGGGAACAATTAAATTTCCACTAGGCAAAGCAGTTGCCATACCAATATTAATGTCCTCTTTTACAATGATATTCTTACCGTCTAAGGAAGAGTTTATCATTGGAAAATCCTTGATAGCCTTTGCCACTGCTTCAATAAACAAGGGTGTAAACGTTAATTTTTCACCGTGTTTTTTCTGAAACTTTACTTTGTTCGCATTTCGCCAGGTAACCATATCAGTTAGATCTGCTTCGATGTATGCAGTCACGTGCGGACTAGTATGCTTGCTATACACCATATGGTCTGCAATCATCTCACGCATTCGGTCCATTTCCACGATTTTCCCAGTGCCTTTATCAAATTTTAAATCGGGAACTTTAAAGCCTGATGTTTCAGCAACTGCTTGTGCAAACTGAAATGGTCTGCCTTCAGCAAGATATTCCGCAACATCACTTTTACGTAATCTTCCATCTTTTCCTGTTCCAGAAATCCTAGCGAGCTCTTCATACGAAATATGATGTTTTCTGGCGATAGCATCTACCAAAGGAGAAATAAAAAGATTTTCATTTACTTTAAAAGTCCCCCTCTGCCCTGCGGGCATCTCCCCCAAAGGGTGAGAAATTCGTGAACTTTTAGATTTTTTAAAACTTGCTTTTTCGTTGTCTAAAGACTTCGATTCAGTCTTTAAATTTTCCGAAGAGGACATATCACTCAACTCAAGAATGGCAATAGTTTCTCCCACAGGCACCACATCCTTTGCCGAAACTTCATGAGAAATCATTTTCCCTGCTGAAGGCGCCGGCACTTCGTTATCAACCTTATCTGTAGCGACCTCAACGAGTATATCTCCTTCTTCAAAAGTATCACCTTCCTGAACTAACCAATTAAGGATGGTTCCTTCCGTAATACTTTCACCCATTTTGGGCATTGCGAAAGCAGTCCTCGCGGAGGCAGGGATCTTTGAATCTGTTCCTTTATTTTCTTTTGACATTTCGTCTTATTCTTTAGTATTCAACTTCATCTCTTGAAGCGTTTTATAAAAATCTTCCTGCACGGGTCTGGTCTTTGGAATGGCTCGCAGTGGTTCTACCTCCCATAAGCTTTCGTGACAATCTGTAGGCAATTGCTGATATAATTTTGTTCCTGCTGTTTTCCAAGCAATCATTTCTTCTGAAACTTCCTTGATTGCCTTTGCTGGGTTTCCTACGATTAATTGTCGTTTTTCAAATTTCGCTTCAGCCTTTACAAATGCCATCGCGCCTACAATACATTCGTCACCTATCTCAGCATCGTCCATGAGTACGCTATTCATTCCAATTAGGCAATTTCTACCTAAATTGGCTCCGTGAATTACCGCTCCATGCCCAACGTGTGCGCCTTCTTTCAATACAATACTTTTGCCTGGAAACATATGAACCGTACAATTTTCCTGCACATTCACACCATCTTCCAAAATAATCTCACCCCAATCGCCACGTATGGCAGCGCCTGGTCCTATGTAGCAATTTTTTCCAATAATCACATTCCCAGTAACCGCGGCTAATGGGTGGACGAAGCTTGATTCGTGTATTACTGGTATGTGGCCTTTGAAGGAGTAAATCATATGAATATCGAATAATGAATTTTGAATATCGAACGCTGAAGTACTTCATTATTCGTTATTCGAAATTCGGTGTTCATCATTTAAATCTTTTCAATGTTTCTTTTGTAAAATCAGATAAAACAAGTCGTCCCGAAATCACAGCTCTCTCCGCCAATAACTCATCCCAGTTTTCAGTTCCCGCCCACATAATTTTTTTCATTTCTTTCATGGCTTCAGGATTGTAATTGCACAAATTTTCAGCAAAGGCTTGTACAGCTTCATCTAATGCTTCGGTGGTTTCGTGAACGCTGGCGTATAGTCCTTTTTGTCGTGCCCATTCGGCATCGTAAAAACTATTTGCGTCAATTGCTATCTGACTCATTCCTGTTAGTCCAAGTTTTCTTTCCACTGCAGGGCCCACGACAAATGGACCTATTCCAATATTCAACTCGCTTAACTTAATGCTGGCAAATTTACTCGCCATACAGTAATCCGTTGCGCTCGCTACTCCTACGCCACCACCCACAGTTTTTCCTTGTACGCGCCCAATGATAAATTTAGGACATTTCCGCATGGCGTTTATAACATTTGCGAAACCACTAAAGAATACGCGCCCAGTTTCAGCATCATCAATACTGATGAGTTCCTTAAAGCTTGCTCCAGCACAGAACGTTCTATCCCCGCCACTTTTAAGAACAATAACTTTTACGGCATCATTTTCTCCAGCTTCTTGTATTGTTTTTCTCAGTTTTTCAAGAATATCTCCTGGCAAACTATTGTGTGCCGGATGGAAAAATTCTATGGTTGAAATTCCTTTTTTTATTTCTTCTTTTACGTAGGGACTAGTCATATTATTTTAGTCTTTCAATTAGTTCTATTTAGTTTAAAGTAGGTCTCGACTGCGCTCGACCAGACAAGCAATTAGTTTAATATTTATGCGTATGCGCAACACGTGCGCATTGACACTTCGTGTCAAATTTGCTACAGCAAATCAAATTGCTCAAAATGATGATTCAAGTGTTTCCTTTCCAATAAATACGATTCATATTTATTCAATTCTCCAAACACCAAATTCTTTAAAACGGCATCAGGGTTATTCTTGAAAAAATCTAAATACTTAAATCGCTGTTCTAAAAACTTCTCTTTCGCCGTTTGCAAATCTGGATGAATTAATGGTGCTAAAGTATCTTTTTCTAACTGCGGGAATCTAGAGTTCTGCGGAAATTTCTCAAAGTTGTACAAGCTGTCGTGAACAACATCAAGATACTTCTCTGGTGTTGCAATGTCAAAATCCTGAAGTTCTCCCGAAGCTATTTTATAGGTATACTCCAGATGCTCCAGCATATGCTGTGGCGTCATGATACCCCATTTCGGTTTACTAGCTGCGGAAAGTTTAGCAAGACAAGATTGAATCGTTTCTGTTGTCATTTCAGTAAAGACCTCTTGCTTCTTTTCTACCATGGTAAGAATAGTAGCAATACAAACTAATGGGTCTTCCTTTTCAGCGCCTTCTGGTAAAATAGCGTTGGCTGTGTCTACATTCGCATCAAAAATCTCTACGTACCACTTTACAATTCCGCTTGGATGTTCTTGGCCTCTGCTGTCTCTATCTACCTTTTGCTTGCACGTTAAACGCACATATAAGGTGTCATTATGATAAATTGGACGTAAGAATCTAATTTCTTCCAGGCCGTAATTTGCTGCAACGGGTCCTTTGTTGGGGTACACAAACAATCCCGCTGCCATTGAAATAATAAAATAGCCGTGGGCAGTTCTTTTTTCAAAAATACTTCCGTCAAGACTTGTTATATCGGTATGTGCGTAAAAGTGATCCCAGGTAATATTTCCGAAGTTCACAATATCTGTATCCGTAATCGTTCGGTTATGCGTTTTGAGTGACATCCCAGGTTGAATATCCTCCCAATGGTATGCAAAAGGGTGTTTTGGCGACTCTTTATAATCGGCTTTTGGCTGATACATTCCTGTAACTTCCGTCAGCGTTGTTGGGCTTCCTTGAATAGCGCAACGTTGTAAATAATGTTTGATTCCGCGCATTCCGCCCATTTCTTCACCGCCACCAGCTCGTCCCGGACCCCCGTGAATTAATCCCGGTAATGGTGAACCGTGTCCTGTACTTTGCTTTGCAGATTCTCTATTTAATATTAAAATACGACCGTGATGACTAGCTGCTCCGACTGCGTATTCTTTTGCTATCTTATTATCGTTAGTCACAATGGAACTTACCAAAGAACCTTTCCCCATCTTGGCTAATGTAATGGCATCTTCCAAGGTGTCATACGGCATTAGCGTACTCACGGGTCCAAAAGCTTCGGTTATGTGAGCATTTTCATTTTGCAACGGATTGTCCTCGCGCATTAAAATAGGTTTCATAAACGCACCCTTTTGTGAATCTGCTCCCACTGCATCAAAATCTTCAAAATTTCCGTAGACCATTTCAGCAGTTTCGGCTAGCTTCGCTACTTGTTCTTTTACGCTATTGCGTTGTGCATCGCTTACCAAACTTCCCATGCGTACTTCCTTCAATCGAGGGTCGCCAATAGTTACTTTATCCAACTGATTTGCCAATGCAATCTGTACATCTTCCAGCAAATCTTGCGGCACGATAATACGACGGATGGCGGTACATTTTTGTCCGCACTTGCCCGTCATCTCATTTCGGACTTCTTTTATAAAGAGATCGAATTCTGGCGTTCCTGGCACAGCATCTTTTCCTAAAATCGCAGCATTTAAACTGTCTGCTTCCATGGTAAAGGGCACCGATTCTTCAATTAACTGTGGGTGATTTTTTAACTGTCGCCCAATTTTTGCTGAACCCGTAAATGAAACTACGTCCTGGGATTGTACGGTGTCTAATATATTTCTCGCAGTTCCTGAAATAAGCTGCAAAGATCCTTCAGGTAAAATTCCTGAAGCAATGATTTCTCTTACAACCGCTTCTGTTAAATAAGCTGTTTGTGGTGCTGGTAACACAACAGCCGGCATTCCCGCCATCCAGTTTACAGCACATTTCTCTAACATTCCCCACACTGGGAAATTAAAGGCATTAATATGTACCGCAACACCTTCGCGTGGCACCATAATGTGATGCGCCATAAAACGGCCCCCGCGAGACAAATCTATTGGGTCGCCTTCCACATGGTAGGATTGGTTGGGGAATAATTTTCTAAGCGAAGCATTGGCAAATAAATTTCCAAAACCTCCTTCAATGTCTACCCAACTGTCGCGTTTTGTTGCTCCGGTGCGGTAACTAATTTCGTAAAAAGCTTGCTTTCGTTTTTCAAGATAGAGTGCGAGGCTTTTCAACATATTTCCACGTTGCTGAAAGGTCATTTTGCGAAGCGTTTTTCCTTTATCTCTTCCGTATTGCAAAATAGAAGGCACATCTAAACCTTCCACCGTGGTGCTTGTAAAATGTTCACCAGTGATAGAATCGAAAACAGGAGTTCCCTCGCCATTTCCTGCTAACCATTGTCCTTGTATGTAGTGTTGTGTTTTTTGCATATAACAAATATTGGAGATTGAAGATTAACGATTTTTAATTATTGAAGTTTTAGTTCTGCAATCAAAAATCTACAATCTACGATCGTTAATCATTTACCTATTCACGTTTTCAATAATCGCAGCATACCCCTGTCCTACGCCAATACACATTGTAATTAATGCATAACGTTTGCCTTTTTCTTTTAATTCCAACGCTGCCGAATACGCAATCCGTGTTCCTGTTACACCCAGTGGATGTCCAATCGCAATAGAACCGCCATTCGGGTTAATCCTTGGGTCGTCATCTTGTAAGCCCCATTCTCTAATGCAGGCTAATGCTTGTGATGCAAAGGCTTCGTTGAGTTCAATCACATCCATATCTTCCATTTTTAAACCAGCTTTTTTTAATGCTTTGTTAGAAGCTTCTACAGGACCAATCCCCATAATTCTTGGCTCTACACCTACAACGGCAGATGATACAATTCTTGCCAAGGGTTTTAAGCCGTATTTTTTTACAGCATCTTCACTGGCGATAATAGTTGCAGCGGCTCCGTCATTTAATCCTGAAGCATTTCCAGCGGTTACGCTACCTCCTTCCTTTTTAAAGGCTGGACGCAATTTTGCTAAAATTTCTTTTGTGGTTTCAGGACGAATAAATTCATCCTCTTTAAAGATAATAGAGTCCTTTTTTCGCTGCGGAATTTCAACAGCGACAATCTCTTTAGCGAAACGTCCGTTTTTCTGAGCTTCGGCGGCTTTCATCTGACTGTGATACGCAAAAGCATCCTGATCTTCTCTTGTAATATTGTGCTTTTCTACTAAATTTTCAGCAGTCACACCCATGCCGTCCGTGCCGTATATTTCGTGCATTTTTGGATTTACAAATCGCCAGCCAAAAGACGAATCGTACATTTTATTATCATTTCCGTAGGGAGAAGCACTTTTTGAAATTACCCAGGGTCCGCGCGTCATATTCTCTACACCTCCCGAAATAAAGACATCGCCATCGCCCGCTTTAATCGCACGATTGGCGTGAATTATCGCAGACAATCCGCTACTGCACAATCTATTTACCGTTTCCCCCGGCACCGTAAAAGGCAATCCTGCCAAAAGTAAACTCATACGTGCTACGTTTCGATTGTCTTCTCCTGCCTGGTTAGCACAGCCCATGATTACATCGTCGTATGCTTCTTTTGGGATGCTCGGATTTCGTTTTACGATTTCGGCAATCACCTTTGCGCCTAAATCGTCTGTACGCACGGCGCCAAGTGTTCCTTTGTAACTTCCTATAGGCGTTCGTACACCGTCTATTATATATGCTTCCATAAATTAAATTTCGAATATCGAATTATGAACACCGAATATCGAAGTACTACTCCTTTATCTTATTCAAAAAACGATATAGTTATGAACCTTTACTTCGTTATTCGAAGTTACGCGGTTCGTTATTCATTATTCTGCTACTCTTCGAGCTGTTATTTTTAATTAATTTAAAAGTGCTGAAAATGTATCACCTTCTTGTAAATTACCAGATCTGTACCCTTTCATAAACCATTCTTTGCGTTGTTGTGAAGTTCCGTGCGTGAAACTATCTGGCGTCACACTTCCTTGTGATCTTTTTTGAATAGCATCATCACCCACCGCATTCGCAGCACTTAAAGCTTCTTCAATATCACCTTCTTCTAAATATTCTTTGTTATAATACGCCCAAACTCCCGCGTAGAAATCAGCTTGAAGTTCTTGTGCTACAGAGAGTCTGTTTGCATCGCTAGTACTAGCATTTTGTTGTAATTGTCTAACTTTTTGTGATGTACCTAATAGCGTTTGAACGTGGTGTCCTATTTCGTGAGCAGTTACATACGCAATTGCAAAATCTCCACCTTGTGCTCCAAACCGCGTCTTCAATTCGTCAAAAAAGACTAAATCCATATACAAACTCTGGTCTGCCGGGCAGTAAAATGGGCCAGAGGCAGAACTTGCGTTGCCACAACCTGTACTTACGGCATCTGTGAATATAACCATTGTGGGATATTTGTACTGGCCTAAATTATTATCTGAAAAAACTTTGCTCCATACGTCTTCTGTATCTGCTAATAACGTAGAAACAAATGCGCCAGTTTCCTTTTCTTGAGCAGTAAGTTCTCTTTGTTCTGTTTGTTGTACTGTTTGACTATTTCCAATTTGCTCTACCAAAGGAGCAAGTTGCTGCCCAGTATCACCACCGAAAATTTGTAATGCGATTACAATTAAAGCCACAACACCACCACCTGCTGCTAATTTACCTTTGGAACTCATCCCACGACGGTCTTCCATATTATCGCTTTGTCTTCTGCCCTTCCACTTCATATTATAATTTATTTAGTCTCTTGTTCTTTTTTTATTCTTCCCAATCTTTGTTCGTTCTATATACCACACCTTTAAAAAGCGCTACCAATTCATCCCCTCGCTTTACTTCTACGATATTAAAACCAACCTTCGTTTTTTGTAAATCTAAAGTCGCTTCAGCGGTAATATAATCGTCTTCTTCTAATGCTTCAATATGGTTGATGCTCGTCTCAATAGAAACAGCATACTTTCCGTGGGTATTTGCTGTAAACCCGAACGCCGTGTCGGCCAAACTATAACTTATCCCTCCATGCGCTTTGTCCATGCTGTTGAGCATTTCTTTTCGGATGGTCATTCCTACTTTACAAAAGCCAAGACGTGATTCTAAAATCTCTATACCAAGCCATTGGCTGTAGGCGTCTTGGGAGAGCATTTTTTCAGGAATCTTCTCGGGTTTGAGGTGTGAGGTATGTGGTGTGAGGTCTTCCATTATTTCTGAATTCGGTTTGAAATAGTTTTCCGTAAACTAGTTAACATTTTAGAAATTTCAGTCACCTGTTTTCTTATTTCTTCGTCTTCATCAAACGAAATATATTTTCTCAGTTTAGCTTTTGTTGAAGCGGCAACACACTCCTCTGCACTATGCCAAGCTGTACCTAAATAATTATAAAATTGCCTATCTGTTCCTGATGAACCTTCTGAAATATTCAAAGCGACTGAGTCTGAAGCTCTCCTAAATTGTGAAGTTAATTCAAATCGTTCGTCTTTAGGAAATCCTTTTGTGATAACGTGCACATATTCACCAAAAACAATTGCTTTTTGGTATACTTGTAAGTCTTCAAATTTAAAATGATAATTAGATTTCATAAATTAAACTTTAATTTCCTCATACCTCACAGCAAGCTTCAGCTCGCGACCTCAAACCTCAAACCGTTATTGTCCATCCTCCTCAACAACGGTGAGCAACGATACCTATCTTCCCGATATTCATCATACAAAGCATCCATTTTCTCAACACACCAATCAATTCCTTTTTCATCTGCCCAAGCCAATAGCCCTTTTGGATAGTTTACACCTTTGGTCATGGCGTTGTCAATATCTTCTGCGTTGGCAATGTTCAAGAATAATGCGTCTGCTGCTTCGTTGATGAGCATAATTAGGATTCTTTCAAAAATCATCTCAGCTAGAGCAGTGTCCTCAGACCTCTCGACTGCGCTCGAGGAGACACGACCACTCTCATCGTATTTATAATATCCTCGTCCCGATTTTCTTCCTAAATAGCCTGCTTCAGCAAAACGTTTTTGGGTGAAGGCGGGTTTGTATCTTGGGTCGTAGTAGAAGGCTGTGAATACTGTTTCTGTTACTGTATAGTTTACGTCGTTTCCAATAAAATCCATCAATTCGAACGGTCCCATTCTGAAACTACCAACGGTTTTCATGGCATGGTCAATGGTAGCGAAATCGGCTATTCCTTCTTCGTAAATCCTAAGTGCTTCACCGTAAAAAGGTCTTGCTACACGGTTCACAATAAATCCAGGTGTATCTTTAGCGACTGCCACTACTTTTCCCCAACTTTTAATGGTGTCTTCGGAAATTTTTAGAGTTTCTTGGGAAGTTTGAATCGCTGGAATTACCTCAACCAATTTCATTAGCGGTGCCGGATTGAAAAAGTGAATTCCAACACATCTTTCAGGCTTATTTAAAGAAGAAGCAATAGAAGCTATTGAAAGCGAAGAAGTGTTTGATGCAATAATGCAATCGTCAGAAACATAACTTTCCAATTCCTGAAACACCTTCTTTTTAATATCCAGGTTTTCAACAATGGCCTCAATAGTCAAATCACTATCTGCCAATTCTTTTAGGGAATTCACGTAGCTGATGTTGTTTTGAATTCTTGTTTTTTCTTCGGAAGTGATTCGGCCTTTCTCTACTAATCGGCTCATTATTTTTTCAAGACTGTCTTTTGCCTTATCCAGTGCGTCCTGATTCAAATCAAACAATTTGACCTTGCATCCCGCTGTGGAAGCAACTTGTGCAATTCCAGAGCCCATGGTGCCTGCGCCGATTATTCCTGTCTTTTTAATATTCATATATTATTTTTTTGAATATCGAATGATGAATTTAGAACACCGAATATCGAATTTTTTATACTTTATCATTCGTTATTCTACGATTCGATATTCATTTTTATTTCCCTTTA
Organism: Rasiella sp. SM2506; assembly: GCF_050859505.1. GTDB lineage: Bacteria > Bacteroidota > Bacteroidia > Flavobacteriales > Flavobacteriaceae > Marinirhabdus. Next base: position 1,472,470 of record NZ_CP193934.1, on the reverse strand, counting down.
AATACTGGCTTCCGCTTCTCTACAAAAGCAGCAACACCTTCGGCATAATCTTCGGTTGAAGCCGATTCTATTTGTAATTTACTTTCTAGCTTCAATTGAGATTCTAAATCGTTAGTCATCGATTCATTTAATAATCGTTTTGTCAAACCAAGTGCTTTTGTGGGCATATTTGCTAGCGTCATTGCTTTCGCACTTACCTCTTCCTGTAAAGTTTCAGCAGAAACAACACTATAAATCATCCCCATGTGCTCTGCCTGTTCTGCGGAAATTTTATCTCCCAACATCATGATGGCCGAAGCTTTTCCAAAACCAATCAATCGAGGTAAAAAGAACGTTCCTGCGCTATCTGGAATTAACCCAATCTTACTAAAAGCCTGGATAAAACTCGCCCTATCACTTGCAATCACTACATCACACGCCAAAGCGATATTGGCTCCTGCTCCTGCAGCTACTCCATTAACACCACATATTATTGGCTTTTCAATTTTTCTAATTCTCGTAACAATAGGGTTGTAATGGTCATCGAGAATTTTTTTAAATCCAGGATTTAAATCGGGATTTGTAATCTCGCCGATATCTTGTCCAGCACAAAATGCTTTCCCGTTTCCAGTTAGGATAATGGCTCTTACCGAATCATCTTTTTCACAAGCATCTAATTCATCTTGCAACAAAAATGCCATCTCTTTATTGAAGCTATTAAAGACTTCTGGACGGTTAAGGGTTAGGGTTGCTACTCCGTTTTTTAGTTCTTTGGTTATTGATTGGTTGGTCATTTAAATTCTATTTACGCTGTTTATTTTAGCGGTTGCGCAACAAGTGCGCAACGACAATTTGTTTTTTATTATTTGAGGCATTTAAAATAGTCAAACGGTTCCTGGCAATCGTCGCATTTAAACAATGCTTTGCAGGCTGTGGAACCAAACTGACTTACTAAATGTGTATTTGTGCTACCGCAATTGGTGCACTTTACTTTTTTTGCATTTCCTAAGAGCACATCTTTGTCTGCCGATTCTGACAATGGTCTAGCGATACCGTATTCCTCCATTTTCTGCAATCCTGCTTCGCTAATCCAGTCGGTACTCCAGGCTGGACTTAGCACCAACTCAACTTCTACTTTTTTACCAAGCTTTGCAAAGGCTATTTTTAAATCGTCTCCAATTACGTCCATTGCTGGACAACCACTATAGGTTGGTGTAAGTTTTACTTTAATAATGCCATCTACCTCAATCGCTTCACGAATTACCCCCAAATCTAAAACCGTCAACACTGGGATTTCAGGATCGCTTACTTGTTCCAGAATTGGAATTAAGTGTGCGTCAATATGTGCGGTTTGAATTATTGTCATCAAATTTTAATTACGAATATCGAATAATGAACACCAGATATCAAAGTAAAAAACTTTATCATTCTGAGTTTTACGGTTCGTTATTCGACATTCTTTTACCATTCCATATTAGGATAGGTGCGTTGCATATACTGCATATCGCTTAGGATATAGCCCATAAATTCTGAATGGATTCCTTTTTTTCCTCCTTTAATAAAATTTGTACGTTCTGGCACTTCAAGATTTGCTTCTTTCAACAATGCAGAAACTTCTTCGTAATAGGCTTCTTTAAATTTTGAGGTATCTACGGCAATTCCTTCAGCAATCATTGCTGTATCCGCTTCGGTTTGGTCAAAAAGTTCGTCTGTGTATGCCCAAAGTTCGTCTATAGCTTCTTGCATTTTTTGCTTGCTTTCTTCAGTTCCATCACCCAGTCTTTTTACCCAATCTCCCGAGAATCTTCTGTGATAACTTACTTCTTTAATTCCTTTTCTTGCAATAGCGACCAGGGTTTCATCTTTGCTGTTAAGCAGTTCATTCATAAACATAAGATGATAGACATCAAACAAAAATTGACGCCCCATTACATATCCAAAATGTTCATTGGGTTGTTCTACTAACAATACGTTTTTGTATTCTCGCTCTAATCGTAGGAAAGCTAAATCGTCTTCAGATTTTCCTTCATCTTGGATTTTAGCAGCATATTGATAATAATTTCTTGTTTGCCCGATTAAGTCCAAAGCAATATTAGTTCCTGCGATATCGGTTTCCAGCGTTGGGCCGTGACCGCAGAGCTCGCCAAGACGTTGCGCCAGGATTAGGGAGTTGTCGGCGATTGATAAAATATAATTGAAAAGATGTTTTTTGTTCATTTCCATAACTTTTTGGAAGTTCAACCCTTCCGTCTTTAAATTTTTTGCAAAAAATTTAAAGCCACCTTCCCTCTCTTAGGGAAGGAGCCATTAGTTTAGTTGATTGAAGTTTACAGTTTTTGATTATTGAACTTTTAGTTCTCAAATCTGCATTCAAATATCTACAATCGTTATTCATTTACATATGCTTCACCTCGTCTGGCAAATCGTAAAAAGTGGGGTGACGATATACCTTGTCTTGCGCAGGCTCGAAGAGCTCGCCGTTGTGTTCTGGGTTGCTGGCGGTGATGTTTATACTTTCTACTACCCAAATGCTTACACCTTCACTTCTGCGTGTGTATACATCGCGTGCGTTTTCGAGCGCCATTTCGGCATCTGCTGCGTGCAGGCTACCAAAGTGCCTGTGTTCTAATCCGTTTTTACTTCTTACGAAGATTTCCCAAAGGGGCCAGTTTTTTGTATTGCTCATATTTTTCAATGCCCGTGAAGGCGGGTATCTTTTTGATTAAATATTGCTATGGGGTGAACCCCCTCCGAATTTAAATTTTCTATGAAAATCTAAATTCACCTCCCCCTGAAAAAAGGGAGAAACTTTTAAGCTGTTTTAAGTTTAGTATTTCTTGCATCCTGCTTCTCCGCATACGCCATCGCAGCATCGCGAACCCAAGTTCCTTCTTCCCAAGCGCCTATTCTGTCTTTCATTCGCTTTTTGTTGGAAGGGCCGTGTCCTTTTACTACTTGCCAGAATTCGTCCCAGTCTATTTCACCAAAATCGTAGCTTCCGGTTTCTTCATTAAATTTTAAATCCGGATCTGGAATAGTCAAGCCAAGAATATCAGCTTGAGGGACCGTCTGGTCTATAAACTGCTGACGTAATTCATCATTCGATTTACGCTTCAGTTTCCACTTCATAGACTGCTCGGTGTGAATACTTTCCGCATCTGTAGGACCCAACATCATTAAACTTGGCCACCACCATCTGTTTAAGGCATCTTGCGCCATGTCTTTTTGCTCAGGAGATCCGTTACATAATTTTAGCATAATTTCGAAACCTTGGCGCTGATGGAAACTTTCTTCTTTACAAACACGCACCATCGCTCTAGCATAGGGTCCAAATGAGGTATTACACAATGGCACCTGATTAATAATGGCTGCACCATCTACCAACCAACCTATCGCTCCCATATCTGCCCACGTAACTGTTGGGTAGTTGAAAATGGAAGAATATTTTGCTTTTCCTGAATGTAATTGCTCGAACAATTCGTCACGAGAAATACCTAAGGTTTCACAAGCCGAATATAAGTACAATCCGTGTCCCGCTTCATCTTGAACTTTTGCCAGCAAAGCCGCTTTTCTTCTTAAAGAAGGCGCTCTGGAAATCCAATTTCCTTCGGGTAGCATCCCTACAATTTCAGAATGCGCGTGCTGACTCATCTGCCTGATGTGTGTCTTTCGATACTTTTCTGGCATCCAGTCTTTGGGTTCTATTTTTTCATCCCGCGCAATGCGGGCTTCAAAAATTTCTTCCAGGTTTTTAATTTGTTCGTTGCTCATAGTATTAGGCTTTTAATTAAAGCTTGGGATTTGACCCCCCGCAACAAATGCGGGGCAGGCTCTTCCGTCTCCAGATAATTTCTTGCTTCGCTGAAATTATCTGGATCCACCTTCCCCTGAAAAAGGGGAAGGAGCTTTTACTCTTCTTTTATTGAAAGATTGTGACTACACATCAAAATCTACTTTTACTTTATCTGTGGTTGGGACGGCTTGGCAGCTCAACACTAGGTTTTGAGACACTTCCTTGTCACTCAACGCGTAATTTACTTTCATCTCTACAGCTCCGTCCAGCACTTCACATTTACAGGTGCTACATACGCCTCCTTTGCAAGCGAAAGGCAAGTCGGCTCCTGCGCCTAAGGCTGCATCGAGAATATTGTCGTATTCTTTGGTCATTGTAAAGACGAATTCTTTTCCGCCATCTACAATGATTACTTCAGTGCCTTCTACATTTTGCTTGGCGAGTCTTTCCTGTCTTGCGATGTCTTCATCTGAAAGCCCTGTAACGAACAATTCAAAATGAACATTTTCTTTTGGCAAGCCTTTGTTTACCAAATAGTCTGAAACGTAATTGACCATTTTCTCCGGGCCACATAAAAATACTTCATTGGTATCTGGAATGTCAATAAATGTCTTGGTTAAAACCTGCATCTTGTCATCATCAAACCTACCATTGAATAAATCTATATCGCGACGCTCCTTGGTTAAGAAATAGTAAATCTCAAATCTTCCAAAGTACTTATTACGCAACTGCTCCAATTCTTCCTTAAAGATAATGGATTTTGCCGTTTTATTCACATAAAACAGCTTGCAAGTAGAACCAGGTTCGACAGCCAAATGACTCTTAACCATAGATAATACGGGCGTGATTCCACTACCTGCGGCAAAAAAGAGATAATTTTTTTCTTTATCTGGAGACACTTCTACCCCAAACGTACCGCTGGGTGCCATGACTTCAATCTCATCTCCAGTTTTTAATATATCATTTACATAGGTCGAAAAAGCACCTCCTAAGATTTGTTTTACGGCCACTTTCCACTCACCATCGCTGGGGCTGGAACACAAACTATACGAACGACGGGTATCTTTTCCATCAATATCGGCTTTCAACGTTAAGTGTTGTCCTTGACGAAATTTAAATTCTCCGGAAATTTCCGAAGGCACATCAAACGTGATCACCGAACAATCGTCCGTCTCTTTGTAGATGTCTTTTACTTTTATTTTATGAAATGTAGCCACAGGTTTTTGTCTGTTTTATGTTACAAAACTAACGATTGTTAGTTAGAATTACAAGTTAATTTTTCCAGTGAATAAAATTCGCTGTAGAGTTGCCCTCATTGTCCTGCGGACATTTCTCCCAGAGGGAGAAAATTTCATCCTTTTTAAACAATTCCGTTAATCAACACCGCCACCATATCTTTTTTCAAGATATTCACATCCATTTTGCCACGCTTTTCATTCCACAGGTATAGAGTTCGGAGCGTTGAGAGGATTGAAAATAAAATCACTTCAGGATGTTGTGGTTTTATGTCTCCTTCGGAAATTCCTTGTTTGATAATGCTTCGGAAATTTTCTTCATACGCTTCACGCATCTTTACCACACGTCTTAAATCTTCGCCTTCCAGATGCATCCAATCATTATTTAAGGTCGCAATATTTTCAGAATAAGTTACCGTGATGTCTATATGAATTTCAATAACCTTTTTAATCTTTTGTAATGGACTTATAGTTTCCGAAGTAATCCTGTTCATTTCGGCAGTGAATTGTTCGGCAACCTCTATAATCAACGTAGCAAGTATCTCTTGTTTGCCAGAAATATGATTGTACAAACTCGCCGCTTTCATATCCATCGCTTGTGCAATGTCGCGCATGGATACGGCACTATAGCCTTTTTCTTTAAAAAGAGAAGCGGCTATTTGAATGATTTCCTGTTTGCGGGTGGGTTTCATTGAAGTGTAAAAATAAGGAAATAGATTAATTGAATATCGAATATCAAACCGCAGAATTATGAATGATGAAATTTTCACTTAGTGTTCGTTATTTGAAATTCGAAATTCAGTATTCAAATTATGTAAGTTTTACGATTAAGTCCCTACTTTTGGTGTATGATTGAAGAGAACACCCCTCTAACTCCTCTCAAAGGGAGAGCTACCATTGAAAGCAACGAACTGCTCGATAGACTGCCGCCACATTTAAAGCAGTATATCAAGCCGCAAAATTATGAATATTATACGCCTGTTAATCAGTCAGTATGGCGATTTGTGATGCGTAAAAATGTGGATTATTTGAGTAAAGTAGCTCACGAAAGTTATCTGGACGGACTGCGCCAAACAGGTATTTCTATTGATGAAATTCCGTCTATGTATGGGATGAACCGCATTCTTAAAGAAATTGGATGGGCTGCTGTAGCGGTGGACGGATTTATTCCACCCAATGCATTTATGGAATTTCAAGCCTACAAAGTGCTTGTGATTGCCAGTGACATTCGTCAATTAGAAAATATTGAATACACACCTGCGCCAGATATTATTCACGAAGGCGCTGGACACGCTCCTATTATTGCAAGCCCGGATTACGCGGAATATTTAAGACGTTTTGGAGAAATTGGTGCAAAAGCCATTTCCAGTGCCCACGACATGGAGATCTATGAGGCGGTGCGGGAGTTGAGTATTTTGAAGGAACTCCCCCTCCCAGCCTCCCCCGAGGGGAGAGGAGCAAATAGTCCTTCTGAAAAACATTTAGCTAAAATTGAGGCTGCCGAAAAACGCGTGGAGGAACTTCAGCAAAAAGAAGTAAATGCTTCTGAAATTTCTTTAATACGAAACTTACATTGGTGGACCGTGGAATACGGAATGGTAGGCACGGTTGAAAACCCTAAGATTTATGGCGCTGGATTACTTTCTTCTATTGGGGAAAGCGAATGGTGTATGAAAAATGAAGTAAAGAAAATCCCTTATTCTATTGAAGCCGCGTATCAGGATTTTGACATTACAAAACCACAACCTCAACTCTACGTGACTCCAGATTTTGCTTATTTACAGCAGGTTTTAGAAGAGTTTGCCAATACCATGGCGGTTCGTAAAGGAGGTTGGCGCGGATTGAGTAAACTGATTGAAAGCAAACAATTAGGCACGATTGAAATTTCTACGGGCTTACAAGTTTCGGGAGTTTTTAGCCGAATGATTCGAAATGAAGATAATGATATAGTCTATTTTGAAACCGAAGGTAAAACAGCGCTCGCCTACCGGGAAACCGAAGTAATTGGCCACGGAGTTACAAGACATGCAAATGGTTTTAGAAGTCCGTTGGGGAAATTAAAAGGCATCAATCTTGCGATTGAAAATATGGGACCACGTGATTTGGCGGCATACAATTTTTACGACGGAAAACCTATTGAATTTGAATTTGACAGTGGTATCCACGTAAAAGGAATGAACGTGACAGGCATGCGTAATTTGAAGGGGGAATTAATGCTCATTCAGTTTACAGATTGCACGGTTACCTATAAAGATGAAGTGCTTTTCACCCCAGCAGATGGCGATTTTGATATGGCGGTGGGGAAAGAAATTGTTTCAGCATTTGCGGGAGCAGCAGATTATTTAAGTTTCGATTTGGTGGAACATGAGTTAAGCACTTTGGGAGATGTTGTGGAGATGAGCGATGAAGAGAAGGAATTGAATGGGTTGTATGCTGAGGTGCGAATTATAAGGGAAAATAATGCCGGGGTGGATCCCCTCAGTCCTCCTGCGGCGGACAGCTCCCCTTTAAAAAGGGAGCAACTTATTGGGATTTTCAAGAAGATTTCTAAAAATTATCCAAACGATTGGTTATTGCCGTTAGAGATTTATGAACTGACGCGTACTTCGGAAATTTTGGATTATTTAAAAGAACTTCAAAAAAGAAGACCTGAAATTGCGCATTTGATTGAAGCTGGGTTAGGGCTTATTCATAAAACCTAGAACTTGAATTAACACGGATGCGGAATGAATCCGCATCGACAATGAAAAGAATGTGCAAAACATGCACATCGACAAATGAACGAGATACCCGCCTTCGTGGGCATTAAATATGGGACTACTTAATTTTTTATTCGGAAATAAGGACGGAGCTATTCAAGGTTTTACAAAACGGGATGCGGTGATTTTGGATGTGCGAACACAAAAAGAATGGGATGCCGGGCATATTGAGGGGGCAAAACATATTGTACTGCAGGAAATTTCAGCGAATGTTTCAGAAATTAAAAAATGGAATAAACCCGTAATCACATGTTGCCTTAGTGGAGGAAGAAGCGAGCAAGCGGCTACTATTTTAAAGCAAAACGGAATTGAAGCTATGAATGGTGGTGGGTGGAAATCGCTTCAGCAAAAGTTATAATTTCACCTGTTGTAATTCTTCTTCCGTCGTGATGGGCGTTTCATTATACCGCAACGTCCACCCCATAGAATTAGTGAGGATGTAGATTTTTTGTAACTCTGAAATCAGCCTGTTTTGTGCGTTTGTTCTTAATTCGGAAGCTTCAATTTTGACGCGGAGCATTTTCTCAACCCGTTTTTTTATGATATTATAATCCTTGGCTTCAAATTGATTAAGGTAATCCTGGGTTACATCGTAATATTCGATATTTGGATTAATTTTCAGTTCGGGTTCTGGGATATTTTTTAGGATAACAGTTTTGGTAGTTTCGTCTATTTCGGTTTCAATTTTACTTAAATCATAAGAGATCGTGGCTTCAGCATTAACTACTACTACCGCCTTCTTTTTGGCATCCAAAAAACCCAATAACTTTTCAGTGTCTTTGTAGGTAAAAACTTGTGCGTAACTGCCTTCGGTTACAATTAATTTACCAACATTTTTAAGTTGTTTTTGAATCAACGCAGTGCTTTCTTGCAGTTGTTCCCGCTCGTCTTTTTGGTGCTCGCAATAACGCAGACCGAACACCAAAACAAGGGAGATGACAATGCCTAGGAGTATATTTCGCATAGTTTGAAAAGTTTACTTAAAGATACTGAATAAATAAGAAACTTGTAGTAATTGATCCACGTCAACTCAAGCAGCTATTACACTGAGGTTCGCGGAGAGGAACCCTTCCGAATTTCGGAACTTACGATAGTATTTTTAATAACAATAGCGACCGAAATCCACCTTCCCTTTAACGCAGGATCTACAACAGTCTTTTTATTTAGAATGTGTTGCTGCTAAAGGAAGGAGCTAAATTATCATTATAAGGCAATAATTTTAAAGACTATTACAAATCATACTTCACAATCAACATTAAAATACGTGGCAATACAAAGTACTGCGAGGTGGTATTAAATTGCTCGTTAAAACTATCCTGATTGGTAAACTCGGTATTCAACAAGTTATCTGCCTGGATTTTAAACTCCCAAGGGCTATCGCCTTTTTGGTAGTATAAATTTGCATTTACAAAAGAGTAGCTATTTTCTACCGTGTTGTTGTTATCATTATAATTGTAATAATCCCACTCTGCACTAAAAGTGAAATCTTTTAAGAAATTAATATCCACATTGGCATACGGGCGTTGCGTGTAAAAAGTTTGCTCAAGACCGCCATTGTTATAATTGTTTACTGAAAGACGATATCCAACTTCAAAATTGGGCCACTCTCTATAACTACTTCGAACACTTGTTTGATAACTCTGTGTGAAACTTTCACTTTCTCTTATTTCATCATTAATCAGGTTATTCGATTTGCTTAAAGAGGCATTTGCCTGTAATGAAAATTGTAATTTCTTCACGCGTTTGCTAAACCTTCCAAAGCCAGAAAATGTTTCATCTGGGAAGTTACTATCTATATTAAACGGACTGCTTACCTGATTAATGGCAATAATATCTGTGTTATTTTTAAAACCATTAATGGTGCGAGCATAACTCACATTCCCACTCACATTGGTATAATTAAAGAGATTAAAACTGAAATACGTCAAGTTATAGGTGTGCGCTAAAGAATTTTCCAAATTTCTATTTCCGCGGAATAAACGGTTATAATTATTAAATACAAATGCTTCAGCATAGTCGTTAACATCGGTATATTGTGCCGAAATAGCGTAATTAAAACGTAGACTTTCACTTTTCTTAATATTCCAAATCGCGTTAAAGTCTGGTAATACTTTCCAATCGTTTTGAGTGTTTTCGGTTCCCAATTGCTCATCTCTTAAATTGTAATTATGAACTGTTGCTCCTGGTGTAATAATAAATTGTCCTGTTTTTAGCTTGTAGTGCAACCCTAAAAAGACATCGGTAAACGTATAGTTTACATCATTACGTAACGGAAAATTTTCTCCATCAATTTGGGGTGTTGTGCTGAAATTGACCTGGTTTCCATTGTCTAATAGCTGAAAAATATTACTGTCGAATAATTGATTGCTATACGTACTTCCCAGGGTTGCGTTTAAGTTGCTGGTGTTGTTCAACACATAGTAATAATCTACCTTAGCATCCAGTTTATTGGTAATCACATTTTTTTGCTGATTGGTATTAAAACGATTCTGCGTAGTATCTGCCGGAATAATACCTGCAAAGGGGAGAATATCTGTAATCGCATTATAAAATGGATCTTCGTCCTGATATAAATGCTGTACTTGCGCCGCAAAAATATTTTTATCATTTAATGTGTAGTACGCATTCACATTTTGATTAATAGAAATTGGTTTATTCTCTTTATTCTCCTCAATATCGTTTATTACTGAGCCAAATTGAGATATGGTATTGGCACCTTCAGTTTGTTTTGATAATTTTCCTAAAATATCATAATCAATTTGTAAATTGGCATTAGGCTTATACACACTACTCAATTTCAACATAGCCAATTGGCTACGCTGGTCTGTAGCGCTAGATGTATTTTCGGTAGCTCCGGAAGCGATGTATTGACGAATGGAGTTGGTTACAATATTGGTGCGATTGTCCGACAGTATTCCAAAACCACTTACATCCAGCGTATTAGATGCTTTCCAGCTGAAATTTCCTGCTACAAATTTAGTTTCAATCTCATTAGCCCTGTTGTTTTGCGCTACAGCAAAGCCAAGATCACTTTCTGAAACATTAAAACGCGTTCCACCCCCCTGGTTAAAATTCCTAAAACCTCCCGTAAAGTTGAAATAATCCCGGAATGTAAAAGGCACTTCACCAATATTGTTGAAATCTGTGATAAAATTTAAACTGTATTTTGGACTGTAATAGAATAATTTGGGATGCGCCAAATATCCAAACTCGTCTTCGTTAATAGTTCCTCCCCCAGCGGCTACTTCTCCAAACCAAAAGTTCTTTTTTCCCTCTTTTAGTTTAATATTTATAGCAACATTATCCTGATCGTTGCCAAGACCTCGCATTTGACCCACTTCGTTATAATTACGTAATACTTCTACTTTGTCTACTGCATCTGCCGGAATATTTTTAGTGGCTAACTTGGAATCTCCATCAAAGAAATCTTTCCCCTCCACCATTACTTTTTGAACTGTTTTCCCTTCAATTTGTATTTCACCGTCTTCATTAATTTCAACTCCTGGGAGTTTCTTCATTAAATCGCCTAATTTACGTTCCTCTCCTGTAGAGAAACTATCGGCGTTGTATACTATGGTATCGCCTTTTACAGTTACGGGCATTACGTAGGTGATTTCTACACCATCCAACTCGTCTGCAAGAGAATTCAGGATAAAGTCTAAGTTTTTATCCGTAGCATCTTCAGCAACTGTTACGCTTTTATCTTGTGTGGAATATCCTAAAAAACTTGCCTTCAACGTGTAGGTCTCCCCTTTTGGAAGATCAAGCTGATACATTCCTTTTTCATTCGAAATTGCGTAGGATTCAATAGCACCGCTACTCGTTACCGTAGCAACCACATTGGCAAATTCCAGGGGTTGTGAAACACTGTCGGCAATAACACCGCGCACTTTAATACTTTGAGCAGTTACGGCAATAGTACAGAATAGCAACAGGGTTGCAAGTAGTAGTTTTTTCATGTTGGTTGAAAGTTGTCCCACAAATTTTATCCTATACGGAAAGCAATTTGTGTGAGGTTAGTTAGTTTATTAAAATCCGCCGCGTCTTCCTCCTCTGCCACCACCACCACGGAAATTTTCACGCATCTCGTCCATTTTTTCCTTAACAATTTTGTTGTACTCCTCGCGGGATACTTCGTCGCCTTTTTCGGGCGCTTCAATTTTATCTCCTGCTTTGGTACTCAAAACTATTTTAGAACATAAAATAGTGGTACGGTGCATATTCATTTCCAAAATTAATCCTGGTAAGCCTGCGTATTCTCCCGGGCCATTGCTTACAGGAATTTGTGGGGTAAACCATGCGGTTACCTCTACTTCTTTAGGCACTTCAATATCGTTCATTGGGTCGTTATCGTCTTTCTTCTCTTTTACATTTGCTTCGTCACCATCTGTAGGAGTGTTTTCATCTTTATTTCCTTGTGAGCTGAGCGCAGTTGAAGCCTCTTTTTTCTGGTTGCCTTTCTTCTCATCTTTTTTCTTATCTCCGTCACGGTTTCTTCTACGCGCCATACTGAAATCGTTTTCATCAATTTTCTTAATGGCAGTAGCTTTTACGGCAAGATAATTCCCTATCATTTTCTTTTCATCGGTCACCGTCCATTTCAGGTTGGAAATAGTATCGTTGATTAAAAATTGTTTTCCGAAGAACTCACGCTCCTCCAGAATCTGATTCTTCTCTAAGTTTTTATATTGTACTCCCGCTGAAAAACTATTCATCATCATCCCAAAACCTCCACCAGCACCTGTCTCTAACTTTTCTTCCTCCGCATACACAGATTCGTTTTTATTGAAAGTAAGAATGTAGGTTTTTTCCAGCATGTTCTTCATACGCTCCGCAATGGTCTTCTTCATCTGCTCGCTCATTTCCCGACCTCCAAAGTCACCCATATCTACAGTCGTCTTAGACTCGTAATAGGCTTTGCCACTAATATTTTGGGCAAATGAGGTGGCCGAAATTAATACGACAACCAAAAAGGATAATATTTTCATAATAACAATTTTATAGTTTCTAGTTAGTAACAAGTTACAGCTTTTGTTACAGTATCCTTAGGACTCTTTTAATTGGCAAAGGTTTAGTTTATAGTATATATATTTATTTACCGCCACCATTTATTCTAAAAACCTGTTTGTTTTCATCGCTTTTCCTACCGCTACCTTGAAATCGTTCCATCATTTCTTCATTTTTTTGGGATTTCATCAAAATTTTTCTGATTTACGTTTTCCCTTTAAAGGTTTTTCATTGTATAAAAAAAGATGCGAAAATACTGCCAATGTTTCGGCCAACTCAACACACTTTAGCACGTATTTTGTATCTTGACCCACCATGCGGCACCTCTGCTTTTTTTTAGTATTGATCAGTTTTCAGTTTTTGGCTCAACCCAAACCGGCTCTTACGACCGTTTTACTGAATGCTGACACCTACATTGGTACAGACATCTACAAAAACAATTACTATATAGATGAAATGGCCTTTTATAAAAAAGGCCCTGACGGAGATTTTGTATTTAAGGATTTCTCTTTAGGTGCTATTGAAAAGGTAGACATCATTAATCCGTTAAAGATTATGTTATTCTATCAGCAAACCAATACTGTGGTTTTTTTGGATAATAGATTGAACGAAGTAGAGCGAATTAGTTTTAACGAAATACAGGAATTTGTAAATATAAGCGCGGCTGGCAATGCAGGAAACAACAGAGTTTGGCTCTTCAATGTTGATACCCAGCAGCTGGAACTTTTCGATTATAGACTGGAACGAAAATTACAGTCTTCTCTGCCCATGGAAGGAAATTTAGTAGCCATGGCGAGCAATTTCAATTATTGCTATTTATTATTTGACGACACACTAATTACCTATAATGTCTACGGAAGTTTCCTTTCTGAAGTAGCCATAGACCAAGGAGATTTTATTGCACAAAACGATGAAGATGTCTGGGTCGTAAAAAATAATGAAGTTTTTAACTATGCAGAGCCCGGTTTAAACTCTCCTACAAAACCTTCCGAAGCCAAAAAAATATTGCTCCCCGAAATAACTATAAAACAATTGCACCTTACGCAAGATTTCCTGTATATTTATGACGGAAAAATACTCCATCAATTTACCAATAACCAACCAAAGAATTAGGCACATGCACGTTGCAATTGCAGGAAATATAGGCTCCGGAAAAACCACCCTTACCCGTTTACTCTCAAAACACTACAAGTGGAAGGCACATTATGAAGATGTAGAGGACAACCCATATCTAGACGATTTTTACAACAGCATGGCACGTTGGAGTTTTAACCTGCAAATTTACTTTTTGAACAGTCGGTTCCGCCAAATTCTGGAAATCAGAGAAAGTGGTAAAAAAGTAATTCAGGATCGCACTATTTATGAAGATGCCTACATCTTTGCTCCCAACTTACACGCCATGGGCCTTATGACCAATCGTGATTTCGAGAATTACAAGTCGTTATTCGATTTAATGGAGAGCGTTACCAAAGGGCCAGACTTGCTTATTTATCTTAGAAGTAGTATCCCAAATTTGGTTAGCCAAATCCATAAGCGTGGTCGCGATTACGAAAACAGCATTAGCATAGATTACTTAAGCCGTTTAAATGAACGCTACGAAGCTTGGGTACATGATTATGACAAAAGCAACCTTCTTGTTATCGATGTGGACAACCTTAATTTTGTGGACAATCCTGAAGATTTAGGCGCTGTTATCAACAAGATTGACGCAGAGCTGCACGGGTTGTTTTAGCTACCTGGTTTCCTTCCGAATTTCAGAATAAAAATTTTCAGTTTCAATCCATATCTTTTACCCGCTGGGGTAAGGAGTTAGATTGTAAGATTACATAACATTTCTTTGCTTTTCTTCTTTCCAGAATTCAAACCTTAACATTTCAGAAACACAGAAAGGCGCTGTAAATACCGATTTTTACAGAAATAACCGAATACCAATTTCTGCATTAATGAGTAAGCTCTATAATTCTAAATATTACCACAGAGATCTTTCGTGGCTACGTTTTAACCACCGTGTTTTGCAGGAAGCTGCAGATAAAAGAAATCCACTCTATGAGCGCATCAAGTTTTTGGCCATTTTCTCCTCAAATTTGGACGAATTTTTTAAAGTTAGGGTGAGTGATATTCGGCAAATTAAAAATATTGAAAAACCGCTTCGGAAAAAACTCATCACCAAACCCAATCAGGTTTTAAGAGAAATAAAGAAGCAAGTAGAATTGCAACAAGAAGAATTTGGAAAGGTTTTTACTACTGAAATTGTTCCAGAGCTCAAAAAACATCAAATTCATCTTATTGGCCAAAAGGAATTTTCTACCAACCAGAAGGAAATTGCCAAAACATACTATCAGGAAATTTTAAAGGACAAGATTGAAATTAACAAGTACACCACTTCAGAAGAGAACCAGGTATTTGTTAAAAATGAAGCTTTGTATCTAACGGCGCAATTAAGCGACCATGAATTTGCGGTTATTAATATTCCAGAAGACGAACCACGATTTTTCACATTTCCGAAGCACAACGGAAAACACTACATTACTTTTATAGACGACATCCTGAAATACAACCTGCGTCAAAACCCAAAAATGGAACAGGATATTACGTTTTACAGCATTAAAACCTCTCGTGATGCCGAGTTGTACATTGAAAATGAACTTTCTGGAAATCTCGCTGAAAAGATAAAAAATGCATTAAGCAAACGAGATACAGGGCAAGCTACACGCTTATTGATAGACCAGCATATGCCGAAAGCTTTTCAGGAAATTATTAAAAAAGCGCTTGACGTTTATAATGCAGATATCGTTAATGGTGGCACTTACCATAATTTTAAGGATTTCTTCGGTTTCCCGAATCCTACAGGAACTAATTTGAGCAACGAAAAGCTCACACCCTTATCCCATCCGGTTTTAGCAAATTGCAGCTCTATCTTAGACGAGATTGAGAAAAAAGATCAGTTACTTCATTATCCGTATCAGTCTTTTGAGCCTCTAATAAAATTATTAGAAGAAGCAGCAGAAGACCCAGCAGTTACCACTATTAAAATGACCATCTATAGAGCTGCAAAAGAATCCCGCCTTAACGATGCCATAGTTACCGCTGCAAAAAACGGTAAAAAAGTAGTCATCTTTATTGAAGTAAAAGCGCGTTTTGACGAACATAACAATTTAAAGTGGGGGAAAATATTTGAAGACAATGGTGCCACAGTAATTTACAGTTTTCCAGATATTAAAATCCACAGCAAAATTCTATACATCGAAAAGAAAACCGAAGGCGACACACAACGCTACGGCTATATCGCTACTGGTAATTTTAATGAAAAAACGGCGAAATTGTATACCGATTTCGGTTTAATGACCGCCGATAAAAAAATAACAAAAGACCTCAACAAAGTATTTTTAGTATTACAACAGAAGATTTTAGTACCCAAGACGAAGCGTCTTTTAGTTTCTCCCTATACTACCCGCAGCGGTTTTACAGAGTTGGTACAAACTGAAATGCAATTTGCTCGTGCCGGACAACCTGCAAGCATCACGTTAAAAATGAACAGTCTTGAGGATAAAACCATGATTAAATTATTGTATCGCGCCAGTGCGGCTGGAGTTAAGATACGGCTGCTAGTTCGTGGTATGTGCTCTTTGGTGCCAGGTGTAAAAGGACAAAGCGAAAATATTTATATTACCTCCATTGTAGATCGATTTTTAGAGCACGGACGTGTGTATATCTTCGGAAACAATGGCGATCCGCAAGTTTATATTGGCTCTGCAGACTGGATGAAACGTAATTTAAGCCACCGCATTGAAGTAGTTACCCCTATTTTTGATGAAGACCATAAAAAAACAATTCAGGATTTAATTGAATTGCAGCTTCAGGATACTATAAAAGCGAGAGTGGTTGATGGAAAACAGGCAAATAAGTACATTACCAACGACCACAAAAAAATACAGTCACAGTTGGCTACCTATGAGTATTTTAAAAAAAATAGTTCTTAAAATAAAATTTACTGGAGTTTTAAAATTTTAAAGTTGCTACTGCAGTTTATCCTGAGTCTGTCAAGGTGTTCCACCAGAAAACAGGCTTAATAGTTTTTAATTTTTATAGAACAAAACCGTGCTCTCTGGCGTGTTCAATTGCTTCCTTACTACTTTCTACTAAAACTGCTGGTACCGTTTTATAATTCTCGAATAAGCCTCGAATACGTAAAAGTCTCTTTTTGTGTTTTATACTGCGAATGTAAATGGCTTTAATTCGTTCTGGGAAGTTTTCGGCAACTTCAATATAGATGTCTGGATCGTGTTCGCCGCCGTCGCCTATTAGAATAAATTGTTTTTCTGGATAGAGATTTAAAATATCTATGATCTCTTTTTGTTTTTGGGGTTTTTCGGAAGTGTCTTTTCTATTCTTGAAACTCGTCAGGTCCCTTAACAATATGGGGCCTTTTGGGAAGTTGTTTTTCCGAAGAAAAAGTTCCAGGTATCGGTATAAATTCCACGGGCTGTGGCTTACATAAAAAAAAGGGTTTGCCTCTTCACCACTTGCACCACGGTGTAATAAATGGTAAAAATCTGCCGCTCCTTCCAACGGACTTCTCTTTTCGGCAATTTTAAACAAGGTGTTTATAATTAACCGCCACTTAAGAATAGAGGTTACGCCGGTGTGTAGAATAGTATCGTCTATGTCGCTAATAATTCCGAAGCTACTATTTTGTGAAGGAATTAAAATTTCGCCTGAGAACTTGTTATCATTCTGAATAATTCTATCTGAAAATTGTTCCTCAAAAGCCATATGAAATTGTAGCCAACCTTCACTATTAGCCAACCCATCTAATCCCGAAATATCCTGCTTAACCTTAAAATAACCATTTACATCGCTGTTTACATACATAACCGACTTGTCTGGCAAGGTGATTCGTAGTTTAGTGTTTGGCATTTCATCTACTTCAAATCGTTTCCAGGCAGTTTTCAGTAAGCTGAAAAAGCCTCTTTGAGAAAGGTCTATATTTTCATCTTCCAGTGCTCTTCCACGCGTATAAAAATGATTTGCGTCTCCATAGCTCTGAAATGGGATAATTTGTAAGGGATCTTTTTTAAATAGATTCATTAAGATGTTTTGAGGAGATTAAAAATGCCAGCCTTCAGGCCACAACCATAAAAGCAACAAGCCAACAATAATAGACAATCCGAAGGAAAGCCCAATCCACTTCGCCAATTGTTTCGTTCCTAACGTTGCTGCCATAACACCTTTAAAAACAAGATTTGAAAGTGATGCCAGCAATATTAATCGCCAGCCACTATTGGTTTCCAAGCCGCCACCTTTCATTAATTGAGAAAGAGACAAAGTAATTGCATCCACATCGGTAAGGCCACTAATAATAGAAACTACATATAACGCTTCGTTTCCAAATGTTTTCTTTGTGAAAGCTACTGCTAACAAAATGAACCCATATAACAAACCAAATACAAGAGCACTTTTAAATTGGGCTGGGTTTTTAGGCTCTGGCATTTCTTCGTCTTGTGAAGCATCTTTGTTTATTAAATAAAATAAAGCTACACACAAGGCCACCATAAAAACAAATTCAACTAATAAAGGAACTATGAGTTGCGGAAGTTTTTCCGGGATCACCACTCCAATTTCTACCATAACTCTGGCCAACGCGATGGTAGAAGCCGTCATAATAACAAAAGCGGCCATTTTCCCAATATTTTTGGAGCTGGTCGTTTTGCGTGCATAGCTTACCGTTGTAGCTGTGCTACTTATGAGTCCGCCCAATACTCCGTTAGAGATAATCCCTACTTTTTTCCCCACGAACTTATAAATGAAATACCCTACTACACTTATTCCAACGATAAGCGTTACCATCATCCAAATATTTTTAGGATTGAGCACATCTAGTGGTCCGTATGTTTCATTGGGTAATATGGGCAGAATAACTAATGAAATCCCTGCAAAGGTCATAATAGCAGCCAGGTCTTTATCTTTTAAGTTTTCTATAAAGTTGTGAAGATGCTCTTTTACATAAAGCAAAACCGCCATAGCTCCTCCTACAATAACGCCAATTACCTGATTTCCCACTACAAGGTATGCACCTATAGCAAAAGTGAGTAGCGCAGCAACTTCAGTGGTTTGACCAACATCGGCTTCGGTTAATTTTTTCAGTTTTACAACATTGGCAACCACAAGAAGGGCTGTTAAGGAAAGGCCTATGGCTGGAAGAATATAGGGATTATCCAAGTCGCGCGTAAGAAAACCGGACACTGTACCCAGCACTGCGATTAACGTAAACGTTCGCACCCCAGCCATCTTATTGTCTGTGTGTTGTCTTTGAAGCCCAATGAGCATTCCGAGACCAAAAGCTATCCCCAGGGTTATGAGATCGTCATAATTCATCGTAATGTGAAGTTAACTATTTCCATAAAAAAACCCTGCCGTAAAGGCAGGGTTTAATTTATATTTAACGACTTAAGCTAAATTATTCTTTGTCTTTAATCTTAATTTTCACACCTTCAACATCTTTTAGCTGATCACGCACTTCCTCTTCGGTTCCCGTAAACGATTTATTTTCAACAGTTGTTTCGCCATCAACGGTACGTCTAATCTCAACATTTGCAGTTACCTGATCGTTATTTTCATTTTTCAGCATTTCTACAAACGTCTCCGTTTTATTATTTAGATTTTCACCACCTCTAATTGTGGCGTTCCCATCGTTCTTAATAATTTCGACCTGTCTTTCAGTTAATACGGTTCTGTTTCCATCTTCATCTATAAATACCATTTCTTCGGTTGTGGTTGCATCTGCATCTGTATCTGCGCTATGACCTCCCAAGATAGGAGCGATCACTAATCCGATTAGACAAGTTAATTTAATCAAGATATTCATAGAAGGGCCTGACGTATCTTTAAACGGATCTCCTACTGTATCTCCAGTTACTGCTGCTTTGTGAGCTTCACTACCTTTATATGTCATTTCCCCGTTAATCATAACACCTGCTTCAAACGATTTTTTAGCGTTATCCCAAGCACCTCCAGCGTTGTTTTGAAAAATTGCCCAAAGCACTCCACTTACGGTAACTCCAGCCATATAGCCTCCTAACATTTCTGCAATAGCCAATTTTTCCATTCCGAAAGCTAATGGTAGGAATGCAATCACTAATGGAAAGCCAATAGTTAGTACGCCTGGTAATAACATTTGCTTTAAAGATGCTTCTGTTGAAATTGCCACACATTTATCGTATTCTGGTTTTCCTGTACCTTCCATAATACCTGGAATCTCTCTAAATTGACGACGTACTTCCTGCACCATTTCCATGGCTGCTTTTCCTACTGCATTCATAGCAAGGGCAGAGAATACAACTGGCACCATACCACCAACAAATAACATGGCCAGTACTGGCGCTTTATAAATATTAATCCCATCAATTCCTGTAAATGTTACATAGGCAGCAAATAAGGCCAATGATGTTAACGCAGCAGATGCGATCGCAAATCCTTTTCCTGTTGCAGCGGTTGTATTTCCTACTGAATCTAAGATATCTGTTCTTTCTCGAACGATTGGGTCTTGTTCGCTCATTTCAGCAATACCACCAGCGTTGTCACTAATAGGTCCAAAAGCATCAATCGCTAATTGCATAGCCGTTGTCGCCATCATTGCTGAAGCAGCTAACGCAACTCCATAAAAACCTGCAAAGGCATAAGAAGCCCAGATAGCACCCGCAAATAATAAAACCGATGGAAATGTAGAAATCATACCCGTTGCAAGACCTGCAATAATATTTGTTCCTGCTCCTGTTGATGACTGTTGCACAATTTTAAGGATAGGCTTTTTACCTAATCCGGTATAGTATTCGGTTACTGAAGAAATTACTGCTCCTACTAAAAGACCTACCAGCGTTGCATAAAATACACGCATACTAGAAATCTCTTGTAAACCTTCCCCAAAGAATTCCATTTTCATTGTTTCCGGCAGCATCCACTTACAGAGACCAAAACAAGCGATCGCTACTAAAATAATAGACGTCCAGTTTCCTATGTTTAAAGCGCCCATTACTTGAGATTCTTTAGCATCGTTACTTTTAATACGTACTAACATAGTACCGATGATAGAAATTATAATCCCTACACCAGCAATAGACATAGGTAATAAGATAGGTCCAATTCCGCCAAAAGCATCAGCAATATTACCTCCCATATCTTTAATCACGTAGTTACCTAACACCATTGCTGCAAGCACTGTTGCAACATACGATCCGAATAAATCTGCTCCCATACCGGCAACATCCCCTACGTTATCTCCTACATTATCTGCAATAGTTGCAGGGTTACGAGGATCGTCTTCAGGAATGCCTGCTTCTACTTTACCTACAAGATCTGCTCCTACATCGGCCGCTTTGGTATAAATACCACCACCAACACGGGCGAATAATGCAATAGACTCTGCACCTAGTGAGAAGCCAGCTAAAGTTTCAAGAACTATAGTCATATCAAAATTACCTTGACTCACTAACTCTCCATTCACCATAATCATTTCACTAGCCCAAACACCTTCCATAAAGAAGTGAAAGAAGAATATAAAAAATGCCGTTAATCCCAATACAGCAAGACCTGCTACACCAAGACCCATAACAGTACCACCTCCAAAAGAAACGTTTAATGCTTTAGGTAAACTAGTACGTGCTGCTTGTGTAGTACGTACGTTTGTTTTAGTAGCAATCTTCATCCCTATATTTCCTGCAAAGGCTGAAAAGATAGCCCCTAAAACGAATGCAATAATAATTAACCAATGTGTCGTAGGCACAACAAATGCAACAACAGCAAGTAATACACTTACTATAATTACGAAAATGGTAAGCAATTTGTATTCTGCTTTTAAGAAAGCAAGTGCGCCCTCATAAATGTGATCTGAAATTTCTTTCATTTTACCGTCACCGGCATCCTGCTTCATCACCCAAGATTTCTTGACAAGCATATAAACGAGGCCTAATAGTGCCAAGGCGATCGGCATATAAATCATAATTGATTCCATATAGTATTTTTTGTTTGATTAAGTGGGTGCAAATGTAATGAAATAGGTCAAATTAAAAAAGCCCTATAAACGGTTGTTTATAGGGCTTTTAGAAGTATTACTTTTTAGCGAATACTCACATCTTTTACCGGAATATCGCTAGCTCTAAAGCGGTCTACACATTTAACAACAATATCTTTTGCTTCGTTCACATCTCCCCAGCCACCAACATCTACTTTCTTTTCTTCCAGATCTTTGTATACTTGAAAAAAGTGCTCAATCTCCTTTATAAGATGGGGGTTCAGGTCTTTTAAATCGGTTACCGTATTGGCAATTGGGTCACTTATTGGTACACAGATTACTTTTTCATCCGGTCCTTTCTCATCAGCCATATGGAACACTCCAATAGGCTTTACCTCAATTACACAACCTGGGAAGGTTGGTTCTGTCACCAAAACCAAAACGTCTAAAGGGTCACCGTCCAAAGCCAAAGTTTCTGGAATAAAACCGTAGTCTGCCGGATACATCATAGAAGAAAATATCATACGGTCGTAGCGTATTTTCTTCAATTCAAAATCGTATTCGTATTTGTTTCGGCTTCCTTTTGGAATTTCAATTAGTACGTCAAAGGTAGTTACTTTATCTGCTGTCATGTCTTGATTCTTTTACTCTTAAATAGTTGACCCTGCATTTTTAGGGGGTGCAAAAATACGCTTTTTTAGGATTTTAGCCTATTAGTTGCTACTAATAAATGTTAGGAAAGCTCTTCCGGATCTGGCGGAAGTACCTTTGGAGTATTTATTATAAATACTTTATCAAATTCCCCCTCCCCTGTATCACAGGAAATTAAATATAAATTTTATTTTTTAGCTGATAAGGAAAAGGAGCTGGATTGCTCATTAGGTTTCACTTGCTTAGAATGAAAACCCAAATACCCCCGTAACACCAAACTTTCTGGCTTCTGGATTCTCTAAGTAATTTCCACGGAAGTTAAAATCTAAACGGAAGACTCTAAAAATATTTCCTATCCCAACACTGTATTCGTAATAAATATCTTCTGGGGCTCGCAATAATAATCCGTTAGGAGCATTTAAAGCAATATTTTCATCTGAAATCTGACCATACACAGCTCTAAATCCAATGACTTCACGTAAATCCAAATCACGTAAAAATGGAATTCTAGAGAAAATCCTTCCGCCAAAATTATGTTGTAAGTGCAATGAGGCATAGGTATCGCTCACAAATTCGTAGTAATCCAGATTTGTAAAGGCATTGTAAAGACTAAAATACGTTTGATTTCCAGGAATTGGACTTAACAATCCCAGTGGCACAGGATCGAATATTGTTCCTACCTCAACAGTTGAATACAAACGGCCAATTCCACCAATATTCCATGGCTGACTATACAGTGCTTGGAGTTTCGAATATTCAAAATCGCCACCAAAAGCATCTTTAATTCCGTAAGTATACCCCAAGTATAAATTAGCAAAATCCCCATCGTTTATAATGGTTCTTTCTACACCATACCCAGAAGTTTTTCTTCGCGGAGTATAAAAGAATCCTAATTCAATTTCAGGTTGTGAGATTTGAGATTGTATATTTCCATCTTCATCAAAATAGTCCAGACTAAAGGTTTCGGTGGCAGATTCCAGTGTTCGGTATGAACCTGTAATTCGGGCACTAAAGTTTTTAGCAGGTTCAAAAGAAAATCCTGCGGTAGTTAAATTTATACGGGTTAATCTATCGTTTGCGCCTACGGAAATTAACGATGAAGATGCCAAACTTCTGCCCAACACATCATTACTGGTGGTAAGGCTGGCACCTGCTTGCTCTACGTCTTTTCGGTTTCCTCCAAAAACGGTGAGTCTACTTCTTCTATCCAATAACCATTTGGCCGAGACACCGTATTTAAAACGCTGATCGCCAAATCCGTACGCTCCAAATCCTTCTAATCGCCACGGATCGTTTTGCCCAAAATAAGTTCTTCCACCCAGTCGCAGTCGTAATCCTTCGGCTTCATTAAAACCAAATATGGAAAAAACGGGACCTACATCAATATTCCCCACTTGGTAATAGCCAGAGGCTAACGTAGCGCCAATTTTATAAAAAGTCTGAAAGCGCGGGACCGTTTTTAACGTGTCCAGCATTTTATAAACGCCTTTTTCATCTTTATTGAGCTCTTCCATTCGCTTTTCTGCCCAATATTCGTCGGGGCGATTGTAGATTTCCTCCTTGTATGGATCTACCTGTTCGCCATAAAAGCTTTTATCCTTCGGAATATCGAAAGAATAATTATCGAACAACGTGGTTCTCCTTCCATAAACTCCTTGCGCTTCTTCTTTTTTTCTGAAACTGAAATCACTCAAAAAATGATCTCTTGTAATTAAGAAAATAGAATCGTTTAGTACATCAAATTCTTGTTCAATATACACTTCACGCACCCAGTTAAGATTGGCACTTTTGGACGCCCGAAGGTTTATTTCTTTAATGGCAAACGTAGTATCATTTACCCAAAAATCGCCCTTAAAAGTAAGCTCTCCCTTACGGCGCGGATAATACACAATATTATAACACCATTTATTATCGCGGTAGGCACTGTCCAGCAAAACATAGTTATACACATCTATACCGGTTCGAGATAACGGGCTGGTGAAGGCTTTGTCGAAAAACTTTAGATAGTTATCGTATACATCATATTCCTTATATAAGTCTTTTACAAAGGCAATGAGTGTTTGATTATTTTCAAATCCACTATTTTTATTTCCTTCTAAAATTTCTTTTTGCTCTTTCAGCAGATTATCACCATATACTTTTGAAATCGCTTCATTTATGAAAATAGGGAGATAGCTATTTCCCGTAATGTTAGACGTATCAATCTGGTCCCAGATAAATTCCATTCCCTTAAAAACCCTACTCTTTATTAAAGTAGAATCTATAGTATTAAGGTCAAATTCTAGTTTTTCGTATTTATCGTAGCTATACTGATTGAATTTTTTCACACCATTTTCACGGCGGTTTTCCCAAATTTTACGAAGGATAGCGAGCGCTGGATTGTCTTTCTTAGAAGTTTTTCCGCTAAAAATCACTACTTCATCTAAGGCTGAAGCTTCTTCAGCTAAAACCACATCCATCTTGTAGGTCGTCTTACCCTCTAAGGAAACTTCCTTAGTCTCATAACCAATAAATGAAAACACGACGGTACTATAGGTATCGTCACTTTCTAAATAAAACCGGCCATCCTCGTTTGTTATGGTTCCTATATTGCTATCCTTAAAAATAACATTGGCGAAAGCAACGGTCATCCCTGACGGATCTGTTACCACACCGCTCACTTTTGTTTGAGCAAAAACGATGGTCGTAAAAAGGAAAAAAGATAAGAAGTATATATGCTTCATAAGTAGGTAGCGTAAAGGCAACCATTAAATGTAGTCGCTTTTGCAACCGCAAATAACGCAATAAATGGATTGTTTGACAATTAAATTATTCTTAAAAGACCGTTATGCTGAAAATTTCAAAAAGAAAAATCCCAAATTCCAAAAATAAGTCTTTTGGAATTTGGGATTTCTTATTTGGACTTTGTCCTTTTTGACTTAATCCTTGTATAGTACTTTCTTTACGGCTTTAATCACATCATCACTGTTAGGCAACCATTCTTTCAGCAATACTGGCGAATAGGGCGCTGGTGTATCTGCTGTGTTTATTTTTATGATAGGTGCATCCAAGTAATCAAATATTTGACTTTGTACCTGATAGGTAATTTCGGTCGCTACATTTCCAAAAGGCCACGCTTCTTCCAAGACCACCAAGCGATTCGTTTTTTTAACCGATTCCATAATAGTGTTATGATCCATTGGGCGGACGGTACGTAAATCGATAATCTCACATTCTATACCTTCTTTTGCTAACTCTTCGGCAGCTTTGTAGGCTTCTTTTATTATTTTTCCGAAGGATACAATAGTTACATCGGTTCCTTTTCTTTTAATCTCAGCAACTCCTAATGGGATTAAATATTCTCCTTCCGGCACTTCGCCTTTATCACCATACATTTGCTCGCTTTCCATAAAAATTACAGGATCATCATCGCGGATGGCGCTTTTCAGTAATCCTTTAGCATCTGCTGGATTACTAGGCACGACAACTTTTAACCCTGGCGTATTGGCAAACCAACTCTCAAAAGCTTGGGAGTGTGTTGCTGCCAATTGTCCTGCTGACGCTGTGGGCCCACGAAATACAATAGGACACTTAAGCTGCCCACCACTCATTTGTCTAATTTTTGCAGCGTTATTTATAATCTGATCAATCCCAACAAGTGAGAAGTTAAAGGTCATAAACTCAACAATAGGCCGGTTACCTTTCATGGTGCTACCAATCGCTACGCCTGCAAAACCAAGTTCAGAAATTGGGGTATCTATCACACGTTTCGCTCCAAATTCGTCCAACATTCCTTTACTGGCTTTATAAGCTCCGTTATATTCGGCTACTTCCTCGCCCATTAAAAAAATGGATTCGTCCTTGCGCATTTCTTCGCTCATCGCTTCGCAAATGGCTTCTCTAAATTGTAGTGTTTTCATACTTCGACTGCGCTCAGTAACCTTTGCGTATTAGTTTTATTAAACATTCTTTGACTCCGTTCAGTTTATATAGCGGATATTTTATTTCGATTCTTACCAGTAGGTACTGTGACAAAAATAATATTATTTAAGAGTACTTAAACCCTCTCAGCCGATTTTCTTTACATCCTTTAAAATTTTACTATGCGTGCATAGTATTTATGAATAATATTTGGTATCTTTGACATCCTTAAAATTTACTACAAAAACAGAAGATATATGAAGATATTAGTATGCATTAGCCACGTGCCGGATACTACTTCCAAAATTAATTTTACCGACGGTGACACAAAGTTTGATACCAACGGCGTACAATTTGTAATCAACCCAAACGATGAGTTTGGCCTTACGCGAGCTATGTGGTTTAAAGAAAAGCAAGGTGCGGCAGTGCACGTTGCCAATGTTGGGGGTCCGGAAACCGAACCCACCCTGCGTAAAGCTCTAGCAATTGGAGCAGATGAAGCCATTAGAGTAAACACTCCCGCAACCGACGGGTATAGCGTTGCCAAGCAATTGGCACATGTTGTAAAAGAAGGTGGATACGATTTAGTTATTGGTGGACGTGAGTCTATTGATTATAATGGCGGAATGGTTCCAGGAATGTTAGCAAAAATGATAGACGCTAATTTTGTGAACACCTGCATTAGCCTAGAAGTTGAAGGTGAGAGCGTAACTGCTATCCGCGAGATTGACGGTGGTAAGGAGACTATTAGCACAAAACTTCCACTGGTAGTGGGAGGACAAAAAGGACTGGTAGAAGAAAGCGACCTACGTATTCCAAATATGAGAGGAATTATGCAAGCGCGCTCCAAGCCTTTACATGTGAAGGAACCAATCGATGCCAATGCCGAAACCAACACTAAAGGCTTCGAAAAACCAGCCCCAAAAGGAACGGTGAAGTTGGTCGACAACGTAGAGGATTTAATAGACCTGTTACACAACGAGGCGAAAGTGATTTAACAATCACAAAAAAGAAAATCACAAATCACAAAACGTGATCATCATAACAAGTTTGTTATGTGGAATTTGAGTTTTGGAATTTATAATTTTAGAAGAAAATTATGTCAGTTATAGTATATACAGAATCCGAAAATGGATCATTTAAAAAAATAGCTCACGAAGCAGTTTCGTACGCAAAAGGTATTGCAGATGCGATGGGCACAAGCGTTACTGCCATAGCGGTAAATGCTGGTGATAGTTCAGAATTAGGGAAATTTGGTGCTTCAAAAGTATTGGAGGTTTCCAATGACAAATTAAATAATTTTAATGCTGAAGCTTATGCAGACGTAGTAGCACAGGCTGCAAAAGCTGAAGGCGCCAAAGTAGTAGTACTTACGTCTAGCGCTAACAGCAAATTTATGGCGCCACTGGTAGCCGTAAATCTGGAAGCAGGTTACGTTCCAAATGTAACGGAACTCCCCTCATCTACGTCACCTTTTACAGTAAAGCATAATGTGTTTACCAACAAAGCCTTCAGCAATACTGAAATCAATACCGAAGTAAAAGTACTAGGTCTTGGTAAAAATGCTTACGGAATTAAAGAAAACGAAACTTCAGTTACAGCCGAAGCTTTTTCACCTACGTTAGCAGAGGGAGATTTTTCAACCGAAGTAGTTTCAGTAGACAAAGCAACAGATAAGGTTACTATCGCAGATGCCGAAATAGTTGTTTCTGCAGGTCGCGGGATGAAAGGCCCAGAAAACTGGGGAATGATAGAAGAGTTGGCAGAAACTTTAGGTGCAGCAACCGCTTGCTCTAAGCCAGTAAGCGACATGGGCTGGAGACCACACAGCGAGCACGTTGGACAGACAGGGAAACCTGTAGCGTCCAATCTGTACATCGCCATTGGTATCTCTGGTGCCATTCAACATTTGGCTGGAATTAATGCCTCAAAAATCAAAGTAGTTATCAATAACGATCCTGAAGCTCCTTTCTTTAAAGCAGCAGATTATGGAATTGTAGGGGATGCTTTTGAAGTTGTACCACAATTAGTAGAAAAGCTAAAAGAGTTTAAAGCTCAAAACAACTAAATTTCTAAGGGGGCTGAATGATTTCTTTTTTTTGCAAAAAAAGAAAATTGTATCGAAGCATAGAACGCATAATTTTTTAGTAATTTGTGCCTCGAAAAAGGCTGTTTAAATTAGCAACGCCTAATTTAAACAGCCTTTTCTCTTAGTTGTCAATTTTATTCTGCCCGTCCCTAAAGGGTGAAAATTGAATAAAAATAGTATTAAAATCTTCCCTTTAGGGTTAGGGAAAAGATTTTTAAGCGTTCATAATGAGCCTAGTACGATTAAATATAAAAGGAATCTCCTATAGCCAAACACAAAATGGTGCCTATGCACTTATTTTGAATGAAGAAGATGGAGAACGCAAACTTCCCATCGTTATTGGTGCCTTTGAAGCACAGTCTATCGCCATTGCGTTAGAAAAAGAGATTAGACCTCCGCGCCCACTCACTCACGATTTGTTCAAAAATTTCGCCGATAGATTTGCTATCGTTGTAAAACAGGTTATTATCCATAAATTAGTGGATGGTGTTTTTTATTCTAGTATTATTTGCGAACGAGACAATCTGGAAGAAATTATTGATGCCAGGACCAGTGATGCCATTGCATTAGCACTCCGGTTTAAAGCTCCCATTTTTACCTACAAAGCTATTTTGGAAAAAGCAGGTATCTATCTGAAATCTACCCCGAGTAAAAAGAAGAAAATTTCAAAACAAGAAGAAACTATTTTAGAAGAACTCATCTTGGGAGACGATGCCGAATCCACCCCAAAAAAAGCCGAAGATTTTTCAAAATATACTCTTAAGGAACTCAAAGCCATGTTAAACGATGCCGTTAATAATGAAGATTATGAACGCGCCGCCAGCATTAGAGATGAGGTTTCTAAACGCTCTTAACGTATTACCTCTTTTTGTATGCAACACTTTCAGAAATTAGTCATTGTTTTTTCTTTTTTAGGGTTCTTCGGAAGTGTGTTCGGGCAATCTATTGAAAAAGACTGGAATTTCTCCGCTATTGAAGACGCTTCAGGAAATCCACTTTTCGATATATCTGAAGACGATACGTTTTCACTAAAAGACGGAGTTTTCAACTACCACCTAGCAGCAGCCGACGTCCTAAAAGCTTCCGGAGATTATATCTATCAGAATAACTTATTGGTGCTTTTTTTCAACACGCCAACAGATACCATACGACGTTATAGAATTACCGAACTCACAGATACAGCCCTTTCTTTTACTGAAAAAAATACAACCTACCGTTTCTCTGCCCCATCTCAAACCGAAATTTCGGACGTAACGGCTTCCACATTAAATACAGATGAAAACGACAAAAGCAACATTGCCCTAGACACTTCCAGAAGTTTAGGCGTTAGTTTTTCAAGTGTATACAGAGGTATTATTGGAATGATTTTCTTATTGCTTGTGTGTTATTTATTGAGTAGCAACCGAAGAAAAATAGATTGGCGGCTTGTAGGTACTGGCTTAGCGCTTCAAATTATTTTCGCGCTGCTTGTCTTAAAAGTACCCTTCGTAGCGGGTGTTTTCGATTGGATTAGCGACAAAGTGGTTACCTTCTTAAATTTTAGTGAGAAAGGTGCAGAATTCCTTTTTGGCGGATTGGTTACAGACATGGATACGTTTGGATACATTTTCGCATTTAAAGTATTACCAACTATTGTTTTCTTTTCAGCATTTACCTCTTTATTGTATTATTTGGGCATTCTACAATTATTTGTAAAAGCCTTTGCCTGGGTAATGAGCAAAACCATGCGTCTTTCTGGGGCCGAAAGTCTTGCGGCAGCAGCAAATATATTTATAGGTCAAACCGAAGCGCCTTTAGTAGTAAAACCTTACCTGGACCGGATGACAAAATCTGAAATGCTCTGCTTAATGGTTGGTGGTATGGCAACGATTGCCGGGGGAGTTTTAGCCGCTTTTATAGCTTTTTTAGGTGGTGATAGCGATGTTGAAAAAATAATCTTTGCAAAACACTTGTTAACGGCATCTATCATGTCTGCCCCTGCAGCTATTTTGATTGCAAAAATGCTCTACCCAGAAACCGAAACGGTAGACAAAAAACTAGACATCAGCAAAGAAAAAATAGGAACCAATATTCTAGACGCCATCTCCAGAGGAACTACTGAAGGATTAAAACTTGCAGTAAATGTAGGCGCTATGCTATTGGTTTTTACCGCTATTATTGCTGTTTTTAACTGGATTACCGTAGATATCATTGGCGCTCCTACCGGGTTAAATGATATAATTGCTTCCGCTACTGAAGGAAGGTATAGTGGATTTTCATTACAATATATATTAGGTAATGTATTTGCACCGGTTGCCTGGGTTATTGGTGTACCTGCTGAAGATATGGTTGTAATTGGCCAGTTGCTAGGAGAAAAGACCATTTTAAACGAATTTTTCGCCTATGCCTCCCTCAGTGAATTAAAACAAGCTGGCGCCATTACGAACTATAGATCTATTGTAATTGCAACCTACGCCCTTTGTGGATTTGCAAATTTTGCTTCTATTGGAATACAAATTGGTGGCATTGGTGTTTTAGCGCCAAAACAGCGAAGTACGCTGGCAAAATTTGGAATAAAAGCTTTAATTGGTGGAACCGTAGCCGCTTTACTAACAGCAACTATTGCCGGAATGTTAATTGGCTAAGAATTTTTAACAACTGTCGTAGCCCAATCTTTTGCTTCTTCTACTGTTTTGAAATAACTAAAAGAGCCTAAATACAACTGTTGCTCCTGTATCGCCTCCTGTTTTACGGCCTCTTCTTGTGAAACAATAGCCAAGCCGACCATCAATTTTGGATTAATAGCATCGTACGCTTTAGGATCTATATTGGAAGCAAATTCTCGATTGGAAATAAAAACAAATTTATTATTTCCGTAATGATCATAAGCATACTGCATGATCTCTTTGGCTGCAATAGCACTAATACCAGTACCCACGAGCTTAAAGATTAAGCAATTTTTAAAGCAGTCCATTGGGCCGTGAGGAGTTTGGTAGGTAGCCTTCATTCTTTGTTAGTTAATCACTGCAAGTTAGCAATTTTATTATTAAAAAAATCCCGTTGATAACTTGTAATAAATCCCGAAGATTTCAGTTTAAAGAGTAGCCCTTCTTTTTTACATTTAAACCATTCAAAAATAAGGCAGAAGATGAAGCAATACCACGATTTAGTAAAACACGTTTTAGAGCAAGGAAATAGCAAGAGTGATCGCACAGGCACAGGTACCAAAAGTGTGTTTGGGTATCAAATGCGATTCGATTTGAATGAGGGGTTTCCTATGGTGACCACCAAAAAATTACATCTAAAATCTATTATTTATGAACTTTTATGGTTCTTAAACGGAGATACCAATATAAAATACCTCCAGGAAAATGGAGTTCGTATCTGGAATGACTGGGCGGATGAAAATGGTGATTTAGGCCCTGTATATGGGCATCAATGGCGTAACTGGAACAATGAAGAAATAGACCAGATTACAGATATTATCCACACCCTAAAAACAAATCCAGACAGCAGAAGGATGCTGGTGAGTGCATGGAATCCTAGCGTGATGCCTAACACTTCTGTTCCTTTTTCTGAAAATGTTGCAAATGGCAAGGCCGCTTTACCACCATGCCACGCGTTTTTTCAATTTTATGTGAGTGCCCCAGAAATTGAAGGCGATGAAAGCACCCGAAAATTGTCTTGCCAGCTGTATCAACGAAGCGCAGATATTTTCTTGGGAGTACCTTTCAACATTGCTTCTTACGCACTACTTACTATGATGATGGCTCAGGTATGCGGCTATCAAGCGGGGGACTTTATACACACCTTTGGTGATGCTCATATTTATAAAAATCATTTCGAACAGTTGGAGTTACAATTGTCCCGAGAAATACGTCCTTTACCAAAAATGTTGCTAAATAAAGATGTAAAAGATATATTTGGCTTCAAATTTGATGACTTCAGCCTGAAAGATTACCATCCGCATCCGCACATTAAAGGTGCGGTTGCTGTTTAAAAACCATCCCCTTATGAAATATGCCCTAATTATCTTTAGTTTATTTGTAACCACAACTCTTTTTGCACAGCAAGAATGGGGAGATGTACAAAAGAATAAACTAACTCTAAAAGAACTGGCTCCTATCTGGCCAGGTTGCGAATCTGGAAATGCTTCCCAGCGTGACAACTGTTTTAAGCAAAAATTAGCAACCCACATTGCCAAAAACTTTAAATACCCTACAGATTCTTATAAAAAAAATGAACAAGGGCGGGTAATAGTAGATTTTTACATCAACGAAAAAGGCCTTGTAGATATTAAAAGTATTACTGGAGGAAGCGCAGCTTTGCAGGCCGAAGCCAAAAGAAATATAAGTCTCATTCCAAAAATGAAAAAGCCAGGTATGATGGGAGGAAAGCCGAGAGCTATTCAATACATTGTCCCTATCACTTTTAAAACGGGAAAATAAATGGGCTGGAAAATTTTTTTCCTGTTGTTATCTGTGGTCACTATAAGCACGGCGCAAGAAGAAGTTATTTCTTTTTCGCAAGTAGACACGCCTCCTAGATATAGAGATTGCAGTGCTGGTACTGTACAACAGGAAATACTTTGTACGCAAGAATCTGTAGAGGCCTTTGCCAAACAAAAATTTAACACAGGGCTGTTCAAAAATCTGAACCTTAACGAAAGAAGAATACGTGTATACGCTCAATTTATCATAGATGAAAACGGGGGTATAAAGGATATTAAGATTAGGACGCCACACCCCCAACTTCAGAAAGAGACAAACCGTGTACTTGAGCTACTTCCCAATTTTATTCCGGGCAGGCATGATAAGTATCCGGTTAAAACTAAATATACCCTACCCCTCGTTTTTGTATTAGGCTAGTTTAACACGGGTTTAACGCAAGATATTTCCATAAAAATAATAGAGAACCTTATCTTTAAGGTGTAAAAACATACTCGTTTTTTCACTATTTTTTATGATTGATACAGAAACACTATTACAACTTTTCACTGAAACCAGATACCATACCGAAGCACTTTGCAAACCTTTGGAAATTGAAGATTATGTGGTACAACCTGTCGTGGACGTTTCTCCACCAAAATGGCATTTGGGGCATACTACATGGTTTTTTGAAGAATTTATCCTAAAACATCACAAACCTAATTACATACTTTTTGATGAAGATTTCGCCTTCGTCTTCAACAGTTATTATGAATCATTAGGAAAACGGGTAATACGTAGCGACCGTGGTAATTTATCACGTCCTGGAGTTACAAAAGTTTACGATTATAGACATTATGTAACAAATGAAATGAAGGAGTTTTTAGCTTCTGAAATTTCAGAAGAAGTAGAAGAAATACTCAATATTGGAATTCATCATGAAAAACAGCATCAAGAATTATTGATGACAGATATTAAGTATATCCTTGGAAATAACCCCTTACTTCCAAAATATAATAACGATTTTACCGAACATTCCGTAGAAAAAATTACACAGCAATGGCTTCCTTTTAAAGAGGGCGTTTATGAAATTGGACATACTGAAGGTAGCTTTTGTTATGATAACGAATTAGGACATCACAAAACCTATATTCAGGACTTCGAGATTTCAAATAGGTTGGTCACAAATGCTGAATTTATAGAATTTATAGACGCTGGAGGATATACAGATTTTAACCATTGGCACGCAGATGGCTGGGAATGGGTAAAGCTAGAAAATCAGGTACAGCCTATGTACTGGCATTCTATTGAAGGTGAATGGCACTACTATACTTTTCAAGGACTACAAAAAATTGATCCAAAAGCACCTCTTTGTCATGTGTCTTATTATGAGGCTTTTGCATATGCCCAATGGAAGGGTTGTCGCCTCCCAACCGAATTTGAATGGGAAATTGCCCAGCAACATTTTGATTGGGGAAGCCGTTGGGAATGGACCGAGAGCTCCTACCTTCCGTATCCTGGCTATACGAAAGCTCCTGGAGCCATTGGTGAATATAACGGCAAGTTTATGGTAAATCAAAAAGTGCTTAGAGGTGGCTCTGTAGTTACAGCACCAAAGCATACACGACCCACCTACCGCAATTTTTTTCAACCCAATTTAAGATGGCAATACACCGGTATAAGACTAGCCAGATAATTACGACCCAGCACATATGAGCATTAAAAATACCCAAAAAATTGAAGCATCTTTTAAAAACGATGTACATCAAGGTCTTACCTCTTTTCCAAAGTATTTGTATTCAAAATATATTTATGATAAAAAGGGAGATAAACTTTTTCAGGATATTATGAATCTTCCAGAATACTACCTCACCAATTGTGAGTTTGATATTTTATCGCTTCATGCAACAGAAATAGCAGAATTATTTAGCAACATCCAAACTGGTTTCGACCTTATTGAACTGGGGGCAGGCGATGGTAAAAAAACAAAAGTAATACTGAGTCATTTGACTGAAAATAACTTCGATTATGTTTATAAACCAATTGATATAAGCCAAAATGCTATCGATTCTTTAACAAATAACCTTGCGGAAGAACTTCCCCAAGTAACTGTGGATGGAGAAACAGGAACCTATTTTGAAGTGCTAGAAAGACTTCAAAAATACAATGCACGAAAAAAAGTCTTAATGGTTTTGGGTTCTAACATTGGTAATCTTTTACACCCGCAAGCCATTGATTTTTTAACTAAACTTAAAGATATTATGAGCTCTGAAGACTTACTCTTTATGGGCTTTGACCAAAAAAAACATCCGCAGACCATTCTGGATGCGTATAATGATACAACGGGAGTAACCGCGGCTTTCAATAAAAATCTACTTCACCGTATTAACAGTGAATTGGAAGGTGATTTTAATGTGGACAACTTTAAACATTGGGAAGTGTATGACCCAGAATCTGGTACTGCAAAGAGTTTTCTGGTAGCTACCGAAGCTATGGAAGTTTCCGTAAAGGCAATAGACTTACATATTAATTTTGATGCCTGGGAAACTATACATACAGAAATTTCTCAAAAGTATGACGACAAAACTGTCCAGTGGCTTGCAGACTCTGCTGGATTAACCATTGAGACTTCTTTCGAAGATGAGAAAGGGTATTATAAAGATTATGTTTTCAGAAGAAAATAATAAGTCTGCCTGTGGTGTCTTTGTTGGATGCACAGTAAAAAATAATTTATTTAATTCTTAAATCGAATATATGAAAGCCATTTGGAACCACACGGTTATTGCCGAAAGTAACGATACTGTTGTTATTGAAAACAATCATTATTTTCCGCCACAGGCGATACACTCAGAATTTTTCAAAAAAACGGAGACTCATAGTCATTGCCCTTGGAAAGGAGAGGCTTCTTATTACAGTATTACTGTGAATGGAGAAACCAACAAAGATGCAGCTTGGTATTATCCAGAAACAAGCCATGCGGCAAAACCTATTGAAGGATATGTAGCGTTTTGGAAAGGTGTTGACATTGTACAATCCTAAATATTTACAATACACATAGTAATTTATGTAAGTCTTCTTCGGTATTATAAATATGAAAACCTACCCTAAGCCCTTTACCACGCTGCGAACAAATAATATTTTCATTTTTTAATTTCTGAAAAAGATTTTCATCCCCTGTAATATTAAAAATGGTAGAAAAGTTTTCCCTTCTTGCTGAAGCCAAATCCAAAATCCCTTTTTCTATAAAAGCTTCCTTTGCCTTCCCACATAACAGCTGTAATTTTTCTGAAATTTTATCGGCTCCAAACTCCTCTAAAAACCGAATACTTTGCCCTAAACTTCCATACGTCAAAGTATCTTGATGTCCAGGTTCAAAACGTTTCATAAACGGAATACTTTCTCTAGCACTAAAAATACCATTGGCCGAATTAAAACCAATGGTACTTGGATGTATGCTGTGTTGCACAGCTTCCTTTACCATAAAAACTCCATTTCCGTAGCCGGACAGCATCCATTTATAACAACTGCCCCCTAGGACATCAATAGCACTTTCAGTAAAATTAAAAGGTTCCGTACCCAAATATTGCGTCCCATCTGCTACTAATAGCAAATCTGGATGGTATGCTTTCAACTGTTTTAAAAAGTTGAAATCTATTTTAATACCATTCAAATACTGTACAATACTAAAAGCAAAAATATCTGGTTTATGACGGGCAACGGCCACCTCAATATTTTGTTCTAAATTTTCGTCAACTTCAGCATAACAAACATTAAAATCCCGATGCTCAAATGCCCAATTAATGCTAGGATAGTCATGGCTTAATAACAGTACTTTTTTACCTTCTGGAATACCCTCTAACAAAGTGTTAAATCCAAACGAAAAATTAGGAACAAGCGCCACTTCATGCTTGGAAGCACTAAAAAAATTACATACCTGATCGCACACTCCGTCTAAAATCGCTCTGTGTGTATCTCTAAAAATACTCCCTTGTTGCAACAGCTTCTTATCGTGCTCGCTACGCCATTGTACTAACTTTGTGGAAACCAGTCCAGCAGATGCTGTATTTAAATAGGTGTGCGTTTTTGTAACTGGGAACAGATTTCTTAAATCTTCCATAACTGAGAGGTTTGTACGGTTAATTTTGGGTATTTTTACGTGAGACTAAAGGTAACCAACTATGTTTTCAAAAACCAATAAAAACGACAGAATAGACGCCGACCAGCGCGAACAATACGACTACGCCCGCAAACGAATCAAGCAGAAAAAAGGATTGATGCGTCACTTCATTATTTTTTTAGTGGGCTCCATTTTGCTTCTTATAGTTGATCTTATCCTTAAAAAAGGTCATGAAGTCTTACTGAAAGACTGGTCTATTTGGGTAGTCTTGCTTTGGATATTTCTTTTGTTAATTCACGTGTTCAATGTATTTGTGATGAATAAGTTTATGGGCAAAGAATGGGAAAACCAGCAATTAGAGAAGCTGAAAAAACAACAAGAAACACGTATCGCTCAATTAAAAAAACAAGCCGTGCAAGAAGTTACTGTAGATGAAGTAAAATCTGCCCGCAAAACCGAAGCTTTAACGAACCCTTCCCAAACTCCTGAAGTAAAAAAAAACAATCCCAACCAACTCCCCCCCGAACAAAGATGATTACAATGATTGCCGCCGCAGGCCAAAACAACGAGCTTGGAAAAGACAATGATTTAGTTTGGCATTTACCAGACGATTTCAAACGTTTTAAACAACTTACCACGGGTCATTATATTATTATGGGCCGCAAAACCTTCGAGTCGTTTCCTAAACCGCTTCCCAATCGTACCCACGTAGTGATTACCAGAAATGAAGGGTATAAAAAAGACGGCGCCATAGTGGTACATTCCATAGATGCTGCCTTCATAAAAGCTACCAGCGACCCGCAACCTTTTGTAATTGGTGGGGGTGAAATCTATAAAATGGCAATAGCCATAGCAGATAAAATTGAACTTACCCGCGTCCACGGAACCTTTGACGCAGACACCTATTTCCCAGAAATTAATAAAGACCAATGGGAACTTATTGCAGAAATACCACATCCTAAAGACGACCGTCATAACTATGCGTTTACCTATGAGACTTGGGTAAGGAAATAAGTGGTAGTTGTGATTTGAAAACCTGCAGTATTTCAATTGGATTGAACGGTAACATCTTCCTCAAATAATAACAGTTCCCTGACTTTATACTTAACAAAACTTTCAAAATACTTTGGCATTTTGTTGGGCGTGGCTGCTGAAACCTCTGTGTATCTTTAAAATAAAACAAAAAACTATGAGTCAAAAAAATTTATATAGCCAAGAGGCTATCGAAAAAATTAAAGATATTGCTACGGACGTAGATTTCTGTATGCTGGCGACAAATTTAAGTGTACAACCCATTAGTGCAGTACCTATGAGCACCAAAAAAGTTGACGACCAAGGAAGAATCTGGTTTTTGAGTAATAAAAACAGCGATCACAATGCCGATATTATTAAAGACGACAACACGCAATTGCTATATAGTGGTGGTAGTGATATGAAATTTTTAAGTGTGTATGGCTATGCTGAAATTGTTCACGACAGAGCTATTATTAAAGAATTATACTCCAGCACAGACAATGCTTGGTTTGACGGTGAAGAAGACCCTAATATTACGGCTATTAAATTTATCCCTAAAGAGGCAGCCTATTGGAGCAATGACGATAACAAAGTAGTGTCACTCTTTAAATTGGCAAAAGCTGCCGTTACGGGCGAAAAAATAGATATGGGTACATCTGGTAAGATAAAGGTGTAGGCCAACTCGTTAATTTATAGAATATCCCCTTTTTTGAAATTTCTGAAAGGGGATTTTTTATGGTATTTTTACCGCTAAAATTAACCACAATGAAAGCATATATTTTTCCAGGACAGGGAGCCCAATTCACAGGAATGGGACAAGATTTATACGAAAGCTCAGCAAAAGCGAAAGAATTATTTCAACAAGCCAATGATATTTTGGGGTTCGATATTACAAAAATCATGTTTGAAGGGTCTGCAGACGAGCTTAAACAAACCAAAGTTACCCAACCAGCTATTTTTCTTCATTCTACCATATTAGCAGAAGTAATGGGTCAATCTTTTAAACCAGAAATGGTGGCAGGACATTCTCTAGGAGAAATTTCGGCATTGGTTGCGAATAGAACATTAGCATTTAGCGATGGATTAACATTAGTTTCAAAACGAGCGCAAGCCATGCAAAAAGCATGTGAATTAGAACCGTCTACTATGGCAGCTGTTCTTGGTTTGGAAGATCATTTGGTAGAAGCCATTTGCGCAGATACTCCAGGAATTGTTGTAGCAGCTAATTATAACTGTCCGGGACAATTGGTGATTTCAGGAGATATAAACGCAGTAAATTTAGCATGCGAAAAATTAACCGAAGCAGGAGCCAGAAGAGCTTTATTGCTTCCTGTAGGAGGTGCTTTTCATAGCCCCTTAATGGAGCCTGCCAGAGAAGAATTGGCTGCAGCCATTGAGAATACTGTATTTACAACGCCTGCCTGCCCAATTTATCAAAACGTATCTACCGTTGCAGTAACCAATCCTGCTGACATACAAAAGAACTTAATGTTTCAATTAACAGCTCCTGTAAAGTGGACACAGAGCATTCAAAACATGATTAAAGATGGAGGAACAGAGTTTATTGAAGTAGGGCCTGGAAATGTATTGCAAGGATTAATGCGAAAAATTGATAGAAAGGTAACCACCAGCAAAGCCGAAGTATAATTAACTACAACTATAGTAAAACAAAAATCCCGAAGCTTTCTAAGCTTCGGGATTTTTTATTTGAGTTCAATTTCTTCTAAGCAGTTATACTACACTCTTCACAATCCTTAACTTTACCATAATAGGTTTCACGATATTTGTGAAGGGTTTTTACAGGAATGTTAAGCAGTGTTCTTTGAATGTAAACTACGTTTGTTGTTAAGATTCCCATTGTTTGAGAAAATCGTTTTTCTTTCTTAGTCTTTCTGCGGACTGAAACTAATTGCATGGATTTTTATTTAATTATACTGCAAAACAACGCATTACATATACCAATCACAAATTAAAGCTGTTAAACCTTTACTAAGTATTTAGTAAGTAGCTAAGAACAAACTCCTAGATCCCCCTTACCTTTTTTTCCCATTTCCAAGAAGAGGCAAGACCTTCCTTAAGATCGTGTGCTGCTTTCCAGCCTAATTCCTCATTGGCCTTTTTTGTATCCGCAAATACAGCAACAACATCGCCCGGCCGTCTGTCCACTATTTTATAATTCAGTTTTTCTCCCGTTACTTCTTCAAAAGCAGCTATTACTTCCAATACGCTATTTCCTTTTCCTGTACCTATATTAAAAACCCTAAATTTAGCCGAATTCTCTGCCTTTATCAATCTTTCAACAGCTTTTACATGTGCTCTGGCAAGATCTACAACGTGAATATAATCTCGAATACAACTGCCGTCTGGCGTATCATAATCATCTCCAAATACTGAAAGCTCTTTACGGACTCCCGCTGCCGTTTGCGTAATGAATGGAACCAGATTTTGAGGCACTCCCACCGGCAATTCACCTATAAGTGCAGATGCATGCGCTCCAATAGGATTAAAATAGCGTAAGGCTATCGCATTTAAATTTGAAACGTGGCAAACATCCTTCAGTATTTCTTCGCTTATTTGTTTTGTATTTCCATAAGGAGACGTTGCTTGCTTTATAGGTGCACCTTCATCTATAGGCAACGTATCTGGTTCTCCATATACCGTACAAGATGAACTAAATATAAAATTTGAAATATTGTGAGCTTTGCATTCTTGTAAGAGATAGACTAGCGAGTTGATGTTATTTTCATAATACAACAGCGGATTTTCAACACTTTCGCCTACGGCTTTACTGGCAGCAAAATGAATGATTCCATCCATATTAGTATGCTTCTGGAAAAATGCTACCACATCATTTTTAATGCGAAGATCTAATCTCTCAAATTTGGGTGGCGTATTGGTTATTTCAGTAATCCCTTGTAATACATCGATAGAGGTATTTGAAAGGTTATCAATAATAAAAACCTCGTATCCTGCTTCTTGCAGGGCTACAACTGTATGTGAACCAATATATCCTAAACCACCTGTAACGAGTATTTTTTTCATTTAATTGGCAACAAAATTGATGATGGTTTTAGTAATAAAATTAATTTGTTCATCGTCAAGCTCTGTATGCATAGGCAAAGAGATCACTTCTTTTACTAACTGGTTTGTAACTGGAAAATCTGCTTCCTTGTAACGGCTATCTGCGTACGCTTTCTGTAAGTGTAATGGAATTGGATAATACACGCCACAAGGAATTCCGTTATCATTTAAATGTTGAACCAGCGCGTCTCTATCTGCATTCCTAATTCTTAAGGTGTACTGATGAAACACGTGGCAATCGCACGTATCGCAAATACTGGCACCTGCGTCACAGTAACCTGTTGGGGTTGTAATACCTTCAATATCTTTAAATGCATCGGAATATTTTCTCGCTGCATTTTGGCGAGCTGCATTGTAGGTATCTAAATGTGGTAATTTTGCTCTCAAGACAGCAGCTTGAATAGAATCCAATCGTGAATTTACCCCAACCACATCATGTTGATAGCGAATATACATGCCATGGTTTACAATCCCTCTTATAGTATGAGCTAGCGCATCATCATTCGTAAAAATCGCACCCCCATCGCCATAGCAACCTAAATTTTTTGACGGGAAGAAAGAGGTAGATCCTATATGACCAATACCGCCTGTTTTTGTTTTAGACCCATCTTTTGATGTATAATTAGATCCAATTCCTTGGGCATTATCTTCAATAACGTATAAATTATGGTCGTTTGCTATCTCCATAATAGCATCCATATTGGCAGCGAGACCAAAAAGATGAACAGGCACTATTGCCTTTGTTTTTGGAGTAATTGCTTTTTTAATAGCTTCGATATCTATATTGAAGTTTATTGGATCTACATCTACCAAAACGGGTGTTAGTTGTAACAGCGCAATTACTTCAACAGTTGCAGCAAAGGTGAAATCTGCTGTAATTACTTCATCTCCTGGCTGAAGACCTAACCCCATCATTGCAATTTGTAACGCATCTGTACCATTTGCACATGGGATAACGTGTTTTACTCCTAAATAATCTTCTAATTCTTTTTGAAAGTTTTGAACCTCAGGCCCATTTATGAAAGCCGTAGATTCAATCACTTCCATAATAGATGTATTTACCTGTTCTTTAATATGTTCGTATTGACCTTTAAGGTCAACCATTTGTATTTTTCTCATTGTTTTGGGAATAAAATTCGCTTTAGCAAAAATACGAAAAACCCAAAGCCTCACCATATTATTTATAGATTAAGAGAAGCTGCCGTAATTTTCCTAATTTAGCTGCCTGTGGGGACACTTTACAACATAGCGACGTATATAATGAGTTTTTTTCTCTGGCTTTCGCAAGTCTTTAGTAAAAAGATGAAACTTTTTATAGGGGGTCGGCAAAGAACTTTTTCCATTTTGAAGGAAAAAATAAAATCTACGGACCAAACTCTTTGGTTTCATTGCGCATCCTTGGGGGAATTTGAACAGGGATTTCCCATTATGGAAGCTATAAAAAAACAATATCCTACCTACAAAATTGTGGTTTCGTTTTTTTCACCTTCAGGATATGAAATTAAAAAAAATACTCCCATCGCAGATGCCGTAGTTTATTTACCTATGGACACACGCGCCAGCGCACGTAAATTTGTTGAGTTGGTGCACCCAACAGTAGCATTTTTTGTGAAATACGAATTTTGGCCTAATTATCTTTTTCAGCTGAAGAAACAGGGAGTGCATGCACTTTTAATTTCTGGTGTTTTTAGGGAGAATCAAGTGTTTTTCAAATCTTACGGAAGTTTTATGCGAAATGCCCTGCAAAGTTTTAACCATATTTTTGTACAGACAAAAAGTTCCGAAGTGCTACTTAAAAAAATTGGAATGAACCAAGTTTCAGTAAGTGGAGACACTAGATTTGACAGGGTTTCTCACCAAATTGAGCAGGATAATTCGCTTGAATTTATGGAAGCATTTAAAGGCGATTCACTCTGTGTGGTCTGTGGAAGTACATGGCCCGAAGATGAAACAGTGTTGTTACCATTTATAAATAGCTCCAAAAATATAAAGTTTGTAATTGCGCCCCATAAAATGGATGTTGGGAAGATCGATAGTTTTCAGAAAAAAATAAAACATACAGCCCTAAGATATTCTCAGCTAGATAGTGAAAGCAACAAACTTCCAGAAGCTTCAGTAATTATTATCGACACCATTGGATTACTCACAAAAATATATAGCTATGCCGACATAGCTTATGTGGGTGGCGCCATGGGAATTACAGGCCTACACAATATTTTAGAACCCGCAACATTTGGAGTGCCCGTTGTGATTGGCAAAAATTATGACGATTTCCCCGAAGCCGAAAGATTACAATCTCTGGCGGGGCTATTCAGTATAAAAAATGGAGAAGAATGTTCTGAGGTTCTCACAAAACTTACCGCTAACAATAACTTCAGAGATAAAACAGGTATGATTGCTGGTCATTTTGTAAATAGCAATACGGGTGCTACTGCTATGGTTTTAGAGTATTTCAAAAATTTAAAAGCTACCCCTTAAACCGTGACAGCTTCGTTTAAATATCTTCTAAAAGGCAACATTTCTTTATAGATGTTAAGCACCTTTTCTTCAAAGTTAGCACTCAACACTTCTTTTTGAGTAAGTTGAACTGAAACTGCAAAAGATTTTCGGCGCAGTAAATCTATATGCTGGTGGTCTTGCGAAAATCCCTTAGGAGCTGTTTTTAGTGGAGTATCTTCTACCAAACCACCAAACATAGCCTTAAAGCTCTTTTTTGCAAGAATTTTCTTTAACTCTTCACCATTGTAATCAATTGCCTGCCGGATGCTCTTCAAAATTTTTGAAGAAGGATGCCAGTAGCCACCACCTATAAAACTTTCGGTAGTGCCTAAATGAATGTAAAAATCGCCCTGTTTGCTTACTTGATCCAAACCAGCACCAAAATGATCTTTATAGATAGGCTTGTTTGGATGAAACATTAAATTATTATTGATGCGATTGATGGCTTTTTTGCCAGGAGTATCGAAATAGTATGGGTCAATTTCTGCTAGTTTTACATTCATAGTATGTAACCAGTCAATGTAGAAATCTCTTACAGCATGATACTGTTCGCGGTGTATGTCCATCCACTCCTTAGTATTGTTTTGCTGAAGTTCTTCTAAAAATTTATATAGTACAGAAAAGCTCATGTTTTATCTTTAAATCTACATAAACACAAACATTCGTCACAAAACTTTAATAAAACTTTACGACACGG
This sequence comes from Rasiella sp. SM2506, assembly GCF_050859505.1. Taxonomy (GTDB): domain Bacteria; phylum Bacteroidota; class Bacteroidia; order Flavobacteriales; family Flavobacteriaceae; genus Marinirhabdus. The sequence goes on along the minus strand of NZ_CP193934.1, from coordinate 1,428,236 downwards.
CGAATGTTAAAAAACGTAGTTTTGTTTCATAATTTAACATTAACCACATTCAATTATGAAAAAAGTATTTATCATTGCAGCAGTATCTTGCGCTATTTTCGCAACCTCTTGTAGAGAAACTGAAACAAAAGAAGTGATTGTAGAGAGAGAAGTAGAAGTAAAAGTAGATTCTGAAGATGATGGCGGAATTCTAGAACGTGCTGCAAAAGAAGTTGACAAGGAAGTAAATGAAGAAATAGATAAAGGAATTGACAAAATTGGAAACGACGATTAACTTTAAATAAACACTAACATAAAACGAAACCCATGAAAAAAGTAATTTTAAGCCTAGCCGTAGTATTTACATTAAGTACAGCATTTGTATCATGTAGAGACACAAAAGAAACTAAAATTGAAGTTGAATCAGATGACGTAGCAGATGATGTTGAAGATGCTATCGATGACGCTGGAGACGCTGTAGAAGACGCTGCAGACGATGTTGAAGATGCCGTTACTGGTGAAGACGACAACTCATAAATTTTTAAACAACCTAAATTATGAAAAAAATCTTAATAGCTGGATTTACTATTTTAACGCTCGCAGTAACATTTACTTCTTGTAGAGATACGGAAGAAAAAACTCAAAAAGAGCAACTAATCGATAACGCTCAGGATGATGGAGCGAAAATTGAAGTAAAAGATGGTGGAGATAAGGTGAAAATTGAAAATCCTGACGGAAGCGAAACCAAAATCAAAACAGATGATGACGGTGATGTTAAAATCAAGACTGACGATAATTCATAACTCAAATAGAGTGAATTAAAGAAAAACGGCTTCAAAATTTGAAGCCGTTTTTTTATGTGTTCAAATTATTTATTTGTCCTTTTAATTCTTCCATAGATTGCTGCAATTGTCGCAATAAGGTACTTTCGGAAGGATCGTCCAAACCAAAGGTAAGCTTACTATTCACCAACCATAATTCCTGAATATTTTTCACTTCTACATCTATGGGGATATATTCTGGATTTAAAGAAATTAAACGAACTTTCTCTGGGGAGTTGGGGATTTTTTGAAGCTTCTTCACTAAAACTGAGTCGTTTAATACTACTATATAAATCTTGCTATCACTCGCCTCAGAAATACTTGGCACTGCTTTACCCAGCACCCATTCATTGGGCCTTATATTAGGCAACATGCTATCTCCTTCTACCTGAAAACCACGATAGGTAGCGTTTCTGTATTGCGGTAATGGAATATTAAATGCAGGCAAGGTTTCATACCAGCTTACATCTTGAATATTATGAGGATATCCGGCTGCTGCTTTCTGATTTACCAACAAAATAGTATCGTTATCTTCCTGGTCTATCGAGATAACTTTTGGCCCTACATTGCCCCCATCTACATCTAGATATTGCGTAAAACTTTTTCCAAATAACCACAACGGATTTATTTGAAACTGCCGCAACAACTCCATCACAATTTTACCGGAAATTTTAGTTTTCCCGCGTTCAATATCGGCTGTGGTAGCGCCAATTTCAAGTAGTTCAGCAAAAGATTGTTGGGTATGATGTTGCTCTTCCCTTATTTTTTTAAAGCGTCTAGCTTCAATAGATAATTTAGATTCCATAACCCGAAGATACTCTATTTTGGAATATATCCAAATTAATTTCGGATAAATTCCCATAAAAAGGAATATTTCCATATTTTTGTCTATATTCCATAATGCTATGAATTTTGAAAGAATTAAAGAAAAGTTGAATATTTTGGCAGATGCCGCTAAGTATGATGTATCCTGCTCTTCTAGCGGCAGTAAACGCGCTAATAAAAACAAAGGTTTGGGAGACAGCTCTGGAATGGGGATTTGCCATAGCTATACCGAAGACGGGCGTTGTGTTTCATTATTAAAAATTTTACTCACTAACCATTGTATTTTTGATTGTGCGTATTGCGTTACTCGCAAAAGCAACGATATAAAACGTGCGGCGTTCAAAGTTCAGGAGGTTGTGGATTTGACCATTGCATTTTATAGACGAAATTATATTGAAGGGCTTTTTTTAAGCAGCGGGATTTTTAAAGACGCGGACACTACGATGGAGCGCTTGGTACAAGTGGCAAAAAAACTTCGGGAAGAGGAAAATTTTAACGGCTATATTCATTTAAAATCTATTCCTGGCGCTAGTGATGAGCTCATGCGGGAAGCGGGTTTGTACGCAGATAGACTTTCGGTAAATATTGAAATTCCTTCAGAAAAAGGGTTGAAATTATTAGCACCAGATAAGAAAAGGGAAGATTTTATTAAGCCTATGGAAAAGGTCAAAAATGAAATTATTCAATACAAAGCGGAGAAGAAACTTATAAAAAGTACTCCTATTTACGCTCCAGCGGGTCAAAGCACACAAATGATTATTGGTGCCAGTGGTGAGACGGATGCTGAAATAATGTATACATCGGCTTATTATTACAAACAATTTAATATGAAACGCGTGTATTATTCGGGCTATATTCCTATTAGCTATGATACGCGTTTACCTTCTATTGGCACCGAAGTTCCTATGCTTCGGGAGAACAGATTATATCAAACAGATTGGTTACTTCGGTTTTATGGCTTTGATATTCGAGAGTTACTCAATAAAGAGTATCCTAATTTGGATAGTGACATAGACCCAAAATTAAGCTGGGCATTGCGTAATTTGCATCACTTTCCTATTGATATAAATAAGGCCGATAAGGTAATGCTAGCACGCATTCCTGGCGTGGGAATGAAATCGGTTTACAAAATAATTCAGGCAAGGCGCTTTAGAAAATTGAATTGGGAACATCTCAAAGCCATTGGTATTGCCATGAACCGGAGTAAATATTTTATGGTGTGCGATTCTAATCAATTTGAAAGAAAAGATAGAACTGCGGCACAAATAAAGAGCCTTATTTTACAACACTCCAATAGTAAATATCAAAAAACCTACAACCAACAACTCAATCTTTTTTCTTCTATAGAAACTCCCATAGCGGTATGAGAACCAAACTTGTTTACGATGGCTCTTTTGAAGGTTTTTTAAGCGCGGTGTTTCAAGTCTACGAGGAAAAACTCACTGAAGTTACTATTGAAAGAGAGATGCTGGCTACAGAAACGTTTTTTACTGAACCTAGCACAGTACTTACTGATCCTGAAAAAGCAAATCGCGTATGGAAAGGATTGGGAAACTATTGTTCAACAGAAGGTAAAAACAATATTTACAAAACATTTTTAAGCGAATTACCAGGAATCGAAAACACTTTACTTCATTATATAAACCGTTCATTTTCAGAAAAAAAACACATCGATAAAGATTTTACAGATCCTGAAATATTAAAAATTGCAAAAGTGGTAAAGATGGTAGGGCGTGAAAAACATAGGATGGATGCTTTTGTACGTTTTAGATTGACCAAAGACAATTTGTATTTTGCTACTGTTTCTCCAGACTTTAACGTGTTGCCGTTAAATGCGAAGCACTTTAAAAATAGATATGCAGACCAGCAATGGCTTATTTATGATTTAAAAAGAAAGTATGGCATTTATTATGACTTGAAGATGGTAAAGTATGTTGAACTTCAAGTTTCAGAAGGAATAAACAACACCTCTAAAGAGACCTATTATTTTACGAACGACGAGGTAGCATTTCAGGATCTTTGGAAAAACTATTTTAAAAGCACCAACATAAAATCACGCAAAAATATGAAGCTCCATCTGCAACACGTCCCAAGACGTTATTGGAAATATCTATCTGAAAAAGCACCAAATTTAAAAAAATGAGTATTTTTAAACCTTATTAACCATAAATCAACCCTTATGAAAAAAGTATTTTTAAGTTTTGCCGCATTGGCTTTACTAGTAAGTATATCTTCTTGTAGAGAAACTACTGGAGATAAAGCAGAAGAAGCTATAGAGGCCGCAGCAGAGGATACAGAAAATAATTTAGAAGCTGCAGGAGAAGCCATTGAAGAAGCCGCTGAAAAAACAGGGGACGCTATAGAGAACACTGTGGATAATTTGGATGAAGAGATGGACGGCACCGATGATATAGACAACTAAATTTCTTTACCTATTACATATTAAAAAAACCCTTTCAGTTAAAACTGAAAGGGTTTTTAAGTTAGCAGTTTTGCGGTATAAAAATTACCGGATTACAGCCCGCAAAATGCTTCCCATTATTGCTATAAAAAAACCAATCCAACCTTGTTTTAGCGTTTTTTTGGACCGTATTTTCATCGATTAAAAACATATTTATCCGATAAAAAGTTTAAAAAAAGGGATAAAACTACGCAAAACTTAGTAAATCAGCACTATAGGATAATTACTCATTTGCCCGTATCATTGTATCAACGAAAACAAATAATAACAAAACCTATACTTATGAAAAAACTTATGTTTATTTTAGCTGTACTTGCATTAGCGGCTAGCTGTACCCCAGAAGATCAAGCAACCAATGACCAACAAATTGATAAAGCAAAATACGAAGTTCCGCCAAACGGATAGGAAAAAAACCTTTATATCTGGGGTGTTGCTCTCACTATGTTTGGTAGCAACACCCTTTTTATTTTATATCTACAAATATGCTCCGGCAGAACCTGGTGTTACTTGGGATACCATATTTGGAACTTTAGAAGCTGGTAATTTTGGAACTGTGCAAGCATTTATGCATGCGCTTTTTACAAAAATCACCTTTGTATTAATTACTTCTATATGGTTTATTACCTCCAGAAATTGGTGGAAATATGCCATTCTTGTACCACTTACCATGTTTCTTTTCCAGCTATCCGGTGTAATTAATCATCAAATTCAATTTATAGACGAATTTGATTTCTTCTATTCTATCCCCGTAATTATTCCTATTTTATTACTCCTTATATTCATATCGTACCGTATTAGTAAAAGAAATGCGGTTGCCGAAGCCTTAAATGACGATGCCAATGAAGAAGTGAAAAAATTGATAAGTGACGACCTTTAAATATGCCACATAAAATAAATAAATTTTATACCCAATAAAGCTTTGTTAGTTTTGTAAAAGTTTTAAATTTGCAACCGCTTTCGATTAGAAAGCTTCGTTCTTATAAAATACGCGAAAATAGCTCAGCTGGTAGAGCGCCACCTTGCCAAGGTGGAGGTCGCGGGTTCGAATCCCGTTTTTCGCTCTGCTTCGATATATTTTTCAAAATTATTTTTTTGAAGAACACTCAGCAACCTCAAACGGTTAATGAGTGTAACAATTGAAGAAATACTACCTTTATGGCAGCGCATCTAGCGCAGTCTAACTGCTCGAGTGGTGGAATTGGTAGACACGCTGGACTTAAAATCCAGTGGGCAGTAATGTCCGTACGGGTTCAAGTCCCGTCTCGAGTACACAGGAGTAGAAAGCCAAGTCGACAGACTTGGCTTTTGCTTTTAAAAAATAGGATACTCACATCGAGTACTTTTTAAAAGTAATAAGCAATGCTTCTTGGTAGGATGGTGTTTTATTTTGACAATGTGGAATAGAACCCACTAACATGGACATCACGTTTTCAGCATGAAAGAACCTCTAGTTATCCAATTACAAGCCTTTTTATTTCTTAAACTTTACCGAAGCATTTCGTAGTAACATTCGCTTAATTTCGTTTAGCTTCATCAAAGCCTCTACAGGTGTCAAGGTATCAATATCGGTTTCTAGAATTTGATCTCTGATTTCTATCAACAAGGGATCGTCCAGATTAAAAAAGCTTAGTTGTAATTCATCTTTGGCAATGTCCTTCATTTTATCTGAAAGCTCTTCGGAAGAATGACTTTTCTCCAGACGTTCCAAAACTTTATTGGCTCGCTGCAATACAATCTGAGGCATCCCAGCCATTTTTGCTACATGAATTCCGAAGCTATGGTGCGAACCTCCCGGCACTAATTTACGCAGGAACAATACATGGTCCTTCAACTCTTTTACTGAAACATTATAATTCTTTATTCGGCTGAACGTTTCCGTCATTTCATTCAGCTCGTGATAATGCGTTGCAAATAACGTCTTCGCTTTGCTAGGATGTTCGTGTAGGTATTCACTAATAGCCCAAGCGATAGAAATACCATCATACGTACTCGTACCACGACCAATTTCATCTAGTAAAATCAAACTGCGTTCCGAAACATTATTCAAAATACTCGCCGTTTCATTCATCTCTACCATAAAAGTACTCTCGCCCATAGAAATGTTGTCGCTCGCTCCTACTCTAGTAAAAATTTTATCTACACACCCCATACGCACTGCTTTGGCTGGCACAAAACTCCCCATCTGAGCTAATAAAACAATTAAAGCGGTCTGTCTTAAAATAGCACTCTTACCACTCATATTGGGCCCCGTAATCATAATAAATTGCTGGTTGTCTCTATCCAGAAACACATCGTTCGCAATAAATGGACTATCTGGTGGTAGCTGTTGCTCAATCACAGGATGGCGCCCTTCCTTAATATCAAGGTCGAAGCTATCATCCAGTAATGGGCGCGTATATTTACTCTCCTTTGCGTGCGTGGCAAAAGATGCCAGGCAATCCAGCTCTGCCACCAAAGCCGCAGTTTGCTGTACAGGTGCAATAAACTGAAGCATCCATTGTACCATTTTAGCGAAAATTTCCTGCTCCAGGGCTAGTATTTTTTCTTCGGCACCCAGAATTTTAGTTTCATATTCTTTGAGCTCTTCGGTGATGTAGCGCTCTGCACTTACCAGGGTTTGTTTTCTAACCCACTCCTCCGGAACCTTGTCCTTATGTGTGTTGCGCACTTCAATATAATACCCAAATACATTATTAGAGGCAATTTTTAACGAGGTGATGCCCGTACGCTCACTTTCACGTTTTAACATGCCGTCCAGATATTCCTTGCCGCCCGTTGCAATGGCGCGGAGTTCATCTAGGGTTTCTGAAACACCCTTTGCAATAGCATTCCCTTTGCCAATGGCTACAGGAGATTCTTCTATGAGGGTTTCCGTTATTTTATTCCGAAGTAATTCACAGGTATTTAATTGCTCTCCGAGTATTTGAAGCGATTCGTTTTTGGATTGTGTTGCCAATGCTTTCAACGGAACCACAGCAGCCATAGAGTTTTTTAACTGCACCACTTCCCGCGGATGTATCTTTCCCGTGGCTGTTTTGGAAATAAGCCGTTCAAGATCACCCATTTTCTTGATATGCTGCTTTGCCTTTTCCAAAAGTTGCGGATTGTCCAACAAAAAGCTCACTACTTCATGGCGTCTGGTAATTTTTTCAGCATTTTTAAGGGGAAGCGCCAACCAACGTTTTAGCATCCGCCCACCCATAGGCGAAATGGTCTTGTCTATTACATCTAGCAGAGTCACTGCATTTTGCTGGGTACTATGATACAACTCCAGATTTCTAATAGTGAACCTATCCATCCACACATATTCGTCTTCGGCAATGCGGGCGAGTTTTGTGATATGTTTCAGGTTGTTGTGCTGTGTTTCTCCTAAATAATGCAAGGCGGCACCGCTGGCGATAGTTCCTGATTGTAAATGCGCTACCCCAAAACCTTTTAAGTTTTTAACATCAAAATGTTTTTGAAGTATTTCTGAAGTATAATCTTGCTGAAACACCCAATCCTCCATATAAAAGGTGTGGAAATTATCTCCAAAAGTGTCTAAAAATACTTTGCGTTTTTGTTTACTAAAAAGTACTTCACTAGGATTGAAGTTTTGCAACAACTTGTCTATATATTCTGAAGAACCTTCCGCAGTTAAAAACTCACCGGTAGAAACATCCAGGAAAGCAACGCCAACTTCAGAGAGATTGCCACTTGCACGGGAATTAAAATGTACCGCAGCCAAAAAGTTGTTGCTTTTACTCTGTAAAATATCATCATTGAGCGCAACGCCGGGTGTTATTAACTCTGTGACCCCTCGTTTTACAATGGTTTTAGTTAGCTTGGGATCTTCCAATTGGTCGCAAATGGCTACGCGACATCCTGCCATCACCAGTTTTGGCAAATACGTGTTTAAGCTATGGTGCGGAAAACCAGCCAACTCTGTTTGTTCGCCTCCATTATTTCTTGCCGTAAGGGTTATATTTAATATTTTGGCAGCCTTTACCGCATCACTCGAAAAGGTCTCATAAAAATCGCCAACCCTAAACAACAACATCGCATCAGGATATTTCGCCTTAATGGTGTTGTATTGCTTCATTAATGGGGTAACTTTCTTTGTCATCGAGTTTTATAATTTTGACCTATAAAAATACAGTAATCCCTCTTTTTATTGAAATTTATTAAGAATGAAGTTGTTGTGTTTTATTAACAACCGTAAAAAATTAAAGGTAAACATCAATAGTATGATCATTTGCATTATAGAAAGCATTGTGAAATTTAATTAGATACGTAGGCTTTTAGCGTATCATATTTCAAAAAACACTTACTACTTTACATGCATCTGGAGGTTTTCACGTCCTTTTTATATGGTCTCCACAAATTTTAAAAAAACTTTTTTATGAAGTTCAAGATCCAAATCGGGAGACAGTGACGCACGCACAATATAATCTTTATCGCCTTCTTTTGTCGTCCCTTGCGTGGAGGTTGCAGGTATAGTCCAATAACATCCCTGTAGCTGTCCATAGCTCACACAAAATTTACTTTCATTGGGAATTTCAGTAATCATTAAATTGATTAACTTAAGATTTAGAGCTCTTTTATAGGTTTCTTTTTCTTCATCTGTATTCCCTCTAGTGGGAAGGCCTAATGAAAACACGGAGGGTGTAAATCCTTGTTTTGCCAGGTCTTCTGAAACAAAATTAATTTTCGCAGCTGGTAATGTGTCTTTTATAAAGTTTACAAATTCACGTGTATTTTTATAGGCATCAAGAATTCTTTCATTCATAGAAGGCAGTTGCCTGGCCAGTATTTCATATTGCAGTGCTGTAGACTCATTGTCGCAAAGATTTAGATGCAGCGCTATGTGGTCCATAAGCGTTTCGGCATATTTATTTGCTACACAGTACCCAGCAGTACATTTTCCACCACTTGGAAATTTGGATCCACTAGCATAGGAAATCGCCCTAACCGTGGAGAGTATTTCACCTTCGCCTAAAAAGTGTACGTTAGGACAAAAGGTTTGATCCAAAATAAAAACCGGATCGATAGCTGGCTCTCCAGTTGCTGTTTTTCGTTTTTTACTTAAAACGTCTCTCAACTGCAGGAGATCTGGCACTTCCACCCTGGGGTTTGTTGGAATTTCGGCGATGATGTATGGGATGGCATCTTCTGCAGCAATTTTATGTAAAACTGCATCAATGCTTTTAACCATATCGTTATCTCCATCTACCGGCAAATCCACTATTTCAACATTCTCCAGACAAGCCGCAACACGTCTTGCCTGATCGTTTGTTCCGCCATAGCAATTGGGTGGCACAATAAATTTGATTGCCTTTTCTGAATGTTTTTCGACCGCATCGTGAATGAGCCCCATCATAATCGCATATTGTATAGAGAGTCCGCTAGAACCTACCAAAGGCGCTGCATTTGTACCTGTAATTTCTTTAATGCAATTTAATACGTGTGCTTTGTTTGTTTGAAGTGTACTTTTTTTAGTATCTGAAGAAGGTTGCCCTACAAGCAACTTTAAAGCAGTATAACAGTGGGCTGGCGTCATTGCAACGGTCTCTCGTCTTCGAACGTGCTGAATTTCTGAAACATACTCACTATTTTTTGCACCTTGTACTACTAAAACACTTCCCAAATGGCCATGAAGACTGATAAAAAAATCGACATTCGCATTAATTTCAATAGCACTTATTTCATCTTGTTCTGAAATAAGAATGGTACTGCCATCAAACGCAGCAATGGCCGCTACGTCCTCAACCTTCTTTAGCTCGAATGTATACCCATATATATTTCGTAGTATGTCAGCATCAAAAGACGTTGGTAATTTCTTGGTATATACAATCTGAGTTTTTTTATGATCTAATAAATTTTTTCTTAAAATAGCCAAAACAGGAACCGTTTCTGATTGAAAACTGATAACATTTTCTGGTTTAAGACCATGTAAATTAGCAATTCCCCATTCTAATATAGAAGATAATGGATGCCCCAATCGAATATAATCGTAGGCGGTTGGCAATGCTTCTAATGCCGATGGCGTGGAGATATTATCATTAAATAGAGTTTCAAACTGATCTAAAAATTGAGTTTTAGCCAAGGCTTCCTCGTAAATATCGAGCCGATGGGTTGTTAAATTTAACCAGCCAACAGGCATATTTTCCAGTACATCCTTAATATAGTGTCGCATTTTATTTTCTTTCATAACTCCCATTTTTAGATAGGTTGCAAAGATACAGGAACTAGGTTTTTTAAAAGTATTATAAGACGTTTTGTTACTTTACTATAGCAGTCTTAAAAATAGTTTTTTGCATACTTTTTTATCGTCAGCCACATAGATACTTGAATTTCAAAATAAACCTTCTAAGTAGGTATCTCCAAATCCAAAAACTAATTCTAACATCTATATTAAAACCCTTAAAAACATTAAAAGCCTGGATGGAATCTTGGCGTGTGATTTCTCCTGCCCTCGAAATGACTATTTCTTTAATGACCGTATCTTTACACCTATGAAAAACCGCAAACTCAAAAACAGCGAACTAGACCGCATAGACGCAAAAGCTTTTAAAGCAGCAGCCAAAACCCGCCTTATTATTATTTTGGACAACATTAGAAGTCTTAACAACATAGGTTCCGTTTTTAGAACGGCAGATGCGTTCTTAATTGAAAAAATATACCTCTGTGGCATTACCGCACAACCCCCACATAAAGATATTCAAAAAACCGCATTGGGAGCAACCGATAGTGTTACGTGGGAATATGCAGAAAGCACAGCAGTAGTTGTCAAGAAATTACAAGACGAGGGCGTTTTTGTAATCGCCATCGAGCAAGCGGAACTGTCTGTTCCATTACAGGAATTTTCAGTACAAAAAGCACTTACGTACGCTGTTATTTTTGGAAATGAGGTTAAAGGTGTGCAACAGGAAATAGTTTCTGAAAGTGATATCGTGATTGAAATCCCACAATATGGCACCAAGCATTCGTTGAATATTTCAGTGAGTTGTGGCGTGGTGGTTTGGGATATTTTCAGTAAGCTAAAAGAACTCTAAAGTTTTGAGTTAGAAATGCAGAACGATACATAAATTAGCATAGAAAGTAAAATCCCGTCCGTCGTGCATCTATTAGGCAAAGAATATAGGAAACAGTTCAACCACGAACTATAAACCAGTTAAGAAAGCAATTGCTTTAATACTTCCAAATACTCTTTTCTGTTTTTCACAAAGTCTATTTTTGAAACATCAATAATCTTCACCTTTTCCTGGGGTTGGGTTTTTATAAATTCGAAGTAACCTTCGTTAATTTTATTGAGGTATTCTGGAACAATTCCCTTTTCATACTTCCGGCCGCGCTTTTGGATGTTTTCTAGAAGCCTACCCGTATTCTGGTATAAGTACACGTATACATCTGGCTTGGGCAACTCCTTATGCATTAAGTTGAAAAGTTTCTTATACAGGTTAAATTCTTCGTCGGCTAGGGTGACTTTGGCAAATATTAAAGATTTGTAAGCATCATAATCGGTTACCACACATTCCTGAAACAAATCGAATTGAGTGATATCCTCCAACAATTGCTGGTAACGATCGGCCAAAAAAGACATTTCCAACGGAAACGCATACCGCGACTGGTCTTCATAAAACTTAGGTAAAAACGGATTGTCTTTAAAACGTTCCAGAATTAATTTTGCGTTAAAATCGGCTGCTATTTTGGTGGCCAGACTGGTTTTGCCTGCACCTATGTTGCCTTCTATGGCAATATAATTCAGTTTGGAAATATCGTAATCCTGTTTAGGATTGCGCAGCCATTTAGATTGTTTGGTGATGCTTCCTTTATCTTTAGTCTGCGACAATAATTTAATCACATTTTGCTGAAGCATAGGATGCACCAACTGCCCATTCACTTCGGCCAAAGGTTGCAGTACAAAAGTCCGTTCCTGCATTCTGGGATGTGGCACTTCCAATTCCTTTTCAGATAGTATTTCATCGTTAAAAAGTAAGATGTCTATATCAATAGTACGGGACGCATAGCCTTCCAAAGTTTTCTTTCGTTCCCTGCCCAGTTTCTTTTCAATTTTCTGAAGAGCTTTCAAGGTTTGCTTTGCGGTTAGGGAAGAACGAACCCATAGCACACAATTTAAGAATGCGTTGCCATCGAAGCCCATCGCTGGGGTTTCATACACCGAAGATATTTTATGCAAAGTACCTATTTCCACAAAAATAGCATCTACCGCTTGCTGTAAATACTCGAAACGGTTGCCAAGATTGCTCCCTAAAGACAAGTATATGTTGTTGTTATGATTGATATGCGAGGTTTTTGTTTTAAGACGAAATTAAGGAAAACAAAAAGATTGACCATTATCTTTGCACTACAAACTAAACTTTTGAAGCAGCTTCCCATAAAAGACATTTTGTTAGCGCAACGTATCTACTTCATTCTGGGAGTGTTGTTCATTTCTGCGCTGGTCGTGGGGAACTTAATATTTCAGAAGTTTTTTACGTGGGACTTCTTCGGCTTGTACACCTTTGAAATTTCAGTAGGTATTCTTCCCTACCCAATTACTTTTTTAATAACCGATATTATTAGTGAAGTATACGGTAAGAAAAAAGCAAACCAAGTAGTGACGGCTGGAATTTTTGCATCGCTATTTTCATTGATCATAGTCTACCTGGCAGATATGGTTCCGGCAACTACGTGGAGTCCCGTGGACGATGTGCTTTTCAGCAAAGTATTTGGCGCTACAGCCATTGCGGTTTTTGCCTCAATGTTAGCATATTTATTGGCACAATATATAGACATACAGTTGTTCCATTTCTGGAAACGCGTCACAAAAGGAAAATACCTTTGGCTACGCAATAATTTTTCTACATTTCTTTCGCAGTTTGTAGATACATTCGCGGTATTATTGTTGCTGTGTCTCTTCGGAAAAATAGCTTGGTCGCTCTTTACAGCACTATTAGTGAGCGGTTTCCTTTTTAAAGTTTTAATGGCCGCCTTAGACACGCCATTGTTATATGCAAGTGTGTATGTACTTCGAAAAAGATTTGGGTTAAATATAGGAGAAGAGCTGAACCTTCAATACAATGCTGCAACGCTACAGCACACAGGCACCACTCCTGAAGAAATTAAACAAGAATAATAAAATATACCCGCTTGTACGGGCACTAAAGATGAAAAAGATATTTAAAATTTTAGGAATCGTTTTAGGAGTCGTTATAATCCTTCTCATCCTTGCCCCCTTTCTATTTAAGGGAACCATAGAAGATTTACTTAAAAAGAACATTAATAAAAACCTAAACGCTACCGTGGCCTGGGAAGAATTGGATCTTAGTTTGTTCCGAAGTTTTCCAAATGCGGCTGTTGTGATAAAGGATTTTACAGTTATTAATAAAGCACCGTTCGCAGGTGACACCCTAGCCAGCGGCGAATCTTTGAAGATAGACATGGGCATCACTCAATTATTCAAAAGCAGTAATGAAGCTATAAAAATAGATGCCTTACAATTAAACAATGCATTTATAAATATTAAAATAGACAGTCTAGGCAACGCCAATTATGATGTAGCTGTAAAATCCGACGCTCCCATAGCAGATAAAACTGCTACCGCCGAAGAAAAAGGATTTGTATTCGATTTGCAGCAGTATGAAGTAAACAATTCCCGCATTAATTACATAGACGAAGCCACCAAAACTTACTTGACGCTTACGGAAGTAAACCATAAAGGCGATGGAGATTTTTCGTTGGATATTTCTAATCTTGCTACCAAAACCGATGCATTAGTCTCTTTAAAGCTGGGCGATGTTGATTATTTGAACAACAACAAAGTATCCTTGGATGCCGATTTTCAGTTAGACCTAAAAAACCAGAAATATACTTTTTTAGAAAATGAAGCAAAAATCAATGACCTTCCACTTACGTTCAATGGCTTTGTAAAAGTGAACGAAACTACTAATGAAATTGACTTGACGTTTAAAACACCTTCCTCAGATTTTAAAAACTTTCTAGCCGTTATTCCGAAGGTATATGTAAAAGAACTGGACGGTGTTACCACCACAGGAGATTTTACGGTAGATGGTAAACTGAAGGGAATTGTAGATGAAGAGCGCATTCCAACCATGGACATAAAAGTGCGAAGTACGAATGCCTCGTTCAAATATCCAGACTTGCCTAAAACCGTTCGAAATATTACCATTAATGCAGATTTAATGAATGAAACGGGCTTCTTAAAAGATACCTACTTAAACATTGGCAACCTCACTTTTAAAATAGATGATGAGCTATTTACTGCTAATGGAAGTATTCGGGATTTAACCGAGAATGCTCTCGTACATCTGGCATTAAAGGGAACCTTAAATTTGGCCAACATAGACCAGGTACTTCCTATTGAAATGGAACAACCCTTGCGCGGTGTTTTTAAAGCAGACGTTACGACCAACTTTGATATGGCCTCAGTAGAAAATGAACAATATCAAAACATTAAAACCAACGGTACGGCAAGTTTAAGTGACTTCACCTATACCGACGCAACTTTTAAAAATCCTATCAATATTGGAAAGGCAGCGATTACGATGTCGTCAGGAAATAATATTAGGTTAAACGAAATGACTGCTACTACCGGCGGTACAGACGTGCAAGCCAATGGAGATATTCAAAACCTCATCCCGTGGGTTATGTCTAAACAAGATTTAAAAGGTGTTTTTAATGTCACCTCAAATACCTTCAACCTAAACGACTTTATGGCCGAGGAGGTTCCAGCATCTGGAAAGAAAGCAGAAGGGAACACTAATAATACTGCAATTGCCAAAGAGGAAAGTATTAAAATTCCAGATTTTTTGGACGCTACCCTTAACTTTTCGGCAAAGAAAGTAATCTATGACGATCTTACGCTGGATAATGCAAAAGGAACTGTTTCTATTAAGAACGAAACGGCAAGCTTAAGCAATGTAACATCATCCCTTTTAGGCGGAAATGTGGCATTATCTGGTAATGTTTCAACAAAAAACAACACGCCTACATTTGCCATGGATCTTGATTTAAGTAAAATTGACATTGCCAGTTCTTTTCAGCAATTAGATTTGTTGAACTTCTTGGCTCCTATTGCACAATCATTACAAGGAAATCTTAACACAAAAATTAAGTTGAACGGTGAACTAAATAATAACTTAACACCAAAACTCACCACACTGGCAGGAGACGCCTTAGCACAAATTATTACTGCGGAAGTAGATAAAAATAAAAGTCCATTACTTTCAAAATTAGGAGACCAAGTAAAATTTTTAAACTTAGACAAACTAAGTCTTCGCGATATAAGCACCGTACTTAAATTTAACCAAGGGAATATAGAAGTGCAGCCTTTCGACTTTGACGTTAAGGGTATTGGGGTTAGGGTAGCCGGAACACATAGCCTGGATAAAAGCATTAACTACAATGTAAATCTGGATGTACCTGCAAAATATTTGGGTGGCGACATTAATACTCTTTTAGCCAAACTAGATCCTTCAGATGCAGAAAACACCAAAGTAAATCTGCCTATTGGCCTTAACGGAACCATGACCAATCCAAAAATTTCAGTAGACACAAAAGCTGCTGTGACAACACTTACACAAAAATTAATTGACAAACAGAAAAATGACTTAAAAGATAAAGGAAACGATATTTTGAAAGACCTTATTGGTGGGGGTAACAAACCAAAAGATTCTACAAATACCAACAATACAGGGACCCCCAAGACCGATCCCACCGAAATTGTAAAAGACATTTTTGGCGGACTCTTCGGGAAGAAGAAAGATTCCATTAATAACTAATGCGAATTTATTTTTAAAAAAAAATACTTGACAGACACTAGCGTACGTAAAACGCATAAAATTTATGTAAATGATATATGATATTCTTATGCTGGTTGTCTTTTTAGTAACCGGCTTTCTGGCTTCTGGCTTGGGAGCTCTTCCTGCTAGCTCTTCCAATGTAGCAGTAATTACCACAACCCTTGAAAAATCTTTTAGGAAAGGATTTCAAATTACGTTAGGCGCCGGTTTGGGAAGTGTAGTATTATCTTTCATTGCACTACTATACAGTCAGGTTTTTACAGATTTTTTTGAAGATAATCCGTGGGTACAATACACCATTCTATTTATATTTTTCGCGTTGGGAGTTTTAATTTTAGTTCGCAACTGGATTGAAATAGATTTTGAGAATCCACTTTCAAAAAAAGCAAAGATTGGACGTTTCTGGCAAGGTTTTCTGTTGGCTTTTATAAACCCTCCAGCGCTTATTTTCTGGATATTGATTATTAGTCTTGCCAATACCTATTTGTTCTCTCTTTCTAAATTTAGCCCCATATTAAATCTGACTTTTTTCTTTGTAGGAATCTTCCTTGGAAAAATAACAACCTTGTATTTTTACGGAAAAATGAGCAAGAAGTTAGGAGAACGAAAACGTAAAAATAATCCTATAGTTTACACTATTATTGGAATTGCCTTAGTGGCGGGATCGCTAGTTCAATTTATTCGAATGTTGTTAGATTAACCTACGGAGATAGCTACAACATACCCCTCACTTCCACGTACGTTAAATACTGTATTATCTTCAAATATTAGGTATTGCGCTTTTATCCCTTTTAAGATGCCTTCAAAAACTGGCGTCTTACTAAGATTGAGACTTTTCAGTTTTGTGGGATATTGCAATACTGGGAATTCGAGATTGGTTTCGGTATTATTTTCTATAAAATAAGGCAACGCTTCTTCCGGGAGGTATTGTTTCAACTTGTCTCGCCAAGCTACTAAATTTTCATCTGCAATTTCATTTTTAAGCATGGTGCGCCAGTTGGTCTTATCACCTACGTGATCTTTTAAAGCAACTTCTGTTATCCCTGCGAGGTAACGGTTGGGTACTTCTACAATTTCAATAGCTTCGTGTGCGCCTTGATCTATCCAACGGGTGGGCACTTGTGTTTTTCTTGTAACGCCTACTTTTACATTACTGCTGTTGGCCAAGTATACAATGTGCGGTTGGAGCTGCACTCTTTTTTCGTATTCCAAATCTCGGTCTTCTTTATCCAAATGTGCCGTACTAAGCTCTGGTTTCATAATCCAGTCTGCCGCTTGAGGTACTTCATAAAAACAATCGTAACAATAGCCCTGTCGGTATATTTTTTTATTTAACCCACAATGAAGACATTCATATCCTATAAATTCAATCTTCAGTTTCTTGTCTAATAATTGGTTCATCTGCAGAAAATCGTTTTCAAACACCAAATAATATTGAATAGGCGACCCATTTTCGGTCTGCATTTTTCGTAAAACACCTTTGTATTGCATTAATTTTTAAGCTTGTAAATTCTAGAATATTTCAAATTTGAAACAATTGAAATTCCCTATCAGAAAAAATGTTATTTTTATTGCCTAAAGATAGCAGAAAAATATGCCAATCCCCATTGTAAATTCTATTGCCTCCTGGTTTTTAAAGAAACGGTTCCACCAGATTGAGCTGTTCCTTAAATATCCTATAGACGTGCAAGAAGAGCTGCTACAAAACCTTATTCAAAAAGCAAAAAACACCGAAATTGGCAAGCAGTACGATTTCAGCACTATAAAATCCTATCAAGAATTTGCGTATCGCATTCCTGTTACCACGTACGAAGACAATCAAGAACGTATAGAGCGTGCCCGAAAAGGAGAAAATAATATCTTTTGGCCCACTCCTATAAAATGGTTTGCTAAATCCAGTGGTACCACGAATGCCAAAAGTAAGTTTATACCCGTAAGCAGTGACTCGCTGGAAGATTGCCATTATGCAGCCAGTAAAGATTTGTTGTGCATGTACTTAAACAACAATCCAGACTCCCAATTATTTGTAGGGAAAGGGTTGCGTCTGGGAGGCAGTAAAGAGTTGTATCAAGAGAACGGTACTGTGTTTGGAGATCTTTCTGCTATTTTGATTGACAATATGCCTTTTTGGGCCGAATATAGCAGTACCCCAAAAAACGAGATTTCCTTGATGGCAGATTGGGAAACCAAAATGCAGGCTATTGTAAATGAAACTATCAAAGAAAATGTAACAAGTCTGGCGGGTGTACCCTCATGGATGCTTGTTTTGCTGAACAATGTCCTTGAGACTACCGGAAAAGAAAATCTGTTTGAAATCTGGCCAAACCTGGAAGTATATTTTCACGGTGGTGTAAGTTTTGATCCTTATATAGAGCAATACAATAGAATACTACCAAAGGATAATTTTAGGTATTATGAGATTTATAACGCTTCGGAAGGATTTTTTGCCATACAGGATAGAAATGCCAACAAAGAGCTTCTCTTAATGTTGGACTACGGAATTTTCTACGAATTTATCCCAATGGATACGTACGGCACACCTAAAGAGACTATCATTCCGTTAGCCGATGTTGAAGAAGGTGCAAATTACGCTATCATAATCACCACCAATGCTGGATTATGGCGCTATAAAATTGGAGATACTGTACGCTTTACGTCAACCAAACCACACCGGATTAAAGTTACAGGACGCACTAAGCACCATATTAATGTGTTTGGAGAAGAACTTATTATAGAAAATGCAGAAGCTGCTCTTAGAAAAGCCTCTTCCATTACAAATACCGAAGTGGTAGATTATACGGCAGCCCCTATTTTTATGGAAGGTAAAAACAAGGGTGCTCACGAGTGGATTATTGAATTTAAAACTCCGCCCAATGATTTTAGAGTATTTGCCGATGTTTTTGACAATGCGCTTAAAGAAGTAAACAGCGATTACGAAGCAAAACGATTCAATAATACAACATTAAATTCCCCAACCATTCATTGTGCGAGAGAACGTCTTTTTTACGATTGGTTAAAAGGAAATGGAAAATTAGGAGGACAACATAAGGTCCCAAGATTATCTAACAAAAGAGATTATATTGAAGAGCTTTTGCAACTCAATAACGAGAAGTTAAACATCACCATCGACTAACAACCCCTTTCATCGCCTAAAAACACGCGCAAAATCGATGATTTTTGCACTTCATCGAAAGTAGAAATTCCACGTGTATTTCAACGAGTTTCCAAGCCATTTCAACTAAAAGTTTTGGTAGTCCTTTTCTTACGCCATACGTTTGTACTGTTCAAATGAATGAAACCTCACACATGAAAAATTTAGTTTATATAGTAGCCCTATTAATTTTCGCAGTAAGCTTTACTTCTTGCGGAACTACTTCAGCCATTAAAAAAGAGAATTCTGAAGTTGCTGGCTACACGTTAAAAGACAAGAAAGAGCAATTTCAACATAAAATTGCTTCCAAAAATAAGAAAACGGTTATTGCAACCCCATAAAGACTTTTATTGCATTGAAAAATGCCATAGATTAGATAGATTAAGTTAAAGTAAGTAAAAAGCCGAACAGGGGATGTTCGGCTTTTTTTTGTTGTATACTATTGATTAAACTATATTTCACCCTACCCAATACCTAATATATTTGTGATGCGCGGAATAGTAATGCCTGTTATAGAGAATCCTTCGCGCCAATTTTAAAAAAACTATAGGCAGGAAACGTATTGTCCTTTGCTGTGTAGTGCTGTAAGAAAAACCCAGAAAGCTGTTACTTTTATAATCAAGAATGCATTAGTTTGCTGGCGCGCCAAGGCATGATAGATGTCTTTTAAAATGGCCGCAACTGGCTTATTTCCAATGATGCTATAAAAGCATCTATAATAGGTAAAAGAAGAAAACTAATTGTAGTACCGAAGTTTTTTAAAAAGCAAATCCACAGACTACGATGGTGTAACTGTGGATTTTTATAGTTTTTAAAGTTTATTTGAAGGAGTTAAGAAACAGCCTTTAACTTCTTAATAGTTGTTTTTTGAAGTTTTTCTTCGGCGTAGTCTTTTGTCACTTTAAGTGTCTTTGTTTTTTCATCGCTAGGCAACTCGTACATAGCATCAGTTAGAACGGCCTCACAAAGCGACCTAAGCCCTCTGGCTCCCAATTTGTACTCGATAGCCTGCTCTACTATAAAGTCTAATGCTTCAGTAGTAATAATAAATTCTACCCCGTCCATTTCAAACAACTTCTTGTATTGCTTTATTATGGCGTTCTTAGGTTCGGTTAAGATAGCGCGTAGCGTTTCTTTATCCAATGGATTCATATAAGTAAGCACGGGCAATCGACCAATAATTTCAGGAATTAAACCAAAATCTTTTAAGTCTTTCGGGATAATATATTTAAGTATGTGATCTTTGTTGAAGACATCTTCTTTTTTAGACGCGCTAAAACCAACAGCCTGCATATTCAATCTCTTTGAGATATGTCTTTCGATACCATCAAAAGCACCTCCGGCAATAAAAAGGATGTTCTCGGTATTTACCTCAATAAACTTTTGATCCGGGTGTTTACGCCCTCCTTTAGGCGGTACGTTCACAGTGGTTCCTTCCAACAATTTTAGCAAGGCTTGCTGTACACCTTCGCCACTTACATCGCGTGTAATGCTTGGATTATCACTTTTACGTGCAATTTTATCTATTTCGTCTATAAATACAATTCCGTTTTGGGCTTTTTCTAAGTTGTAATCTGCAGCCTGTAATAGTCTGGTAAGAATACTTTCTACATCTTCTCCAACGTACCCTGCTTCAGTTAATACGGTCGCATCCACTATTGCTAATGGCACATTCAGCATTCTTGCAATGGTTTTTGCAATTAATGTTTTACCCGTACCTGTTTGTCCAACGATTATGATATTACTTTTTTGTATTTCAATATCGTCATCACTCTTAGGTTGTAGTAATCGTTTGTAGTGATTGTAAACCGCTACAGACATTACCTTCTTGGTGAATTCCTGACCAATCACATAATCGTCCAAAAACTCTTTAATGGCTTTTGGCTTTTTAAGCATTACGTCTTTGTTCAAATCGGTGTTGGTAGTATGCAATGCTTCTTCTACCACAATACCGTGCGCCTGCTCAATACATCTATCGCATATATGTGCATCCAGACCTGCTATAAGCAAGTTAGTTTCGGCTTTTTTACGACCGCAAAATGAACATTCTAATTCTTCTTTCGCCATATTTTTATTTTAGGAAGGATTATCGAGCTAAAATCTCATCAATCATTCCATATTCTTTTGCCTTGTCTGCTTTCATCCAATAGTCACGATCGCTATCTTCATATACTTTCTCGTATGACTGGCCGCTATGTTTGGCTATAATCTTGTATAATTCTTCCTTTAAGGTCATAATCTCACGAGCTGTGATTTCAATATCACTGGCTTGCCCTTGAGCGCCACCTAAAGGTTGATGGATCATCACTCTTGAATGGGTAAGACCACTTCTTTTTCCTTTTGCGCCTGCGCACAACAATACAGCTCCCATAGAAGCCGCCATTCCAGTACATATTGTTGCTACATCTGGTTTGATAAATTGCATGGTATCATAAATACCTAAGCCAGCATATACACTTCCTCCTGGAGAGTTAATATAAATTTGAATATCCTTAGCAGCATCTGTGCTTTCTAAAAATAACAATTGCGCTTGCACAATGTTTGCTACTTGATCGTTAATACCAGTTCCCAGAAAAATAATACGATCCATCATTAAACGTGAAAACACGTCCATAGCCACCGCATTCATTTGGCGTTCTTCAATAATATTTGGGGTAAGACCCACAGGATACATACTGCTTAAAATTGTATCGTAGTAGGTGCTGCTAATGCCTTGATCTTTAATGGCAAAGTCTTTAAATTCTTTTCCGTAATTCATATAAACTGAAAATTCTTTTTTAAACAATGAAGGCGCTGAATACTTACTTTCAACGCCCTCAAAGATACCTAATTTTTTGCTCAATTACGCATAGGCTTCTTTGATGAACTTTTCGTACGTAATTTCTTTTGTCTTCAGTTTTGCTTTATCTTTATAAAACTGTAACATTTTAGTGGTATTCAATTGCTCGCTCAAGCGTTTTACCTCTTCTTCGTTTGAAAGAATTCTTGCCGAAATACCATCCAATTCTTCTTCGGTTGGGTTAGAATTTCCAAACTGAGCCATTTGACCTTTAATCATATTTTTTGCGTACTCTTTCAACTCATCAAAGGTTACTTGTAGATTGTTATCTGCACGTAACTTTCCTTCAATTAACTGGTAACGCAATCCTTTTTCGCTTCTTTCAAACTCTGCAGCGGCTTCTTCATCTGTTAAAGGCTTTTCGCCTGAAACTTGAATCCAACGTTGTAAAAACTCCTTCGGAAGGTCAAACTTGGTGTTTTCAATTAAATCTTCCACGACATCATTCAACAGCTTTTGGTCACTTTGCTGTAGAAACTGTCCTTCGGCATCCTCCTTTATTTTATCTTTTAATTGGTCTTCTGAAGTTACTACGCCTTCACCGAAAAGCTTGTCAAATAATTCTTGAGTAAGATCTGCCATTTCTCGTTGGTTTACTTCTTCAATCTTCAACGTTACTTCAATATCCAAACCGTGTGCATCGTCGTGAGACACTCCTAAATACTTTTGGTTGTCATGATCGTCGCTAAACATTCCTTTGGTTTTCAAAACAACCTCATCACCAATTTTGGCTCCCGTTAATGCAGTTATTTGCTTCTTGCCTTTAATAGCTTCTAAAGAAATAGTAGTTTTATTTTCAAGTTCTTTTTCGGTTGAAGTAAAGGTTCCCGTAATTTCGTCTCCTTTTTCAACGGTATTTTTAGACGTTAACGTTCCGTATTGCTTACGGATAGTTTTTACCTGATTGTTAATCATCTCGTCATCTGCAACAATCTTATATTGGGTAGTCGCTTTTTTTCCTGGTAAGGCTACTTCAAATTCTGGTGCAAGACCTAGATCAAACTCAAATTTAAAATCGTCACTATTCCAGTCTATTTCGGCTTCGTTACGTGGAATAGGATTTCCAAGTACGTCTAATTTTTCTTCGTTTAAAAACTTATGTAGATTCTCTTGCAACAATTTGTTTACCTCCTCTACCAGTACCGCTTGTCCGTACTGTTTTTTAACCATTCCCATAGGCACGTGTCCTTTTCTAAATCCTGGGATGTTAGCGGTTTTTCGGTACTTGTTTAAAATGCCTTGCACCTTATCTTCGTAGTCGTCTTTTGAAATTTCAACAGTTACAACTGCGTTTAACTTGTCTAATTCCTTTTTTGTAATGTTCATATATCCTATAATTTTCGGGATGCAAAAATACGGTTTTTTAACCGATTGAACAATAGTAGGATTACTGAAATTGAATTGGTTATTTTTCTTTGGATACCAGCGAGTGCAATATAGATTGCAAAAAAGATAACAGCAAGCTAAAAATAAGTGCCCACCAAATAGTACGAACGGCAAAGCCATCTATAAAAAAGTCTGCCAAGAGTATAATAATTGCGTTTATAACCAATAAGAATAGCCCCAAGGTAATTATAGTAATTGGAAACGTAAGCACTACGAGAATAGGTTTCACAAGCAGCCTTAAAATCGCCAATACAAGAGCAACAATTACTGCCGAAAGGTATCCAGATACTTCAACTCCGGGAAGCATATAAGCCAAAACGATAACAGCTACCGCCGTTAGTAACAATTTTAAAATCCAATTCATGATTTTTTATTTTAATTTAAAGGTATAAAAAAACCGCTTTAAGAATCTTCTTAAAGCGGTTATACTAAAAATTTATTCGGTTTTAATTACCATTGTTTGTAATGGTAATGGTACCGTACTCGCCAATGTTCACATTAGGAATTGTGGCGTTATAGGTACTGTTTATTTTGTCGATAATAAGGTTTGCAGTATATGCATACCCACGAGGTGTTGGATGCACTCCATCTAAAGAGAACGCTCCGCCTGTAGCAAACGTATTAGTTAACAAACCTCCATCGTAAGCAATACCACCGTTAGCAACCTCTGCTAAAGCTCTACGAGCATCTACAAATGCTAATCCATTAGCTGTTGCCAAAGAGATAATTGTAGTATTGTACGCTCTGGTTGCAACGCTTACTCTTCCTTGCTCAACACCAGTAAGTACAAACTGATCTCCAAGTGGAACAGCCACTCCAATTACAGATTGTGGATTACTAGGATCTGCCAAAGTACCTAACACTGAAGACGCAGTTAACACCACCAAATCGGTTTCATTTGCCTGGCGCAATTGCCCTAACAAACCTGCTATAGGAGCAGGAAGGTTAAATGGAGGCCCTTGAAGAATCGTAGAAAGATCTGTTAAATCATCATCTACCATAATTGGGAAATTTACACCTGCCGAGAAATTAATCTGACGCGCAGCTGCTTCCTCTGCCGAAATAACTCCAGCACCTACCAAACCTGGAAGTACCTGTGTATTATATAATGCAAATTGTGCATTTACTGCCCCAGCTGTTGCAGCATCTAAAGGAATAGAACGTACGGGTACTGTTGTAAAGTATGGAATAGATGTTACGTCTGGAATGTTAATTAACACACCTCCAGAAGCACCTGCCTTTAAAGCATCTACTTGTTGGCTATACACAGAAGCAAATACATTTGGATCTGTAATATCGTTGGAACCATAGGTTGAAGGATCTAAGTTTCCAGTTTGGTCTACACCAGCACCTCCGCTAGTTGCGTAGCTTAAGATATCATTGTTTCCAATCCAAAGCGCAAAAAATGAAGGATTTAAAGATACTGCGTCTGCAATAACAGTGGTACTACCACTCGTAGCAAAACGTCCAAAATAAGGATTTAAACCTGCATATCCAGGAGTTACTAAATGGAAACTCTTAGCGCCAGGAACCCCCATGTTATTGAAAGGCCCTGTAGCACTTGTAGTTACTTCGGTCGTTGGAGTACCATCAAGTCTTACTGGACCAAGAGGATTACCCGTCATTGGGTCTGCAGCTAAAACTAATCTGTTCTCTGCAACTTGAGTTCCGTTTAATAAAAGACCTCCTAAATTATCACTCATTAAGGGCTGTGTAAATTCACCTCCACCTGCCAACGCAAATTGTTGTGCCAAAATGTTTGGGTAGGAGTTTTCTTGTCCTGTAATGTATAAAGCTCCATCTGCAAATCCTGCAGTAAGTGAATTACCTACTGAAACAAAATTGCTCATGTCTGCATCACCGGTGGTATAAAAATTTCCCTCGTCGATTGGTGTATCAAACTCTGGTTCACAACTCACAAACCCAAGAGTAAGCAAGCCTCCTAATACTATATATATTGATTTTTTCATTTTCTTAATTTTTTTAAAATTACATTTTATAAGTAACTCCTAATCCTGGTGAAAAAGCACTCGACTTGTAGGTACCTCTAAATGGAGCCACTTGACCGTTTTCTCTATATCCTTCATAAGAAGCATCTATTTCTTTAAAATGCACGTATAGGAAAGAAGCATCTATTTGAAGATGATCTGTAATGTTTACTGTTAAACCAGCAGTATAAGCATTACTGTCATTTCTTGGAGTTTCAGGAGAGAAGAAACCTTCGGTCACTGGAGACTCATCAAAGTAATATCCTGCTCTAAGTGTAAACATGCTTGTAGCTTCATACTGCAAACCGAAACGGTACGTAGAGGCATTTTTGTAGTTTCTTGGGTTAAAAGAATCTGGAATATTAGGATCTGCAAAGTCAATATCTAAACTTTCATATACATCCCAAAAAGAACGATTAAAATCGAAAGCAACCAACCATTTGTCACAAAATTCATACGCTAAACCTACAGTCATTTCAGCAGGCAGCGGTAACGATGCATTAAATGTAGTATCTGAGAAAGGCGCTAATGGAGAATTTGGAACATTTTCAAAATCTGCTTCACCATCTTCTGCATCCAAAATAATTTTTGAACGGTAATGAGCACCAATTGTTAAATTTTCAGTAGGCTTAAACATGGCCCCAGCTGTCCATCCCCATTTGGTTACTCCAGTAGCATCTACAGTAACTTCAGAACGGTTCCCTTCAAGATCCGACAACGTACGGTTTAGGTTTCTGTTGAAATTTACAGACCCATTTACATAAATTGGCCCACCACCTATACTAAAATAATCGCTCAATTTAATAGAAACCGTAGGCTGCACAAAAATTGCGGCTAAGTCAATATTATTTACTAAGTGAGAACCAGCCCAATCATCTTCGTACTCTACAGTACTTCCAAAAGGAGTATACACCCCAAGACCAAGAGCTAACCAATCGTTCACCTGGTAAGAACCATATAAATAGAAAGGAGTTCCTACAGGACTATCGGTCATTGCCGTTGCACCTGTTGCCGAATTCTGATACGCCACATCGGAAAATACTCCGAAGCCACCACCCGTAATGTTCAATTTGTTTTCTAAGTACACAAGACCTGCTGGGTTAAAAAATACAGATTCGCTACTGTTTACTACAGCAACACCCGTGTGGCCCATAGCCAAGGATTTGTTTCCTTGCAGACTTACACGATACCCTCCAGCATACGTAACTGCAGTTGCCAAAGCAAATACAGAAAGGAGTAAAAGTTTCTTCATAATGTTAAAGATTGATTTAAGTTTATTTTGTTAATGATGAAATCAAGATACGTAATTATACCCTAATCAAAAATTTATTATGCATACATAATAAATTTTCCTTTGCAATGTTATAAAAATTTGATAACATTTTGGTAAAATTCGGAAGGATTTTCTGCGTGAAGCCAATGCCCAGCATCTGAAACCGTTA
Source organism: Rasiella sp. SM2506 (assembly GCF_050859505.1). Taxonomy (GTDB): domain Bacteria; phylum Bacteroidota; class Bacteroidia; order Flavobacteriales; family Flavobacteriaceae; genus Marinirhabdus. Next base: position 1,401,540 of record NZ_CP193934.1, on the reverse strand, counting down.
CTATTTCTGCTTTCGGAAAATGTTTGTGAATTACTAATTTGTCTATTTCTTCTATATATCCAGACTTTTCTCCTCTTAAAAACAGGGTGGGCTTTATAAAAACTGAATCTTCTGGAAGCGCCTTTCCAACCTCAGTTATTTTTTCTGAAAGTACTGGTAAATGTATTCGTAATCCCAAGGCCCCCTTTTCTTTCCAGTATACATTCTTCAACAAAAATTGACGGGTTCCTACATCTTGAATATATTCTGAAAGCACTTGATCTGCTTCCCCTCTAGATTTTATTTTAGAAAAATCCAGTAAAGACAATGCTTTTAAAATATCCTGATGGTGTTGCGGATACGCTTTGGGACCAATATCTGCCACCAACAACTTTAAAACTTTTTCAGAATGGTTTACTGCAAATTGCATCGCTGTTTTACCGCCCATAGAATGTCCTAAAAGGAGGCATTCTTCTATATTATGATGTTGTAGGTATTTCAGTAAATCTTCCGCCATAATCTCATAGCTGAAATTTTCTGAATGAAAACTACGTCCGTGATTTCGCTGGTCTACTAAATGCACTTGGTAGCCATCTTCAGCAAATTGATTCCCCAGAGTTTTCCAATTATCGCCCGAACCTAAAAATCCGTGTAAAATAATAAACGGGGTGCCTTCTCCTAGTATTTGTGAGTGTAGGATCATTTCAGTTTTATTAAATACTGTTTAATTACAGACTCCAACCCTTCGTACAACGCCTCGCAAACAAGTGCGTGACCAATAGAAACTTCCAACAGATGCGGAACGTACTCCTTAAAAAACTGAATGTTCTGAAGCGATAAATCGTGACCCGCATTAATTCCCAAACCTAGTTTGTGCGCCAATTCGGCACACTGAGTGTATGGATGGATGGCTTCTTTATTTCCTAAACTATAGTAATGTGCAAATTCTTCGGTATACAATTCTATTCTATCGGCTCCTGTTTCGGCAGCACCTTCAATTATTGCAGGAGTTGGGTCTACGAAAATAGATGTACGAATTCCATTTCTCTTTAATTCTGAAATTACCTCTTTCAAATAATCTTTGTGCTTTTGCGTATCCCATCCAGCGTTTGACGTAATCGCATTGACGGCATCTGGAACTAAAGTAGCTTGCGTAGGCTTCAGCTCCAGTACTAAATCCAAGAATTTATCTATTGGGTTTCCTTCAATATTAAACTCGGTCGTAACTATTTTCTTTAAGTCACGCGCGTCCTCATACCGAATGTGTCGTTCGTCTGGTCGCGGATGAATGGTAATTCCCTGCGCACCAAACCTTTCAGCATCTTTAGCCACTTGTACTACATTGGGCATATTTCCGCCTCTTGCGTTACGCAATGTGGCTATTTTATTGATATTTACACTTAACTTTGTCATAACAGTATATCTAGTAACAAAAATACAAACTTGCCTTTCAGCTTTAAAGGCATATTTTGAGTAATTTGCATAAAAATTAAATTGTCTTTGGCAGCAAATCACAAAGAATGTGTTTTTGTTACCAACCCACTTAAAATCAATTTGCTTTGAACACCATAAACTACATTATAAACGATATTGAAGCCTTTCCTATTTCGGCTTCTATAAAAGTGATACAGGAAACTTTTAATCAGTTAACCTATTCACATCTTATTATAGAGAAAAATGGCGAATTTATGGGCTGTGTTTCTGAAACAGACGCCCATTGTTTTGAAAACGATAAATCACTTACAGACTACCAGTACGCTTTAGAGCCGTTTTTTGTAAAAAAAACCACACATTGGTTAGATATTCTGGAAGCTTTTGCGCTTCATAACAGCAATATTATGCCAGTCCTGGACAATGACAATTCATACCTTGGTTACTATGAGTTAAATGATATTATGCACTGCTTTAATGACACGCCTTTTATGAATGAAGCAGGCGGAATTATTGTCGTGGAGAAAGGAGTAAATGATTATTCTTTTAGTGAAATTTCTCAAATAGTTGAAACCAACGATGCAAAGATATTTGGAGCTTTTATTTCGAAAAGTGACAATGATCTAGCCCAAATAACGCTTAAAATAGGGCATCAAGGAATGAATGCCATAGTGCAAACTTTCCGCAGGTACAGCTACACTGTAGTAAGCAATCACGAAGAAGACAAGTTTTTAGAAGATTTGAAAAAACGTTCTAATTACCTAGATAAATACCTAAATATTTAAAAGATGAAGATTGGTATTTACGGACAGTTTTATCATAAAAATTCTGAACAATACATTCAGATAATTTTAGATGCGCTTCGAAAAAAAGAGCATGAGGTTCTTATTGAAAAGGATTTTATGGACATCATTAACGATAACGACGGTGTTGAAACCACTTCGGCGTTTAAGACATTTACGAAGCTTGACATAAGTTATGACCTCTTCTTTAGTATTGGTGGTGATGGAACTATTTTAAAATCTATTACATATGTTCAGGATTTAGGAATTCCTATTGTAGGCATTAATACAGGTAGGCTTGGTTTTTTAGCGACCATTCAGAAAGAAAACATTTCAGAAAGCATTAATCAAATACTGGAAGGTGCATATTCTATATCGGAAAGAAGCTTACTTCAACTTACTTCGGAACCTCATAATCCAGAAATTTCAGAATTAAATTTTGCTTTAAACGAAGTTGCCATTAACCGAAAGAATACTACTTCCATGATTAAAGTAGAAACAGAAGTTGACGACAAATATCTTACCTCTTACTGGAGCGACGGACTCATTTTAGCTACCCCAACCGGCTCTACAGGATACTCTTTAAGTTGTGGCGGGCCGGTGATAGACCCAAGTAACAACAGCCTAGTAATTACACCCATCGCGCCACATAACTTAAGCGCCAGACCTTTGGTATTGCCAGATTCCAGCAAAATTACCCTACAGGTTTCAGGACGTGAAAAATCTTATTTGGTGTCTTTGGACTCCCGTATTGCAACATTTACAAATAACACTCGTCTTACTGTACAGAAAGCGCCCTTTACTATAAAATTAGTACAGCTGCTGGATAATAGTTTTATAAAAACACTAAGAAAAAAGTTACTGTGGGGCGAAGACAAGCGAAATTTGAAACAATAAAAACCAGTAAAGTTTGTTAATCAACTGAGACAATTCCGCTTCACTTATGGTAGAGCGGAGTTTATTGTTATATTTGCAAACTTTTTAAGGTATATGAAGTATTTCGCGACCGTTTTTATAGTGGTAATAAGTGTATTTTCAATAAAGGCTCAAACCTACGAGGTTGGTGGTTTTATAGGAGGCGCTAATTACATAGGAGATATAGGTAAAACCAATTATATTTCGCCTAGCGATGTAGTAGTTGGAGGGGTTTTTAAATGGAACAGAAGTGCACGACATTCTTTTAGAGCATCCGCTCTAATTGCAGGAATTAGTGGCGACGACGCAAAGTCTAGTGAATCCAGGCGACAAGAACGTGGTTATCAATTTAAAAACACAATAACGGAATTTTCATTAGGGGTAGAATACACCTTTTGGGATTTCAATATGTATCGTGGGCAACCCGTTTCCACTCCTTATTTGTACACAGGACTAACGTATTTTACGTATAAAGCGCTTTTCAAAAGATCTGGCAGCGACTTAATTGTAGATTATGACCAAGCCGGAACACTTGCCATTCCAATGGTAGTAGGTTATAAAACCACCTTGGGCACAAAGTTGGTATTAGGATTTGAAATTGGGGCGCGTTATACCTTTACAGATGATCTGGATGGTAGCAACCCCGTAAAAGGGTTGGAAAACGAACCAGGTTTAAAATTTGGAAATACAAATAGTGACGATTGGTATGTATTTACCGGGCTAACATTAACCTTCACTTTTGGAAGGAAACCTTGTTACTGTAATTTTTAATATGAGCTTACAAGCACAAATAGACCAAAGCAAACTCCCACGGCATATCGCCGTTATAATGGATGGCAACGGTCGTTGGGCTAAAAAGCAAGGGCTGTTTAGAACCATAGGCCACGAAAATGGCACCAAAGCAGTTCGTGAAATTGTAGAAGCCAGTGCCGAATTAAAAATTGATTACCTCACCCTGTACGCTTTTTCTACCGAAAATTGGAACAGACCCAGATTAGAAGTAGAAACCTTGATGAGATTGTTAGTTTCGTCATTAAAAAAAGAAATAAAAACACTCGAAAAAAATGATATTCGTTTAAACGCCATTGGAAATTTAGACGCACTTCCAAAAAAAGCTAAAAACGAATTGTTGGACGTCATAGAAAAAACAAAGGACAACAAACGCATGACACTCACACTGGCACTAAGTTACGGTTCTCGTGAGGAAATTGTAAAAACCATCCAAGAGATTAGCCATAAAGTTAAAAATAACCTAATTTCGCCGTCTGAAATAGATGAAGCAACTATAAATAATCATCTTTACACCCGCGATTTACCAGACGTGGACTTATTGATACGCACCAGTGGTGAACAACGGATTAGTAATTTTCTATTATGGCAAATTGCTTATGCTGAATTGTTTTTTACCGAAACCCTTTGGCCCGATTATAGAAAAAACCATCTTTTTGAAGCAATATTAAATTATCAAAAAAGAGAACGAAGATTTGGAAAGACTAGTGAACAACTTGAACAATAGTATAGTATTGCACATACCTAAAAAGTTATTTTGTCTACTTGTAGTCACAGTATTTCTTGCTGGCAGTACAATGGCACAACAAAAACAACTGGACAGCGGAAGAAAATACACCCTAAACAGTGTAACAGTTACCGGTGCGCAAGGTTTTAACGAGCAAACTGTAATTGCTTTTACCGGACTAAAAGAAGGTGAACGCCTGTACATTCCCGGAGAACGATTAAGCTCTGTTACCAAAAAACTCTGGGACCAAAATCTATTTAGTGACATCGCTTTTTATGTAACGAATATTGACGGAGACCTTGTAGACCTTGAACTTTACATTGTAGAACTTCCAAAATTAAACGAGGTTACCATAGAAGGGATTAGAAAAGGTAAAAAGAAAGATATTATTAAAGACAATGATCTGGTAACGGGTAAAAAGATTACTAAAAATCTTATCACTACAACCAAAAACAACATTGCCAATAAAAATAAAGAAAACGGTTTTTTAAATACCCAAGTTGCTATTAGCACTACTCCTTATATAGACTCTACTGGTGTTGAAGTTGGAAAAAACATGTTGATACGTATCGATAAAAATGAACGTGTAAAAGTCAAAAAAATTAACTTTAACGGAAACGACGCATTAAGCGATGCTAAGTTAAGAGGTGCCATGAAAAATACGAAGCGTAAAAACTTCTTTCGATTTTGGAAACGTTCTAAATATGCCGAAGAAACTTTTATCGAAGACAAAGCAAAAATTATCACGAAGTATAAGGCCAATGGATATCGTGATGCTCGTATTACAAGCGACACTTTAATAGTTTACGATGAGAAAAACATTTCACTAGACCTCAATATTGAAGAAGGAAAGCGCTACTATTTTGGAGATATTCGTTTTATTGGAAACAGCAAATACACAGATGGTCAATTGCGTCAATTACTTGGTATTCAAAAAGGAGAACCTTACAATGGGGTACTTCTACAAGAACGTATAGAAGATAATACAGATCCAGATGCAAACGATTTAACCAACCTGTATCAAAACAATGGATATCTGGCTGCAAGAATTAATCCTGTTGAAGTTGCTATACGTCAAGATACCATCGATTTTGAAATACGGATTATAGAAAATAAAGAATTTTACTTTGACCATATTACAGTAGTAGGAAACGAAAAAACGAACGATCACGTTATCTATCGTGAACTACGTACCCGTCCAGGACAAAAATACAGTAAACGCAATGTAGTAAGAACCATTCGTGAGTTAGGCCAATTGGGCTATTTTGATGCAGAACAACTTTCTCCTAATTTTGTTTTTGTGGATGAAAATAACGGTTTAGTAGATTTAGAATATAGCGTCGTAGAAAAAGGATCCAGCCAGATAGAGCTACAAGGTGGTTATGGTGGTGGAGGTTTTGTAGGGACTTTAGGATTGTCTTTTAACAACTTTTCTTTACGAAATATTTTTAACGGTGAAGCTTACAAACCCTTACCTATGGGAGATGGTCAAAAATTGTCCTTACGGGCACAGGCTAGTAGTTTTTATCAAACCTATAGTTTATCGTTAGTAGAACCTTGGTTGGGAGGTAAGAAACCTGTTCAGCTAAGCACCTCTTTTTCTCATACCATTCAATATTTGTACGACTTTCAAACTCGAGATGTAAATAAAGACAGTCGTTTTCTAATTACCGGAGGTTCGGTAGGTATAGCAAAACGCTTACAATGGCCCGATGATTATTTCACATTTTCTCAAGCGATTAGTTTTCAGCATTATAATTTAAAAAACTATAATACAGGACTCTTTACCTTTGGGGATGGCTATTCAAATAATTTAGCCTACACTATAGGATTAAGCCGAAACAATACTGCTACAAACCCTATTTATCCGGTTTCAGGATCTAACTGGAGCATTTCTGCAAAATTAACGTTGCCTTATTCTTCTTTTAATGGGGTAGATTATAATTCTTTAAGAGACGAAAGAGATGACTTACAAGCATTTCTGGAAGATAATCCTACTAGCGTAGATACAAGAGAACGTATTGCAGAAATAGATCAGAAAAGATTTAACTGGCTGGAATATTATAAAATTAAATTTTCTGGAGATTGGTACACTCGTATTGCAGGTGATTTAGTACTGCGCACCAAGTCGGAATTTGGTTTCTTAGGAGCCTATAATAACGATCGAGGCATCCCTCCTTTTGAACGTTTCTTCGTGGGTGGAGATGGCTTAGGATCTTTCAGTTTGGATGGTCGTGAAGTAATTCAACTACGTGGATATCCTAACCAATCACTTTCAGATAATGACGGAAATACCATTTACAATAAATTTTCGTTAGAAGTAAGATACCCTATTACCTTAAGTCAATTGGCATCAATATATGCGCTTACATTTGTAGAAGGAGGAGCAGCGTATGACGGCTTCCGAGATTATAATCCATTCAGCATTAGTAGGTCTGCTGGCGCAGGATTACGTATATTTATGCCGGCATTTGGACTTTTAGGTATAGATTTTGGATATGGTTTCGACCCAATTTTAGGTGGAACTGAACCAAATGGCTGGGAAGTACATTTTATTATTGGACAACAATTTTAATATTGGCACGATATTTTCTTAAACCACAACCAACAATTATGAAAACACTAAAATTACTTGCAATCTCATTAGCGTTTTTAAGCATCTCTTTTACAGCAGATGCCCAAAGAGGCGTCCGTATAGGCTACATAGACATGGAATACATCCTAGAAAGTGTGCCAGAATATCAGGAGGCAGCAACGCAACTAGACGGTAAAGTACAACGATGGAAAGCAGACATTCAAAAAAAGAGTCAAGAAATTGACCAAATGAAATTGAATCTTGCCAATGAACGTGTACTCCTTACCAAAGAGCTTATTGAAGAACGGGAGGAAGAAGTTAAAATTAAGGAAGACGAAATGATTAAGTACCAACAGGATCGTTTTGGACCTAATGGAGACCTTATCATTCAACGCAGACAACTGGTGCAACCCATACAAGATCAAGTATTCAATATTGTTCAGGAAATTGCTGAAGCAAAAAAATATGACTTTATTTTTGACAAATCGGCAGATGTTGTAATGCTTTTTGCTGCAAAACGAAATGATATTAGCGAAACAGTACTAAGAAGTATTAACCGTAATAACAAACGTAAAGAAGTTACCACTCGTAGAGAGAAAAAAGAAGTTGAACAACGGGAAAGCTTAAGTGACGAAGAAGATGCAGTAGTAACGGAACGTGAAAAAATAGTAGAAGACAAAAAGAATGACCGTGAAGCTGCTATGGCAGATCGTAAGAGAGTAAGAGACTCAATTCGTGATGTTAAGAAAGCTGAGTTCCAAAAAAGAAGAGACAGTCTCTTAGACGTTCGTCAAAGACGTAAGGATTCTATAGTCAATGCTAGAAATGGTGGTAACTCCGGAGTGCCTCCCAGTGGTGATGACGGCGATGACGACGACGGCGGAAATAAAAAAAAATAATACCTTTATCTAAATAACACTTAATAAATTAAACTAAAATGAAACGATTAAAAGTAATAGCAATTGTAGTAGTACTATTTGTAGCAGGAACTAGCCTTACCAATGCGCAGTCCAAAATAGCTCACATTAATACTCAAGATTTGGTAGAAGCAATGCCAGAAATGAAAGCAGCTCAAGGTCAATTGGAAAAATTAAAGAAAACCTACGACACGCAGTTGAAAGACATGTATAAGGAACTTGAAACTTTGGCAAAAAAGTATGACTCGGAAGCTGGTACAAAAACAGATGAAGAGAATTCAAAGCGAGTACAGGAAGTACAGGGAATGCAAGGAAACATTCAGGCATTTAACCAACAGGCTATGCAGGACCTTCAGAAAAAAGAAGTTGATATCCTACAACCAATCTTAGACAAAGCACGTCTAGCTATCCAAAAAGTTGCTAAAGCACAAGGTTTCCAATATGTTTTGGATGCGACTCCAGGAGGTGGAATTTTACTAGCAGATGGTAAAGACCTTATTGCAGATGTAAAAAAGGAATTAGGAATCTAACTTCTTCTTTTTTAAAAAATATGAAAGCTCGTCCTTGTGATGGGCTTTTTTGTTTTTACTATCTTTAAGCAATGAAAAAAGACGCTCCCATAGGTATTTTTGACTCTGGTGTAGGTGGTTCTTCTATTTGGAAAGAAATACATCAATTGCTTCCAAATGAAAATACCATCTATCTGGCCGACAGTGCTAATGCACCCTACGGAAATAGATCCGAAGCTAATATTGTGGAGCTAAGTATTAAAAATACCGAAGCACTTGTTGCTATGGGATGCAAAATAATAGTAGTTGCCTGTAATACAGCCACAACGAATGCTATTGACCTGCTTCGCAAAAAATTTAAAATTCCTATTATTGGTATTGAACCAGCCATTAAACCTGCTGCATTAGGGACGCATTCTAAAAGCATTGGTATTTTAGCCACTAAGGGCACCTTAAGTAGTGCCTTGTTCCATAAAACTTCTGAAGCTTTTACAAAGGATATTTCCGTAGTAGAAATTGTAGGCGAGGGATTAGTTACTTTAATAGAAAATGGCGCCATAGAAAGCTTAGAATTACGCAAATTATTAATTAAGTATACCGCTCCTATGCTTGTTGCCAATATAGATTATCTGGTATTGGGATGTAGTCACTATCCATATTTAATTCCGCAATTAAAAGAAATTCTTCCCGACACGGTAACAATTATAGATTCTGGAGAAGCTGTAGCAAGACAAACTAAGATCATGCTACAAGAGATCGATTTGCTTTCAGAAGAAAAAAAGGCACCAACACTTCAGTTTTTCACAAATGCTGAAACCAGCACGCTTGAATTTTTGCTGAAAGAATTTCAAGGGAAAATAGCTATTCAAAAAAAAGAATTTTAATGAGCGAAATCATGTCGACCTTAGGAAACATCACACACCTAGCTAATCCTAAAATTAAATGTAGTGAACCTAACTCGAATATGATCCCTCGTCGTTCTTCCATCCTATTGACTGCAACTAGCTAAAAAACGCCAATAAATCTTTCTTTTTGGAAGGACTTACCATGATTTCTTTACCGCTAGAAAGCACAACACTTCCTCCTTTTCCCTTTTTATACTCAGTGATGGCGTTCACGTTCACCAAATAACTTTTATGTACTCGGGCAAAACCATTTTCTTTTAGAGCATCCTCAAAATATTTTAGCGTTTTACTCACCAATTTTTTTTTGTTTCCCAGATAAATATTGGTGTAGTTATCGTCTGCCTGGCAGTAGAGAATGTCCTCTACTTGCAAAACTTCAAATCCGTTTTGCACCGGAATGGTTATTTTACCGGTTACGTGTGTAATTTTAGGTTGTAACACAGCATTTTGAAGTGCGTTTTCCTTTGTTTTAATCTCGTGTACATAATCTACTGCATCAATTAATGTATCTATATCTATCGGTTTCAGTAAATAATACGACGCGTGCGCATTAAGGGCGTCAATTGCATAATGGTTATAAGCAGTTACAAAAACGGTCTCAAAAGATCTATCTCCTACTCTATCCAACAAATCGAAAGCGTTTCCGTAGGGCATTTCTACGTCAAGAAAAACCATATCTAATTCATGAGTACGAATGAGCACCAAAGCTTCATCCACATTGGCTGCCTCTCCCAGCACTTCAACTTTGGGACAGTATTTTGCGAGATAATTCTTTAAGATATCCCTGCTGGTTTCTTCGTCTTCAACTATGATGGTACGTAGGTTCATACTCTGTGTTATTTATGGTTTATTGTTTGTGGCTCCACCTCCCGTCTGGGGAGGCCGGGTGGGGATATTTTAATCTTTTTTCAGCGTTAAGACAACTTGAGTGCCTTCTTCGTTTTCAGAAACATTGTGTATGGCCACAGCTACTTTGTCTTTATGCATCTCGTTTAAGATGGTAATTCTTTTCTGAATATTTCCCATGCCTTTACTCTTCTGTTTCTTCTGGTTTTCAGTTTTTAGCAGTTTAGATTTCGTGCGTCCTATACCGTCATCGGTTATGGTGATAATAACCGTTTCAGGATTTAATTGCTTAAAATGAATGGTTAAAGCACCTTTTTCTTCTTTATATCGAAGTCCATGCCAGACGGCGTTTTCAACATAAGGCTGCAATAACATAGGTGGAATCACAAACTCTGAAAGCTGCAAATTTTCATCTACCGTAATCGCATAGTCAAATTTATCCTTAAACCGGAAATGCTCTAACTTTACATACAGTTCCAGCAATTCAATTTCTTTGCGCAACGGAATAAAATCCTCATCACTATTTTCCAACACATTGCGCATTAATTGTGAGAATTCACTCAAATATTTATTGGCTGCACGCTCATCGCTCATGGCAATAAAACTATTCACCGAATTTAACGCATTGAATATAAAATGCGGATTCATTTGTGTGCGCAACGATTTTAAGGCCAGCACATTATTTGCGTACCGTTGTTGTTTTACGCTCTTGTATTGTGCGTAGGCAGCAAATAGCAACAGCAGCGCAACGAGCACCAAAGACGCGATGACCCACTGCTGGACACGGTTATTTTTTTGAATGAGATTTTGGTTTTCGAAAGCCAGTTTGTATCGGCTTTCATTGAGTTCACGCTCGTTCTCTAAACTGGTAATCCGGTTTTGCTTTAGCGCAATTTCTTTGTTAAACCGAGTAGCCTGAGATAATTCCTGTTCTTTTTTAACATAGAGTTCGTCTAAAACAGCCACATAGCGTTCATAATTTTCGGCGGCTTTACTGAAATTCCCTATTCCTTTATAAACTTCAGATAGTTTACGGGTAGCGTCTTTCTCTACCACCAGGTCTTCTTTAGATTCGGCTTCAGAAATACTTTTCTCCAAATACGGAATTGCTTCGTTATACCTGTCCTGAGAAATATATGCATTGGCAGTATAGTAATTTTGCCGCTGCGGTGTTAATGGGCTGTTTTGCACTTCTTCGGTTACCGCTTCGGAATCGTCGATATCTTTTAACTCATTTAGAATTTCATTTCGCAGCTTAATTTCTTTGTCAAAATTTCGGTTTCGGTTATAAAAATCGGCCACCTTATTTTTTTCCTCTACGGCTCGTTTTGGATTTTCTTTTTGAGCGAGGTTAAGGGAGTTATCAAAATACTGGGCTGCTTCTTCCGAGGCTCCGCTTATAGAATACACTTCGGCAATTTTAGAGTTTAGGTCGGTTATCTTGGGAGTGATACGATGCGCATTTGCCACATCCAATCCTTTTTGATAATTAAAAACACTCTTCACATGGTCGTTAATAGCTTTATACGCATCCCCCAAACCTTCATACACAGTTACTTTTTGATAGTTGCTTAAGGAAGCTTTCAGCAATTCTTTGTTCAGCGAAAGGCTCTCCTGGTAGTTACTATTCATCCTAAAAGCATGTGCCAGTTTTATACGTCCATCTAAGGTTTCAACTTCTGAAATACTACGCTTATAATTATCAATGGCTAGATCGGGCTGTTTCCAGAAAAGGTTTATATCACCCAAGGTTTCAAAGGCAATAGCATTTTGTTTTTTTGTTACGGAAGTACCCCGATACGGCTGCAATGCTTTCGTAACATATCCAATACTCTTTCCAGCATCTTTTTTAAGAAATACCTTAGCCGAATCTATATACACTGAAAACAAATCCTTCTTAGAACTACTCGAAACCACAGGTTCATGTATTGCGCCCTCTTCAGCTTTTTGAACCTTAATGGTAATTTTTTGGGAATCCTTAATGGTATAATACACCGTTTTGAAGGCATCACTTTTAATACTTAATTCGTCTCCAATTTCTACCGAAATAGAGAATTCACCATTCCCATTCGTGGTTGTATATGCGCCATTATTTGTTTCTACATTTACCCTTGCAATGGGTTTATTGGTTTCGTCTTCAACCACAACACCTTTAAGCACAAAGGAGTCTTTTGAAGTTTTACGCACCTGTGCATATCCCGTACCCAGGATTAGAAACATAAAAATAGATAGCAATACGGTTCTCATACTTATTTTGAAAGTGTAAACATACATATTGTGATACACTTTTTAAAGTTACAATTTTATGATGTATAAAATAGAAGGAGTAGTTTTAGTGGTTTCCCTAACACAACTGTCTTTTTCACGCAATCAAAGGGTGCTTTCCCTCATCGCTAGTTGTACAAGAATTAAGTTGAAAGTAGGTTTGGTATGTCTTAAAATAAAGAAACATGAAAACAATACACACCCTATTCGCACTGGCTCTTGTACTGGGAATAACCGCTTGCAAGGCCGAGACCGAAACGAACAAAACAGCTGTAGCAATTGCTGAGGCGACAGCTACCGTTTCAAAAAAACATACTATTAAAGTAGCCTTATTGTTAGACACCAGCAATAGTATGGACGGCCTTATTGATCAAGCAAAAGCTCAATTGTGGGAAATCGTGAACGAACTGTCGCAAGCACGTTCTAACCAAGAACGCCCAAACTTGGAAATTGCACTCTACGAATATGGCAATGATGGCCTAAGTGAGGGAAAAGGATTTATAAGAAAAATTATCTCGTTTACAGACGATTTAGATACAATTTCAAAAGAATTATTTTCACTGACCACGAATGGTGGCAGCGAATACTGCGGAACTGTAATAAAGGCTTCTTTAGACGATTTGGAATGGGGTAAAAATGAGGATGATCTCAAAATGATTTTTATAGCAGGGAACGAATCTTTTACCCAGGGAAAAATACATTATAAAGATGCGGCTGCAGATGCTAAAGAAAAAGGCATTGTAGTAAATACTATCTTTTGCGGGAATTTTAAACAGGGCGTAGATTCCAATTGGGAAGATGGCGCTATATTGACGTATGGCGATTATATGGCCATAGATCATAACCAGCACACCGTACACGTTGCCTCGCCTTATGACGATTTAATTTTACAACTTAATATTCAGCTAAACCAAACGTATGTTCCTTATGGAACATACGGTAGAAATAAAATTGCCTTACAAGAGGAGCAAGATGATAATGCTGTATCGTATAGTAAAGCAAATGCCGTAAGCCGGACTATATCCAAAGGCTCTCATTTGTATAAAAACGAAACGTGGGATCTTGTAGATGCTGAAAAAGAGAAAGATTTTGACTATTCCAAGCTTAAAAAAGAAGAGCTGCCAGACAACCTAAAAGGAAAAACTACAGCCCAGATAAAAAGCTATGTTGAAAAACAAGGCAATGAGCGTGCCCGTATTCAGGATGAAATAGCGACCCTAACTACCAAAAGACGCAATTACATAACTAAAAATAAAGGAGAAAATAGCAATGCCTTAGAAAGCGCAATGATCCAAGTTTTAAAGAAACAGGCAAAACGAAAAAACTATACCTGGCAGTAACATACGTACTACTGTTTGCTCAAGAAGTATAGTACTTAAAAACCCCCAAATTGGGGGTTTTCATTTTATTTAGTGTTGGGTCTTAGCATACCATTATACTGCATATCCTGCGACCATGTTCGTCCAATATTCCCTTCAAAGATATTATAACCTAGCGTTATTTGGTGATAGCCGCCATTTTGAAATCGCACACTTCCCGTCTGGAAAGAGTAGGTATATGCAACTATAAATTTCTTGTAATTTATCCCTAATACAGGTGTAAAATACTGAAGTTTTTGATTTGTAATTTCTTGTCCGTCTATAAATTCGGCACCGTCAAAACTTCTTCGGTAAGACAAGCCTCCCCAAATTCGTGCGAAGTCTAATTCTCTATATACTTTTGCATTAACATCTATAGTCTGTTCTCCTGTGCGTTCTTTCCATTGAAATAGGAATGACGGCTCATACGCCCAAAGACCTTTAGAGGGTACTATAAAATAGGCAGAAGTAAGATTATAGGATCGTTGATTGTTAGGTTCAAATTGCTCTGAATTCAATTTTCTATTTCGAAATAAAAGATTCTTCACCGTAAAGTGGCTTGAAAAATTACCTAAGTTATAGGAAACCCCTGTATCTATATTTATATAAGAACTACTTTGTACAATCCCAGCAATTATTGGATCGAAATCGTTTGGATCAAATTGAGTTTCATCTAGTTGAGACTGAATAATTCCCGCACTCAATCCAAAAGAAAGCTGATTTAACTCTGAACTCCTCCTAGAAAATGAGAGATGGTGCGCATACGTCAAAAATCCTCCCGTTTGAGAGTGAAAACCGTTTTTATCATTAAAGATAATAGCACCAATTCCCGAACTCTCACTAAGCCTTGTATTAAAACTTAAGGTTTGGACATTAGGAGCATCGTCTTGATCAAACCATTGTTGTCGTGCCGTTAATCTCAATTTACCATAATCTGCTCCTCCAGCCATAGATGGATGTAACAAGTAAAGATTGTCAGCAAAATAATCTGAATATACGGGTATCCCATCTTGAGCATAGATAAAAGGGGATGCCAATAATGCAAGTAATAGATATGTTTTAGTAAGCTGCTTCATAGTAATGCTATCGTTTTAGAGTAAAATGTCCCCTAAATTCTTTTTGGGTTTCGTCTTCTGTGTAGTCCACTCTGAACCAGTAATCGCTTGATGGCAATGGGTTTCCATTATAAGTACCATCCCATCCTTCTCCAAGGGGACTGATTTGCTTAAGTAGTTTCCCGTGACGATCAAATATATAAATTTTTGCCGCTGGATCAGCATCGGCAATACCAATGATATTCCAGGTGTCGTTCCAACCATCTTGGTTAGGGGTCATAAATCTAGGATAATCTACTATCCCAATTTCTACAACGGCACTTCCACATCCATTGCTATCCTGAACGGTGATGGTATGGCCACCAGGAGGTACATTTCTAAACACATTCTCTGTCTGGAATGGTCCATCATCCAACTGGAATACATATTCGCCATCTCCCGTAGTAGCAACCTCTATGATATGTTCGCCCGCAAAGGCTCCGTTCACAATATTCGCATCTACACTTGTAGGTGGAGAGCTTTGGATTACCGTCGTGGTATACGTCTGCATACAACCCGAGGTACGTTCTGTAACCGTTATCGTATACACACCTGCTTGTACTGCTAATATAGAAGGTCCTACTTCTCCAATGAGCACCGTACCGTTAAGTTCCCATACAAATATATACTTATCTGGAGATAGCCCCGTATCCAGTACTGGTGGCGACGGGCCTCCAAACTCTGCCTCTATAGGAAAGCCATCGGCATCCACACACAACCTGTACTCTTCCTCAAGGGTTAAAACGGGCAGTTGTTCTACCTTTAAAATCACTTCTGCGGTCGCAAAACATTCATTATCTATTGCGCTATTCTCTACACGGGCATAAATTATCTGAGGGTTTACCAAATTGGTATATACACTTCCCAAAGGATCGATACCTGCTTCTGCATTGGCCAAGGTTTCGTGGTAGGTTAGTATAAATTCACCTCCTGGGTCGTTGCCTGCCAATATTTCATTACGCAGTAACTGTGCCTGTGAAGTTGGATCTGCATCTTCTAAGGTAAAGTCTGCTATCCCATCGTTAGGATCTGTATTGTCACAAATAGTGTAGGGCTCCACTGGAGTGTTGGCAATAGCACCATCGTCCACACGTATCAAAAAGCTCTGCATAGTAATATAACACATAGTCTCCTTATTTTCTATCCCTACGAATATGGTCTGTGGATTCATATTGGGGAGATTCATATATCTCTCTGGATTCGGAATAGGTAACCGATCTTGTGCAGCTACAAAAGTTTCATAATAGGTCACCTCGAAAAGTTCAGGATTCTGTGTTCCCAGGATCTCTTCTTTCTTGCTGGTAAGGTTGAACTCTGCACGACCTGTATTAGGGTATTGGCATTCCACCAATGGTGTAACCTCGGCACTAGCATCTGGTGCTGGATTCACTATAAGCTCCAGCTCAACAATCTCAAAACACATATCCACACTTGTGTCATTGGTAACACGCACATATATTATTTGAGGGTTGGTCGTGTTGGGATAGTCTGTAGTATTCAGAATCATGTTCTCTTGTAACACTGCGTCTGCGTAAGTTTCGTAGTATTCCAATAACCAACTAGCGCCATTCTGTATTTGCGCAGCGCTGTCCGTAAGGTTGAATATAGACAGCCCGTCCATAGGGTTTTCATCCTGATCACATACTATTAATGCATCTGGAACACCTGGTACTGGATTAGGAATTACCCGAAGTTCCATCCTTGTAAAGGCACTACAGTCTGTTCCTACATTATCCACTCTCACGAATATGATCTGTGGATTGCTAGTGTTGGTATAAGCCGTTGCAGGATCTATTGGGTTAATGCCATCTTCTGCATCCTGTTCACTAACATAATAATTCACATTTACACCGGGAGTGGATGGGCCCGTAATCTCTTCATTCTTCTCCGTAAGATCGAACACCGTCATCCCATCATTGAGTTCACCCAAATCGTCGCACTTGGTAAAAGGGACTGGCAGGATTGCTACTGGGGGTTCACGTACTATAATTTCAAACTCACCAATAGAGGCACACAAGTTATCATTAGTATTGCCAGCTACACGTACATAGATGGTTTGCGGATTGTCTATGTTACGATATTCTGTAGGCATCGAAATGGCATTAGTACCATTTAGTGCCTCAGTTTCTAATACGTGATAGCTTACCGTGAAAATTAATGGATCCAAACCATTTAATATCACTTCTTCTCTTTCGGTAAGATCGAATAGGGTCGTCCCGCCTTCCTCACAGGCTATAATTGGTTCTATTGTTAAGGGTAGTTGTGGGGTAGGAAGTACGATAAGGTCTAACTCCACCACTTTAAAACATAAATTGTCATTGGGTGCCATACTGAAAGTAGCTCGCGCATATACCGTCTGTCTATCTAAAGTAATATTTCGGTAAGGGCTCACAAGTGCAAATGTTCCATTCTCTGCATCTAATCGTGTTTCGTAATAGGTAACGGTAATGCCAGCACCTCCATTGGCGATCTCTGCATCCTTGGTTATTAGGTTAAAATCTGCAACCCCATCATTGTCTACATCGCACACCTCTAATGGGGTAGGATCCACGACATTTGGGATACTCTCCACACGCAGTTCCAACACCAAACCGTTAGGCGCTCCTACTTCTTCACAATTAGAAGCCGACTCCCCTCGAATATAAATATCCTGAGGATTCTCTGTATTACTGAACGTTGTTGGATTTGTAATGGCATTAGTTCCCGCCTGTGCATCTAAAACGTTTAAATAAAAACTCACAGATATCGTTGGATCACCACCCGTAATCTCCCCTATCCTAGTGGTAAGGTCGAATTCTTCTGTCTGGTCCCCAGGATTATTTACGTCACATTTTGTATACGGCAAGGGCTCGTTAAGCGTAGGTGGAAGGTTTACAATTAATAAAAGTTCTGTTTGTGCTTCACATGTCTCGTCAGAATCTCGAACCGTGATATAAATGGTCTGAGGGTTCCTTATATTAGAATAGGCGGTTGGGTTCGTTATGGCATTGGTAAGGGCAGCATCTACAAAATAGGTTATATCATAAGGTCCGCCTGTAAGGCCAGACAAGATCTGTGGTACTGCATCGGTTAGGTTAAAGATAACTTCACCATCGCCATCATCATCACATTCCTCCAAAGGATCCGGGTTGGATATCTGTGGGGTCTCTTCCACAATAAGTTCCAAGGTAGTAGTGCTATAACAGCCTGTAGCAATATTCGTCAAACGAACGTACAGTATTTGGGGGTTTCTAATATTTTCATAGGGACTCGTTAATGGGTTTACATTATTTTGAGCATCTACTAATAATTCGTGATAGCTCACCTCCAGGTTCCCTGCAGGATTACCATTTACAACCTGGTCGTCGGCATCGGTAAGAATAAACTCTCCAAAACCGTCATTATCATCGTCACAGAACACCAAAGGATCTGGCTGGAATATCTCTGGACGCTCCACAATTATAAGTTCCATATCAAATACTCCGTAACAACCACGGGTGTTACTCTCTACACGTACCCAAATCACCTCACCGGAACTTGTATAAGGAATAGATAAAAAAGCAGTTGCGTCCATCGCATCCTGTTCTGTAGGGTGGTAGGTAACGCTCAAATCTCTATTGCGATTCACAATGGCAGCGTTCTGGGTATTTAAATCGAAATCTTCTACTCCATCTCCATTATCATCGCACTGCTCAAACTGAGGAACCTCAACAAATTCTGGAACTGTATCCACAACCAGATCAAACATGCCTACCGTGAAACAATCGGCAACATTCTCAACACGAACCCAGATAGTCTCCCCTCCACTATTATACATAGTAGGATTAGCAATAAAAGGAGTACCAGCAATAGCATCGGCTCTGTTGTTATGATAACTGAAGGTAAGGTTTACCAACGTATTGGCTATTTCATCTTCTTTGCTCGTTAAATCGAATTCTTCCACTCCGTCCTGATCATTATCGCAAAGAACGTAATCCGTAATACGATTTGTAATGGTTGGACTCTCATTTACCTGAAGATCTAATTCAATAACGTTGAAGCAATCAATACTATTTATATTATCGGCTCTTGCATAAATGGTCTGGATAAATATGTTTGTATTTACAAACATTGTGGGGTTTCGTATTCGGTTTACTCCATTTTGCGCATCATTAGGATCTATATAATAGGATACTACTGCTTCAGGATTTGAACCTGTAATCTCATCATCTTTGGTAGTTAAATCAAATGCAGCAAAACCATCATTGGGAGCTTCGTCACAAACTTCTAACACTGTGGGTTGTGTTAACACGGGTGCAGCGAAGAATTCTATTTGAAAACTACTGGTAGCACCACAACTTCCTGGTGGACTGTCATTATTTGCAACACGAACAAAGATAGTTTCAGGTGATGTGGTTACATTGTATGGATTGAGAAGTGCATTGGTACCATTCGTTGCATCCAATTGTGTTGGATGATAGCTTACTGAAAAATCAAAAATGCTTTGACCATTTAATGCTTCAGCATTTTTCAAAGCTCTTAAATCCACTACTACGCTTCCATCAGAGTTAGGATCGCAGAGGTCAGTAATATTTGTCATGGGACCAGCGGTCACCATGTCGAACTGTATAAAAAATTCATCGGTAGCCGAACATGTTCCCGACAATTCTTCAACTCTAACGAATATTGGCTGTAGGGGCAATGTAGTTATTTGATATGCAGGGGCTGTAATAATTCGATTCGCTCCTGTATTTGCATCATCCTGATTTAAATGATACGTAACATTAAAATCTGCTGGGTCTTGACCACCTAATACAATTGGATCGTTCTGGGTTAGGTCAAAAAATCCTGTGTCGCCATTTGCGTTACACTGAAATAAATCGATAGCTGGATTTTCAATTACAGGTTGTACATTAAAAAACACGTCAACACTATCTATTGCAGTACAAAGCCCTTGTGTGACAACGGCTCTATAGGTACCATTTACAGTAACATCCAGGGTAGGGTCATTCTCACCCACAATAAGAACACCATTAAAATACCACTCAAAAGAAAATGCAGGATCAACAACACCGGTATCCAGCGTCACTGTTAAACCTATACAACTATCTATATCATCCCCTAAAAACTGAATAGTTTCATTTAAATCTACAGGCAGAATAAATTCATTGTTGTCTTCGTTGGTTTCGGCAACAATTCCTGTTCCGTTTCCAACATCGTCCACTACGGCTTTTAAATCGAATACGGGTGGCGTTGCAACCGGCAGGTTTAAAGTAATAACGCCACTTTCAGAACCATCTATAGGAATATCGCCAACGGTTAAAGATTGTCCCACTAAAGCATTATTTACATAAAAAGCGATTGGGGTATTCGCAGGCAATAACGCAGTACTATTTACATTGTACACCGTATAATTAACATTAATATCACGGTTTTGGCATAGCACACCAAGATTGTCTATTACGATAGTTGCATCCGGTATTTCTGAGTTTACACTGGTGATCAGGTTATTCACCATCACAAAATCCTGACTAGACGTAAGTGCAATATTAATACTAGTATCCCCTGGCATAACAATCCCTTCTAGATCATAAACATCTAGGTCCATATTATATAATTGGATGGATCCAGTATAACTATTGGTTCCATTGAAGGCATTATCAACAGGGTTCAGAGCATTACTTATTAACACTCCATTAATTCTAAGAGACTCATTAATAGGGTTTGGCAAGTCTCCTTCCCATGCTAAAAAACCAATTTTTGCTAATTCATCACTTGAGGCATCTATATTGCTCAACGTAATCTCTAACAGAGGATTGGTTCCAGAAACAAACTCCAAACCATCAAACAGGCTTATTTGGTTAAGGAGTAGTGAAGGGTCTTCATAAATAACATACATCGCCCAGCCTCCAAAATCGGTGCCATTATTACACGCATTAGAAGCTGCAAGATCTATTTGCATATCAGAAAATGTATATTGGCCACTTCCCGTTAAGGATACAACATTTGTTACATCGGCATAGCCACCAAAATATTCAGTACCTACTCCTGATATAAGACTGAAAGTTCTACTAGCAGTAACAGCAATATTGTTTAGGCGTACGTTAAAATCGCCAGGACCGGGTGCAGACCAGTATAAATGTGCTGAAACAAGGCTCTGTGTAGGAAGAAGGATTAAATCGGCCGAGCTACTGTCAAGCAACTGGCAAGGGTTTGCCGAAGGGTTCAAAGTGTTGCCAAGTCCAGTAAAATCGTATCTTCCATTAAACTGTTGAAACAGATCAACCTGTTGTGAAAGCATTAAATTTGAAGTAAGGAGCAGTAAGGATAGAAGTAATAATTTTTTCATAAAAAATCCTGTTAAGTGTCAAATATATCGATTACGACGGTTTTGTTTCATAGTTTTGCAAAAAAAAGTAAATAATGTCGCAATTTAACATTTCTACGCAACCAACAAACAACAAAGACATATTAAAATTTGTTGCCAATAGCTTCTTGACCAGAAACAATAGTTACGAATTTAAAAATATAGATGAAGCTAAGCCAAGTCCTTTAGCACAGGAATTATTTCACCTACCTTTTGTAAAAACAGTTTATATTTCTCAAAATTTTATTGCTATTGAAAAATATACTATTGTGAGTTGGGATGCTGTACAGGAAGATGTTTCAGAAGCTATCGCCATGTATTTAAATAGTGGTAAAGAAGTGATTACAGATGCAACCTCGGTTAAAAAAGTACCCGTCACCGTTTATGCTGAAAGCACCCCAAACCCTACAGTTGTGAAATTTGTTGCCAACAAGCCTTTGGTAGATGGCATCTTCGAATTTAAAAATATAGACGACGCAATCCAAGCGCCTCTTGCGACGGCTTTGTTTGGTTTTCCGTTTGTAAAAGAAGTATTTATTAGTGCCAACTATGTTTCTATTATGAAATACAACGTAGTAGAATGGCAGGACATTACGATGGAACTTAGAGAATTTATTACAAATTATATTGCTGAAGGCAAGGTGGTTCTAAATGATGCTATTCTTCAGCAAAAAACGCAACAAAGTTCTGCTTCAACAAAAATAACGGCAAAAGAATTAAGCGATTTTGACAAAGAGATTGTAGCCATACTAGACGAATACGTAAAACCAGCTGTGGCTAGTGACGGTGGTCATATTGCCTTCGACTCCTTTAATGAAGACACTAAAACGGTAAAAGTAATCTTACAAGGTGCTTGTAGTGGTTGCCCCTCTTCTACTGTAACTTTAAAAAATGGTATTGAAACCATGCTTAAAGACATGCTTCAAGGCAGAGTGTTAGCTGTAGAAGCTGTAAATGGATAGTTTCTATAGAATTCATTCACATTAAAAACTTGAATTAAAGTATTAACTTAATTTTCAGAAAAACAGCCTGGCTTTATTGTACCTTAAATTTCTAACTTAAAAAAACAGAAATAATGGCAATTTTAAAAGTAATTGAAGTAATGGCAAATAGCACCGACAGTTTTGAGGACGCTATAAGAAACGCCGTAAAACACGCTGGGAAAAGCGTAAAAAATATACGTTCGGCATATGTTCGCGAACAAAGTGTGATTGTTAATGGAGACAATGTAACAGAGTTTCGCGTGAATGTGAAAATTTCATTTGAAGTACAATAACATTGTAAACCTTTAAAAAATACGCTCTTGAAGGTTCCAAAAGCGTATTTTTGCTTTTAAATTTTCTAAGATGTTTAAGTACGCTTCCATTCTTCTACTATTACTCACCTTCGTCTCCTGCAACTCTTCAAAAAAAGAATCTGTGACCACTCCTAAATATACAAACGCATTAGCTACTGAAACCAGCCCCTACCTTTTACAACATGCTCACAATCCTGTAAACTGGAATCCCTGGAATGAAGAGGTGCTCCAAAAAGCAAAGAAAGAAAATAAGTTAATTATTGTAAGTATTGGCTACGCAGCTTGTCACTGGTGTCATGTTATGGAAAAGGAAAGTTTTGAAGACTCTACCGTTGCTGCTGTTATGAATCAAAACTTTATAAATATTAAAGTAGACCGAGAAGAAAGACCAGATATTGACCAGGTATATATTAATGCCGTACAATTAATGACGGGAAGTGCCGGCTGGCCTCTTAACGTAATTATTCTCCCCGATGGCAGACCTGTTTGGGGCGGAACTTATTTTAAGAAAAATGATTGGATTGCTAGTATTGAACAAATTCAAGAACTTTATAAAACCGATCCTGAAAAATTAATAACCTATGCAACACGTCTAGAAGAAGGTATTAAAAGTATGGATTTGATAGAACGCAATACAGACGATGCGGTCATTACAAACTTTAATGCTTCGGCTGCTCTGGATAGTTTAAAAGTATCCTTCGACCTTCCTTATGGAGGCACTAAGGGAGCCCCTAAGTTTATGATGCCCAATAATTTGGAGTATTTACTTAGAAAAGGAGTACGCACAAATGACAAAGCGCTCATTTCTCACGTAACTAACACTCTGGATAAAATGGCTTATGGCGGCCTGTATGACGCTATTGGCGGTGGTTTTGCAAGATATAGTGTGGATGAAAAATGGCATGTTCCTCATTTTGAAAAAATGCTGTATGATAATGCCCAGTTGGTGAGCCTCTATAGCAAAGCGTATATTTTAACTAAAAATCCTTTATATAAAGATGTGGTTACTGAAACGCTTACTTATATAGAAAGAGAGATGACTTCGGAAGAAGGAACTTTTTACTCATCCCTGGATGCCGACAGTACCACTGAAAATGGAGTACTTGAAGAAGGTGCTTTTTATACGTACACAAAGGAAGAATTACAACAAATCCTCTCTACAGATTTTAAACTTTTTGCTTCCTATTATAATGTGAATGCGTTTGGAAAATGGGAAAATCGTTATGTCCTTATAAGGACTAAAAACGATAGTATTATTGCGAATGAGCATAATATTTCTGTTTCTCAATTACAAGAAAAGAAAGATACCTGGCGTACTACATTAGTAGCATATCGCAACAAACGTCCTAAACCAAGGCTGGACGATAAAACACTTACCTCCTGGAATGCTCTTATGATAAAAGGATATGTAGATGCGTATAAAGCATTTTCAAAAAAGACATATCTGGAGGCAGCGTTAAAAAATGCTACTTTCATTAAAAATAAACAACTAAAAAGTGACCAAGGACTGTATCATAGCTATAAGGATGGCAAAAGTACCATTAATGGCTATTTAGAAGATTATGCAGCAGTAATAGAAGCCTACATTGCCCTCTATGAAGTAACTATGGACGAGCAATGGCTGGATCTGTCTAAACAATTGGCAGACTATAGCTTTACACATTTTTATACTGAAGAAAAAGGGATGTTTTACTTTACATCCAACAAAGACACAAAATTGGTAACGCGCACTATAGAGTATCGGGATAACGTAATCTCCTCTTCCAACTCTATCATGGCAAAAAACCTGTTTAAGCTTGCGCACTATTTTGATGCTCCTCTCTTCCGTAGCACGAGCGATCAAATGCTAAAAAACGTATTACCAGACGCAACAAAATATCCTGGTGTTTTTTCAAATTGGCTCGATCTTTTGGAAAACCATCAGTTTAACTATTATGAGATTGTAATCTCCGGAAAGAATGCTTCAGAAAAATTAGTAGAATTAAACCAACACTACCTTCCAAATGCTTTAATAGCAGCTTCAGAAAAAGAAAGTGACAGCTACCTTTTGGAAGGAAGATTTCCCGAAGAGGAAACATTCATTTATGTATGTGTAAACAACGCATGCCGCCTACCCGTAAAAACGGTTGAAAAAGCTTTAGAAACTCTTAAAATTTCAGAATAAAATATGAACACATTTGAAAATGCAGAAGATATCTTAAATAAGTATGGTCAAAAACTCATTGACTATCTCCCAAACATAGTTTTAGCAATTGTCCTCCTTATTTTTGGGCTTTGGATTATAAAATTTATTAACCGTGTAGTCGCGAAGTTTTTTTTGAAAAAAGACTACGATGTAACCTTAGAAAAATTTATAGAGAGTTTAATTAACTGGGGACTTAAAATTGTCCTCTTTGTCGTGGTTATTACGCAATTAGGGGTAGAGTCTGCTTCGTTAATTACAATTATTGGTGCTGCAGGTTTGGCCATTGGGCTTGCCTTGCAAGGTTCTTTGGCAAATTTTGCTGGAGGCGTGCTTATATTATTTTTAAAACCCTTTAAAGTTGGTGATTTTATTGCAGCGCAGGGAATTGAAGGCACCGTGAAGGAAATTTCAATTTTTAATACCAAACTCAACACTTGGGGGAATCAATTAGCGATTCTACCCAATGGGAAACTTAGCAACGAAAATATTATAAATTATACAGAAGAAGAACTGCGAAGAGAAAATTTAACCTTTGGAATAAGTTATAGTTGTGATGTGAAGCTTGCTAAAGAGATTTTAATGAAGTTGGTGAATGAACAAGAAACAGTATTACAAATTGAGGGAAAAATGCCTCAAATAGTTGTGGTTGCCCTTGCAGATAGCTCTGTAAATATCTCAGTAAGGTATTGGGCCAATATTGCAGATTTCTGGAATCTTCGTTTTCATATTTTGGAAGAAGGAAAATCCCGTTTAGAGGCTGCAGGAATCGTAATTCCATTTCCACAGCGTGATGTACACATCTTTGGCCAAGCAGAGACAACTGTTAAATAATCAATCTGAATGAATTTTTAACCTGCATTTAACAATAAATATTGTTCTGTGACTTTAGTTTTGCGTTTCTGTCAAGATATTTGAATCTTCAAGACCTGCCAAAAGTCGTCATTTATAAAATCAGACTAGCTTTTGGCATTTTTATTGCAACACAGTTGCTGAACTTGAACTTAGTCAATACTTTTGAAACATCTTTTCAGAGTAAAAAAATTTTAAACTTAAATTTTCAACATGAAAAACCTTTTTACCGTTCTTAGCTTAGTATTCATTTTTAATGCAACAGCTCAAAAAGGAGTAGACACTCCTTCTACTAATGATTATCTAACCAATAAAAGCATTAGCATTAATACCGATATTACCCGCTCAGGGACACCATATGCCGAAGAAAACTTTAAATCTGGAAATATTTATAAAAACGGAAGTGTCGTAGCCAGCAATGTAGCGTTGCGATATAATGTTTTAAGAGATGAGCTAGAAGTAAAATCAAGTATGTCTATGGCAGATGCACAAGCAAAGGTTTTAAAGAGAGATGCAGATATTTACGTACGTATTTTAAACGACGTGTATGTATATATGAAACCCACAACCGACGATGTAAAGAGCGGCTATTTCAAAGTTTTACACGAGGGTGAAAAGTATCATTTGTATGAAAAGCTTACAAAAGAGTTTATTGAAGGTAAAAAAGCTATTAACAGCGTAGCACAGGACGTACCTCCTACTTATAAAGGTGATGAAGAATTGTATTTAGTTCCTGTAAATGGAGCACCTATTGAGCTGTCTGGTTCAAGAAATAGAAAATTAAAATCTTTTCCTTCGCACAACAAGCAATTAAAAAAATACGTAAAAGAAAATAAATTAAACATCAACAAAGATTACAGTTTGGAAAAACTGGTGGCATATTACAATACCCTAAAATAAATATTATGAAACAGAACTCAATTTTTACACTACTAGCAGTTTTATTTTTCAGTGGAAGCATGATTGCTCAAACTGGTTATGACAACAGAAGATTTACTAGTGGCCTTTTTCAAGTAGACGAATTTATTAAACGAGAAAACAAAGATGTTGATTTCTTAGACACAAGTAGTTATACAGGAACTCCTTACAATCACCCTAGTTACTTATTAGGGAATGTTTACGAAGGCAAAGAGTTACTGGCAAACGATATTGCCCTACGCTATAATGCAGTGGCAGATGAGATGGAAATAAAAGAATCTCTTGCTTCCCCAGATACAGAAGCGAAAGTACTTACTAAGTCTCCTGAAATTTTTGTGAAGATTATGAAAGACATCTATATTTTCGCTCCTTATAAAGGTGGCGTTGAAGGTGGTGGCTATTTTCAGGTTCTTTATGAAGGCAACGGTGTAGATCTTTACAAGAAAATGAAAAAAGATTTTAAGCCTGAGAGAAAAGCAACTAGTTCTATTACTACAGATACTCCGGCAAAATTTACTGATGACATTACCTACTATTTAGCTACTAAAGACGGTAAGTTTTACGAAATGCCAAGCTCTAGAAATAAGAAACTAAAGGTATTTGGCAGTAAAAAGGATGAAATAAAAGAGTACGTTAAAGACAACGCATTGGATTTAAATAATGAAAAAGATCTTTTGAAAGCCGTTAAACGTTATGATGGAAAAATGTAGATAAAACTGCAACCATAGAAAAAAGCGGAACACTGTATGTTCCGCTTTTTTTATGTCTTATTTTGTTCTAATTGCTTAATATAGTAGGAAGGATAAATACCATTTTTCTTATAAAAAGCCTTTGAAAAAGACTCCGCACTTTTAAAACCGCATTCTGCAGCGATAGCTTTTATGGTATATTTTCTAAAAACCGAATTAGTCTTAAGTTCATTAAATGAATAGTGAACTCTAAGCTCGTTTATGTAGGTTGAAAAGTTCTTACCCTTTTTAAGGTTAATCACCTTAGACAGGTATGTAGAATTAGTATTACAAGCTTTAGCAAGGGCCGTAAGTTTAACTTTACTAGAAAGAAATTGTTTTTCACGCTCAAAAACTTCTAGTTGCTTCATAATATCGGCCACAATTTCTTCTGAAATATCTAAGACTTGCGATGTAGTTTCAGCTTCGCTGGTATTTGGAACTTCCAGCTTCATTTCAGCTTCTTCTTGCTGCTCCATTAGCTTTTGAAACCGTTTTTTAAAGAGCCGCTGCCTTCTTATATAATACAACAATACTAGCAGGCTTATTATCAATACTCCTCCTATACCCCAAACAGTTTTTCGCGAGGCAGCATTTGTTTTTTCCAATTGGATAATAAGCTCATTTTTTTCTTCTAACAGCAACGGTATTTCGTATTCTTCGGCTATTTTACTTTTTACATTTACACGCTTTGCATCAATTTTCTTTACTACATCTACCAGCTTTTGCATATATAGAAGTTGTGTTTGCTGGTCGCCGTTCGCCTTATAATATCCTACCAGTTTATCATACACTTCAGGTAATTCAGGGTACAGGACTTTTTTGGCTGCATATATAGAATCTACTTTTTTAAAATAATGTATACCTAAGGCTGTATTATTTTCGGCCATATAAACGGTTCCCATATAATAATTGTACTGGGTTTCGTAACTATTAATAAAATACTCTTTGTAGATATGGGCTTTCTGCAAACTATCTCTTGCTGCACGGTACTTTCCTTTTACAGCCAGTGCATTTCCACTTTTAGAAACAAATGCGTGATAGGTGATTGTATCTTTATTTTTGAGCGCTTCTACAATCCCTTTTTGGTAGTATACCAACGCAGAGTCTGGTTTGCGTAAGCGCACAAAGCAATTACCAATACCTTCAAGGGATGCAAGATAATTTTCTGCAAATAGTTCAGATTTTTTATTCTGAAAAAGCAGTTCTCTTGTTACCAACTCAGTTTCTAAGGCTTTTTCATAATCACCCCATAATTCGTTTACCCCGTTTATTTGGTGTAGGGCCGTTATTTGCTGGTCTACATTCTTTTTCTTTTTGGCGTATTGGTATGCCGTGACAGCATTTTGAAGACTTTCTTCATACTTTTCCGATATGTATAAATAATAGGATTTAAACAAATATCCCGTAGCTGGAAAATTGGCATGGGTGCTGTTTTTAGACAATGCAATAGTAGTATCTAAATAAGCAACCGCTTCTTTAATCTCTGACACAAAAGCCATACGTTGGTATCCACGAGCCATTTTTGTACTATCGATATCCGCTTTGGCTTTTAGTATGTATGCTTTTGCTATTGCTTTCGCATTTAAGGTGTCCCTAACAGTTTCATCGAACAAATCGATAAGATCCTCATAAGAATTTTGCTGAAGCCTCTGTACATCCATAGTCTGAGCACCAGCACTATAGGTGCTGAAAATAAACAAAAAAACAAAACTAATTCTATGAAACATAGGGCTGTGTACTCGTTTTATAGTACTTATAAGAATCTATTAGTAGCTTATAATACTTAAGAATAAAGGTACTTTTTTATAACGCAGGGCAAAAGAAAATCATCCACCTCTACTTCATTATAAGTGTAACACATTATTTTTCAGCATATTAAATAGCACTTTGTAAGTCGTAATTTATAAAAGTCGTGATACTTCATACATTTAAAGGGTATATATTTTGTTGAAAAGAAATGAGTCGCTTATTTTTACTTCAACCAGCTACAACTACATGTAT